>NZ_AODQ01000170.1 GCF_000348925.1 Cesiribacter andamanensis AMV16 | reverse complement strand
CCTTGGCCACCGCGGTTGTTACTTCTGCGATGTTTCGCATCTGCTCCGTCAGGTTGCTGGCCATCTGGTTTACCGAGTCGGTCAGGTCTTTCCAGGTACCGCCTACGCCCGGCACGTTGGCCTGGCCGCCCAGCTTTCCTTCCGTACCTACCTCCCGGGCCATCCGTGTTACCTCACTACCAAAGGCATTCAGCTGGTCCACCATGGTATTGATGGTATCTTTCAGCTCCCGGATCTCGCCCTGGGCTTCTACCGTAATTTTCTTGGAAAGGTCACCTTTGGCCACCGCCGTGGTTACGTTGGCGATGTTCCGCATCTGGCCTGTTAAGTTCGAGGCCATCTGGTTTACCGAATCCGTTAAGTCCTTCCAGGTACCGCCTACGCCGGGCACGTTGGCCTGGCCGCCCAGCTTCCCTTCTGTACCTACCTCGCGCGCTACCCGGGTTACTTCACTACCAAAGGCGTTGAGCTGGTCCACCATGGTGTTGATGGTGTTTTTCAGCTCAAGAATTTCGCCTTTTACGTCTACCGTAATTTTTTTGGAAAGGTCGCCCTTGGCCACCGCTGTGGTTACGTCGGCAATGGAGCGTACCTGGGTGGTCAGGTTAGAGGCCATCTGGTTTACCGAGTCGGTGAGGTCCTTCCAGGTACCGCCTACCCCTTTTACCCGGGCCTGACCGCCCAGTTTACCTTCTTTACCTACTTCCAGGGCCACGCGGGTTACCTCCTGGGTAAAGAGGTTCAGCTGGGTAACCATGGCATTTACCTCTTTGGCGATGCGCAGGAACTCGCCTTTGAGCTTATGCCCGTCTACGTGCAGGGGCATTTCGCGGGAAAGATCGCCTTTACCAATGGCGCTGATCACCTCGGCAATCTGGGTAGTGGGCTGCACCAGGTCGGTGATCAACTCATTCACACAGCGCACGCTCCGGTTCCAGGAGCCTTTGCCTCCTTCCAGCTCAATGCGCCGGGAAAGCTTGCCTTCCTTGCCTATGGTTTTTGCGGCAGAAGAGAATTCTTCTACCATTTGCTCATTGAGCTCGATAATCTCATTAAGGGTATCCCAGAATTTGCCCGGTAATCCCACCTGATCCGAGGGAAAGCGAACGGAGAAATCGCCGTTCCGGACTTTGAGCAGGGTATCGTACAGCTCGGAATCAGTAAGCAGGCGCTCTTTGATTTCTGCTGTTTCAGCCTGTACCTTCATAATGCGCATATATAGGTTAAAGGTGTAGGAAGTGCCCGGGGGTAGTGAGTACCCTTACCGGAGCTGCTGCCAATGGAATTATCAATTGCGTTAGGGCCTGTTCAAAAAGAGTATTCCAAAAACAAAAAAGCCAGCAAACAATTAAGGCAATATACCGTTTTCCTGTCTGGCGTACCAAGTAATAAGGCGATGTTTTCGAAAATTGGTTCCCATTTTCTGCTGCTCTTCCCCATTTCTTAAACAACAAAAGGCAGCACAACTTCCCCCTTCTGCCAAAGAGGGAATGGCTACCTATTGCAAGGGTTGCAGGATCGTACAGGAAATGAGGTATTCAAATCGCCAAATCGGGTAATTTGCTGCCGGCCACAGCCTCTGAGAGCTGCCTGTTTTTCAGAACAGCAGGTTTAACGAGAAGTGAGCCGGACAGGTTGCGCTTTAGTGGTAGCTTTCATGCTTTTCTTTGTTTTTTTCGCTTACCCCTCTTCTTTGCCGGTCATCCTATGTATTTTGGCAGGATGCATCCACCCTCCCCACACCTGCTGCTGCTTCTGGTTCTTTTATACCTACCCTGCTGTATGCCCCATACCCCTGCCCCCTACCTTCAGCTGCAGCGCAGCAAGCTACTCCCCGCTGTATCATCGGGCTCCGGCCTTGCGCTGGTCAGCGACAGCCTCTACCTGGTGGGTGATGATGCCCCCTACCTCTACCGCTTAACGGCTGACTGGGAGTTGCAGGAGCGCGTGCTCCTTTTTCCGGCCTATGAGGATAGCAGCCGCATTCCCAAACAAGCAAAACCAGATCTGGAAAGTCTCTTTACGCTGGGAGAGGGCCCCTCGGCAGTGCTTTATGCCCTGGGCTCTGGCTCGCTTTCCCCTCAGCGGGATGTGCTGCTCCAGATTCCGCTACAGGCGCCCGGGCAGTTCAGGCAGTACAGCCTTACCCCCTTCTACAACCACCTGGCCAACCGCCTGCATATAGGGCGGGAGCAGCTGAACCTGGAAGGCGCCCTGGTTTTGGAGGAGCAGCTCTACCTGTTTAACAGGGGCACCAACAGCCTGATCCGGCTTTCGTGGTCCCGCTTTGCCGAGTTTCTGCAGGGTATACTGCCGGCCGAGCAGCTTTCGCTGGAAATACACCCCCTGCAACTGCCCAGCATAGCCGGCAAACTGGCGCGAATATCCGGTGCCTGCGTATGGCCCGGCACCAGCAAAATTCTGTTTACCGCTACGGTAGAAGATACCGAAAACTGGATTGACGATGGGGATATCCTGGGCAGCTTTATTGGCCTGCTGGATAGCCGGCAGCCGGAGCAGGACCTGACTACCTCCAGTTGGTTGCTGCTGGACCCCTCGGGCAACCCCCTGCTGGAAAAGCTGGAGTCGCTGGATGTGGCAGGCCAAAAGGGCCAGACCCTGGAGCTGGTGGCCGTGGCTGATAATGACAATGGCAGCTCTACCCTTTTTGCCCTGACACTTGATTTTGGAGAGGAAACGCTACGGATCCCTTAATAGCGCATCTCCGTTTACCATCGCAACCCATACCCTCTGTTCTATTCCCAGGCCTTTGAGCCACAGACCCGGGAAACTATATAACCAGGTTGATTTATGCTCTTCCCCTAGCAAGCGGTGCCTTGACCGAACTGCGATAAAAAGTGCGCCCCTCTCCTGGTAACATTACATAGCCAGGCCCCTATGCCCTGTTGAGTGCGCTTGTAACCTTGCGTTAAAAGGGGTAGGTTAGCGAAAACCCCATGTACCCCTCTGCATGCCGATGAACCCTTTTCTAGACCGAATGCGCCTGCTGCCCGATCAGGAACTGATTGGGCTAATCACCGAACGGGCCGACGATTACCGCCCTGAGGCCCTGCAGGCAGCCAGAGAGGTCTTGCGGGAGCGCAAGATCGATCCGCAGCACCTACAGGAGGACTATGCCCGTTCGCAGGCGCAGCCCGAGGAGCTGGTGCAGCAACGCCTGGCAGAGGGGGAGTCGCTGGAGGCCATTGTTGCTCAGCTGCACGAACAAAAGCTGGATTCCTTTGATCTGCTGCATGAAAAAGAAGCGGAAATGGTACGCACAGATCCCGAAGAAGGCGCCAGACGCAAGCTGCAGTGGAAGCGGATCATGGGCTGGTTTTTGCTGGTGTTGGGTAGCCTGCGCTTTTATCTGGGCCTGCCCCAGGTGGGACTAAACGCCTGGACCATGAAAACCCTGGGCTTTCTCCTGATAGGCCTGTGGCTGCTGGCCAAAGCATCTGGCGGCCTTACCCCCTCAAATCGGGAAAGAAGTGCATAAACAACCCCCTGCTTAGTGCAAGCCAGCGGAGTGGCCGTGCCGATCGGGCCTACACCCCTGCCTCTAAGCTACCGTCCGGTGATATTTCTTATTCTTATATATAGAGAGAGAAGCAATCGCAGGAAGAAAACAACTCCACCCTTGTTGTAGACAGAAGGCCTATCAAAAGCGCCTGCAGCCCTTTAGTCTGAATCGCCAGGAACACTTTGTGCCCTGGAGCCTGCAGGTAGCTAACAAGGCAGATTTTCAGCCTCTGCCTTCAGGCATAAGAAGCGGCAGCCCCTTTACAGACCCTTGCCGTGCATACTGCTGATGGCTAACTTCTTTTTATCTTTGCTGAACGTGGCGTGGGGTTGAGGCAGACAAGCATCTTTTCGGCTGCGCAGGCTAACCTTGCCATGTTGAACGCGTAATGCTCCATCATCCTCCAATGCGTTCCGCAAAAAGGGGGATCTACCTACTTTTTATATGATTCTTTTAGCCGAATTTGATCTTTCGCTGCCGCTGAAAAATCCGGTGCTGATCTTTTCAGTGATCCTGTTCATCATCCTGTTTGCGCCCCTGCTGCTGAACAAGATCCGGATCCCGCACTTGATCGGTCTTATCATTGCCGGCGCCATTATTGGCCCCAACGGGCTGCACCTGATGGAACGCGACAGCAGCATTGTGCTCTTTGGCACGGTAGGGCTTCTCTACATCATGTTTCTGGCGGGGCTGGAGATTGATCTGGGCGACTTTAAGAAAAACAGCAGCAAGAGCATTGTCTTTGGCCTCTATACCTTTGTGATTCCCATGGTGCTGGGTACCCTGGCGGGGCTGTACCTGCTCCGCTTCAGCATGCCTACCTCAGTGCTGCTGGCCTCCATGTTTGCCTCGCATACGCTTATTGCCTATCCCCTGATCAGCAAGCTGGGTGTGGCCAAGAACCGGGCCGTAAACATTACCGTGGGGGGTACCATGATCACCGATACCCTGGCCCTGCTGGTACTGGCCGTTATTGCGGGCATGTCCACAGGCGAGCTTTCACAGGAGTTCTGGATTCGGCTGGGGGTATCGGTTGTGGCCTTTGGCCTGATTGTGGTCTTTGTGTTTCCGCCCATTGCCCGCTGGTTTTTCAAGCGCTTTGAGGACAATATCTCCCAGTACATCTTTGTGCTGGGCATGGTGTTTCTGGCCTCCTTCCTGGCCGAAGCGGCCGGCATCGAAGCCATTATCGGGGCCTTTCTGGCCGGGCTGGCGCTTAACCGGCTCATTCCCTCCACCTCGCCGCTCATGAACCGCATCGAGTTTGTAGGCAATGCCTTGTTCATTCCTTTTTTTCTGATCGGGGTAGGCATGCTGATTGATTACCGCGCCTTTGTGCAGGATCTGGATACCATTCTTGTGGCCATTGTGATGACGGTAGTGGCCACTGTGGCCAAATTTCTGGCAGCCTGGCTCAGCCAGAAGACGTTCCGCTTCTCCAGGGCCGAGCGGGATGTGGTCTTTGGCCTGAGCAATGCCCAGGCAGCCGCTACCCTGGCGGCCGTGCTGGTAGGCTACAACATTATTCTGGGCGAAACGCCAGATGGAGCCCCCATCCGGCTGCTGAGCGAAAGTGTGCTCAACGGCACCATTCTGATGATTCTGGTCACCTGCACCATTGCTTCTGTGATGGCCCAGCGGGGCGCCCAGCAACTGGCTCTGGAAGATTCGGGTCAGGAAGATGAGGCTGCCGCAGACCCCAGCACCGATGAGCGCATCCTGATCCCGGTCAACAACAGCGAAACCGTTGAGGAGCTCATCAACCTGGGCGTTACCATCAAATCATCGCTCAACAAAACCGGCCTTTATGCGCTCAACATTATCCCGGAGAGCAACCCGGAAGGGGTCACTGAGAAAAATGCGCGCAAGGTCCTGAAAAAAGCGGTGGTGGTAGGCGCCGCCACCGATACGCAGGTGCAGGAGCTGCTGCGCTATGACCTTAATACCGTAAACGGCATCACCAATGTGGTAAAGGAAAACAAGATCACCGACATGATCATTGGCCTGCATCAGCAAAAGGGCATGAGTGATTCCTTTCTGGGCAACCTCACCGAGGGCATTCTTACCCGTTGCAACACCACCACCCTTATTTACAAACCGGCGCAGCCCCTGGCCACCATCAGCCGCTATATTATTGTAGTGCCGGACTATGCCGAGCGGGAAAGCGGCTTTTTGTACTGGCTGCTGCGGGTCTGGAACATTGGGCGCAATACGGGCGCCAAGCTGGTGTTCTTTGGCAGCATGGGCACCCTCACTTACATCAAGGAGGTGCATGCCAAGCACCCGGTTGAGGCCGAGTTTCACACCTTTACCGACTGGAATGACTTCCTGATCCTGGCCCGGGAGGTAAAGGAAAATGACAACCTGCTGATTGTGATGAGCCGCCGCAACTACCCCTCCTACAACAGCCAGATGGCCAAGATCCCTTCCTATCTGAACAAGTATTTTCAGGAGAATAACTACATCCTGGTCTACCCCATGCAGCTGGGCATCTCGGATGAAAGCCACACCAGCCTGCGCAACCCCTCGGTGCATGATTCGCTGCAGGACATGAGCAAGACCATCACCCAGCTGTTTAAGCGAAAGTAAGGAGGGCGAGCAGGGCCGCGTGGTGCCACGAGCTATTCGTGGCACCACTTGAGCAACGCCCGCAGGCTACCGTCGTGCCACGAGCTATTCGTGGCACGACTTCCGGCTGTCTCCCTTACTTTGAGATGGCGATCTTTACTTTTTTGGTTTTGATCTTTTCCCACCTGAGCCGCTCCACCACGGCCGGGGCCTTCTGACGTTTTACGGCAGCAAAGGCGCTCTTATCAAGCACCTCTATGAGGCCCAGCTCCTCTTTCTGCAGCCCCCCCTTCTGCAGCAGCAGGCCTACCACATCTATTTTATTCACCTTGTCTTTTTTGCCGGCGCCAATGTAGAGGGTGGCCCATTGGGGCTTGGGCGGGGGTGGCAGGGTTTGGGGCAACTCTTCCAGGGCGGGGGCTTCGGGCAGGTAAGCGGGCAGGCGCTCCTCTTCGGCCATCACCAGCCAGGAGGTGCCCTCGGCTTTCATGCGGGCGGTGCGTCCGTTGCGGTGCACAAAGGCTTTTTCATCGGGCGGCAGCTGGTAGTGGATCACATGCTCGATCTCCGGGATATCAAGCCCCCGGCTGGCCAGGTCGGTGGTAATGAGCAGGCGGTGGCTGCCGTTGCGGAATTTGATGAGCTCCCGCTCCCGCTCCTCCTGCTCCATGCCGCCATGAAACACCCCATGGGCAATGCCCATCTCAATCAGCAGCACCGAAATACGGTCCACAGCCTCCCGGTGGTTGCAAAAGACCAGCGCCGGGCTTTCGCCAATGTGGCACAGCAGGCGGTAGAGCACTTCCAGTTTATCGGCCCCTTCGGCCCGCACCCCTTTTTAGGGCAAGGCCTGCCGGCGTACTGTCGCTCAGGAAGTTCAGCACCAGGGGGTCCTGCAGGCCTGCAAAGTCCGGGATGTGCTCCAGTTGAGTGGCCGAGGTGAGGATGCGCCGGCGCACCCCCGGCAGCTGGCCGATGATAAAAGACATCTCCGCCTCAAAGCCCAGCTCCAGGGCCTTATCAAACTCATCCAGCACCAGCAGGCGGATGCTGCCCGGCTCAAACGTCTGCCGCCGCAGGTGATCGGCAATGCGGCCGGGAGTACCCACCAGCACGGCCGGCGGCTGGCTCAGGTTGTTCTGCTCAATGCGCATGGAATGCCCTCCATAGCAGCAGTTTACCTTAAAGCCGGAGCCCCCTTTGCGAAAAACCCCCTCGATCTGCAGGGCCAGCTCCCGGGAAGGCGCCGCACCAGAGCCTGCACCCCCCGCACATCGGGCCGCAGCAGGGGCAGCAGGGGCAGCAAAAAGGCCAGTGTTTTGCCCGAGCCGGTGGGCGACAGCAAGATAAGATCCTGCCGGCTGGCGGCCTCCAGGGCAGCTTCCTGCATGGGGTTAAGGGCGCAATGGACAGGTTTTGAATAAAAGGAGCAATCATGGAGTCGGTCTTCGGTTTTTTG
>NZ_AODQ01000169.1 GCF_000348925.1 Cesiribacter andamanensis AMV16 | reverse complement strand
GCAGATCAGCCAACCGACTTGCTGGAGCGCTTTGAGCAGGAGCCTTGAATCCCGCTACTACCTGATGGGGACCGACAAATCGGGACGGGATATGCTGAGCGCCTGATGTATGGCGCCCGCATTTCCCTGTCAATCGGGCTGGTATCGGTGCTGGTGTCGCTGGTGCTGGGTGTGGGGCTGGGGGCCCTGGCCGGCTACTTTGGTGGCTGGGTAGATACGCTCATCATGTGGCTGATGTCGGTGGTGTGGTCCATCCCCGGCATTATGCTGGTGATTGCCATCAGCCTTGCGCTGCAGAGCCGGGGGGTGTTTGTGGCTTTTATAGCCGTGGGCCTTACCATGTGGGTAGATGTGGCCCGGGTTGTGCGGGGAGAAATTTTAAGTATTAAGGAAAAAGTCTATATTGAAGCTGCCCGGGCCTATGGGCTCAACAACCGGCAGATCATCTGGGGGCATGTGCTGCCCAATCTGGCAGGCTCCCTGATAGTCATAGCCACGGCAAATTTTGCCTCGGCCATTTTGCTGGAGGCCGGCCTGAGCTTTCTGGGGCTAAGCGTACAACCGCCTACCCCTTCCTGGGGCATCATGATCTACGAAGGGTATCATGCCATTGGGACCCAAAACAGCTGGCACCTGGTGGTATTTCCGGCCCTGGCCATCAGCCTGATGGTGCTGTCGTTTAACTTACTGGGCAATGGGTTGCGGGATGCCTTCGACCCTAAAACGCTTATTAAATGATTTTTTATGCCTGTAGTTGATTTTGAGCAGCGATACCGGCTGCAGCAGCTGGAGTTAAAGGCCGTTCTGGAAATTACAGAAGCCATTAACAACAATGTTTCGGAAGAGGATCTTTACCGTATTTTTTACTTTACGCTACGGGGCAGCCTGCATATCAGCAAATTTACCCTGCTGGTGCATAAAGATGATCAGTGGGTGTGCCAGGTACAGCATGGCACCAAACACAGCTTTGAGAAAATGGGCGCACATCCCTCGCTCTTTGAGCTTGCCAAGCCCACCACCACCGAACAGTTGCACCCGCAGCTGCAGGAGTTCGATTGGGTATTTCCCATCCGGCACAAAGACCGTACGCTGGCCTATTTGCTGGTAAGCAATAAAACCCATGAAGAGGGTGCTACCCTGAGCCGTCAGGACCGCTTGGATTTTGTACAGGCCCTTTCCAACATTATTCTGGTGGCCATTGAAAACAAAAAACTGGTGCGGCGCCAGCTGCAGGAAGAAGCCCTGCGGCGAGAGCTGGAACTGGCCCGGGGGGTGCAGCGCTTTCTGCTGCCCGATAACCTGCCCCAGACCAGCCAGCTTAAAGTGGCTGCTACCTATATTCCGCACCACCGCATCGGGGGCGATTATTATGATTTTCTGCGTATTGATGAATGCCGCTACCTGATCTGCATTGCCGATGTATCGGGCAAGGGCATGCCGGCGGCCATCCTGATGTCCAACTTTCAGGCCTCGCTGCGCACCCTTATCCGCCAGAAGGCCCCCCTTGAGACCATGGTGCGCCAGCTCAATGAGCAGATCTATGAAAGCGCCAAGGGTGATAATTTTATTACCGCCTTTTTTGGCTATTATGATGAAGCCGCTGCTACTCTTACCTATGTAAATGCCGGCCACCCGCCCCCAATGCTCTTTCGCAAAGATGAGTGCCAGCTGCTGGAGCAGGGTACCATGCTGCTGGGGGTGCTGCCAAAGCTGCCCTTTCTGAACATGGAAACGCTGGAGGACCTGCAGGAATTTCTCTTCTTCTGTTATACCGATGGGGTGTCTGAAACCTTTAGCCCCCAGGAGGAACAGTTTGGCATGGAGCGCATACAGGAGGTGGTGGCCCGCCACCGCAGCACCAGGCTGGAAGAGCTGCACCGCAATGTGATTGCCGAGCTGGACGGCTTTAAGGGGAATAATGAGTATGGCGATGATATTACCATGCTCTCCTGTTATGTGAGCCAGTCCTGAACCCATGTACCTGCACTTCACGCCCCGCTGGCTGCAGCAGCTCTACCCAAACCTGCTCTGGCACATGCCCCGCAGCAGCCCGGAGATCTACCTAACCTTTGATGATGGTCCCATACCGGAGGTTACCCCCTGGGTGCTGCAGCAGCTGGCGCAGTGGAATGCCAGGGCCACCTTTTTCTGTGTAGGCCAGAATGTGCAGAACCATCCTGAGCTGGTGCAGCAGCTTGTGCAGGCGGGGCACCGCCTGGGCAACCACACGTACCACCACCTGAAGGGTAGCCAGACCCCCCTGCAGGCCTACCTGCAGGATGTAGCCCGCTGCCAGCAGGCCCTGGCGCCCTATCTGGATCAGCAGGCACCCCTCTTGTTCCGTCCGCCCTATGGCCGCATGGGTCGCCAGCAGCGCCGGCAGCTGCAGGAGCAGTACCGCATCGTTATGTGGGATGTGCTGTCGGCAGATTACGACAGCCGTCTACAACCCCGGCGCTGCCTGGCCAAAAGCATCGCCCATACCCGGCCGGGATCCATTGTCGTATTTCATGACAGCCTAAAGGCCTGGGACCGCCTGCAGTGGGTACTGCCCCGCTACTTGGCGCATTTTAGCCGGCTGGGCTACAGCTTTGCCGCCTTATGAACCTGCTTGGTCTGCTTTGCCTGCTGGCAGGTTTGCTGGTAATTGCCCTGGATGTGTGGGCCTGGCTGCTGCTGCGGCGCCAGCGGGATACGCCCGGGCCAGTACCTGCCGACTGGCCGCCGGTTGCCGTGCTCCTGCCCGTCCGCAACGAGCAGGAGCACCTGCCCGCCTGCCTGCAGAGCCTCTTGCAGCTGGAGTACCCGGCCGATAAGCTGCTGATCCTGGTGGGCAACGATGCCTCTACCGATGCTACCCTGGCCCTGGCCCGGGACTGGAGTGCCCGCCATCCGCAGATACAGCTAGTAGATGTTCAGCATTCCCTTGGCCTGGCCAGGGGCAAAGCCAATGTGCTGGCCCAGCTGGCCAGAGCCTGCCCCCGGGAGGTGCAGTATTTCTTCATGACCGATGCCGATATTCGCCCGCACCCCGGCTGGTTGCAGCGCATGCTGCGAGCCCTGCGGCCGGGCATCGGGCTGGTAAACGGCACCACCACGGTAGGGGGCAACGGCCTGTGGGCCCGCTGGCAGCAGACCGACTGGGCCGTGGCCCTGGGCCTGGCCAAGGCCTATGCTCACCTGCCCGGGCTGGGGCAAACGCTTACGGCCATTGGCAACAACATGCTCATCAGCCGGGAGGCCTATGAGGCTACGGGCGGTTATGAGGCCATTCCTTTTTCCATTACCGAAGATTATGAGCTGCTGCTACAAATTCGCCAGCGGGGCTATGAAGCCGTACAACTGATGGATGCGCCCAGCAGTGCCCGTACCGAGCCTGTTGGCCACCTGAGCCAGCTGCTACACCAGCGCAAACGCTGGATGAGTGGCGCCATGCGGCTGCCCCTGCCCATGCTAGGGCTGCTGTTTCTGCAGGCCTTCTATTTTCCGGCAATTGTGGTAGTTTTGTGGCAGGAGCCTCTGCTGGGCCTTGCCCTGGTAGGTACAAAACTGCTGGCGCAGCAGCTGCTGGCCCATACGGTTGTACGCCGCAGGCTGCAGCAGCCTTACCGGCCGGGCCTCTGGCTGCTCTATGAGGGCTATTCCTTTGTCTTGAGCCTGGCCCTGATTGTGTTTTATTTTTTACCCCTGAAGATCAAGTGGAAAGACCGAAGCTACCAAAGCAATCAGCCCTGAGCTATATTGACTCCCACGCCCATATCTACAGCAAGGCCTTTGATGAGGATCGGGCCCAGGTGCTGGAGCGGGCAGCCGAACTGGGTGTCTACCGTCTCTACATGCCCAACATTGATGTGCCCTCCATCGACCAGATGCTGGAAACCGAGCTGCGCTACCCTCAGTGTGTGCCCATGATGGGCCTGCACCCCTGCTCGGTGCAGAAGGATTTTGAACGTCAGCTCTATACCATGGAAGACTGGCTGGGCCGGCGTTCCTTTGCTGCCATAGGCGAGATTGGCCTGGACCTCTACTGGGACAAGAGCCTGTTTGAGCAGCAGAAAGAAGCCTTTCGCATACAGGTAGGCTGGGCGAAGCAAAAAGGGCTGCCCGTGGTGATCCATACCCGGGAGGCCATGCCCCAGACGCTGGAGCTGCTGGAAGAGCTGCAGGACGGCCAGCTGCAGGGAGTGCTCCACTGCTTTACCGGCACGCTGGAGGAAGCCCAAAAAGCCCTGGCGCTGGGCTTTTACCTGGGAATAGGGGGGGTAGCCACTTTCAAGAATGGCGGACTGGATGCTGTAATCCCTCATATACCCCTCCAGAAGCTTGTGCTGGAGACCGATAGTCCCTATCTTGCTCCCGTGCCGCACCGCGGCAAGCGCAACAGTCCGGAATACATCCCGATTGTGGCCAGGCGGGTAGCGGAGCTATGTAAAACGAGCGAAGCCGACATTGCACAGGCCAGCACGGCCGCCACCCTTAGCCTTTTTCAAGCGCATGTTTAAGCCCAAGGTGAGCATAAAAACAGCAGCCCCCCGGGATCCGGAGGCCTCCCTGCTGATCATTTATACCGGCGGTACGCTGGGCATGGTATATGACAAGGAGGGAACCCTCATTCCCTTTGACTTTGAGCAGATCCTGGACCGAATACCCTCCCTGAGTCGCTTTAACCTGCAGCTGACAGTACTTTCGTTTGAAGAACTCATCGATAGCTCCAATGCCACGCCAGAAACCTGGCAGGCCATAGGGGCGGCCATTCGGGATAATTACGAACTTTATGATGGCTTTGTAGTTATACACGGAACCGACACCATGGCGTACAGTGCTTCGGCGCTGAGCTTCATGCTTCAGAATCTGCAAAAACCAGTGATCTTTACCGGCGCCCAACTGCCCATAGGGGCGGTGCGAACCGATGCGCGGGAAAACCTGCTGGCAGCTCTGGAGATTGCATCGGCCAAAAACCACCGGGGAGACGCCCTGGTGCCCGAGGTCTGTATCTATTTCAATTACCGCCTGTTGCGGGGCAACCGGGCCAAAAAGGTGCAGAGCATTTTATTTGATGCTTTTGAGAGCAATAATTACCCCCTGCTGGCCGAAGCCGGTGTGGAAATTCAGTACAAGCAGGAGGCAATTCTTACACCTGATTATGCTAAGCCCCTGAGCTACAGCTGCTGTTTTGATAATCGGGTGGCATTGCTCAAATTATTTCCCGGCATGGAGCCCCGCTATGTGGAGCACCTGCTGGAACTGCCCGACCTGCGGGGCCTGATCCTGGAAACCTACGGCAGCGGCAATGCGCCTACCTTTCCCTGGTTTATTCGGGCCGTTGAGGGGGCGCTGGCTGCCGGTAAAATTATTTTGAACGTTTCCCAGTGCCTGGGGGGCAAAGTGATGCAGGGACGCTACGGCACCAGCCGGCTTTTGGAAGATATGGGGGTGCTCAGTGGCTATGACCTTACTAGTGAGGCAGCTCTGGCAAAAATGATGCTAATTTTGGCCGCTGAACCCCAAATTGAAGCAGCCAAAAAAAGGATTATTTCTCCATGCTGCGGCGAAATGTCCTTGCAGTAATGCATAAAATTTAAAAAAGATTGTTGCGTAGAGCCGATTTATTACATTTATTTGTGCCTTATACAAAGCAAGAAGTGCTTGTATAAACTACATACAGAGAGGTGGCCGAGTGGTTGAAGGCGCACGCCTGGAAAGTGTGTATACCTGTCAAAGGGTATCGAGGGTTCGAATCCCTTCCTCTCTGCGATTTTTTTAGAATGAAAATCAAACAACAACCTATACCTACTAAATTTCCACACAACACACTATGAAAAAGTTATTTACACTGCTGATGCTTTGTGGTGTTTTGAGCTTCGGTTCATCAGCTGACGTATTTGCACAAGGGGCAACTACCACGCAGACTACAACTACTGCTGACGAGGATACCGCTGCTCAGGCTGCTCCTGTAGTACAGGATACGCAGACCACCACCGATCCTACCCCTGAGGCAGATGTACTGGGAGCAGAAGGCGAAGAAGCTGGTTTCCATCAAAGCGTAAAAACGAAATTTATTGAAGGTGGCTGGGAGTTCATGGGCATTGTACTGCTTTGCCTTATCCTGGGACTGGCCGTTGCCATTGAGCGGATCATCACCCTGAACATGGCCACTACCAACACCAAAAAACTGCTGGCCCGTGTAGAAGATGCGCTGGCTACCGGTGGTGTGGAAGCTGCCAAAGAGGTAACCCGCAACAACAGCAGCCCTGTGGCTTCTATCTTTACCCAGGGCCTGATGCGTAGCTCAGAAGGCATTGATATGGTAGAGAAATCTATTATCTCCTACGGTTCTGTAGAAATGGGCCGTCTGGAAAGAGGTCTGGTGTGGATCTCACTTTTTATCTCACTGGCCCCAATGCTTGGGTTCATGGGTACGGTACTTGGTATGATCGAGGCCTTCGATAACATCGAGCGTCAGGGTGATATCTCTCCTGTAGTAGTAGCCAACGGTATCAAGATCGCCCTTTTGACCACCGTAGCTGGTCTGATCGTAGCCGTAATCCTGCAGCTGTTCTACAACTACTGCGTGTCTAAGATCGACTCGCTGGTGAACAAGATGGAAGATGCTTCTATCGCTCTGGTAGATATGCTGGTGCGTCACCAACTGGCCCGTCGCTAATCCGACCGAGCCTGCATTTACCCTATTGATTCACCTCTAATCCTACTACACGTATGGAAATGGATTCAACCTTATTGGACATTATACTGTACCTGGGGTATTTTCTGGTGATCTTTGCGCTGGCGGCAGCTGTAATTCTGCCCCTGATCAAATCGCTTGACAATCCCAAGGGACTACTGAAAGTAGCCGCGGGTATAGTGTTGCTGCTTGTAATATTTGGTATTGCCTATGCGTTATCAAGTGGAGACATGGCCGCACGCTATCCTGATCTGACTGAAAACGGTTCTAAAATGATTGGTGCTGCCATTGTTACCATGTACATCCTGATCATTACAGCAGTACTGAGCATAGCCGTAACAGAAGTATCAAAGTTTTTCCGTTAAAGAGTATGGCGAGAAAAAGGAACCGGGAAAGTGCCGAAGTGAATTCCAGCTCAATGGCGGACATCGCCTTTCTGCTGCTGGTATTCTTTCTGGTAACCACTACCATCCCCAACGAGAAAGGTCTTCTGATTCAGCTGCCCCCGGCTGATACAGAAATAACCGACGTCAAGCTAAAAGAACGCAATGTGTTCACCGTTCGGATCAACTCGGCCGACAGACTTCTGGTGGAGAACGAGCCCCTGGAGGATGTGTACCGCCTGAAGCAAATGGTGAAAGACCACGTAATGAACCCCAGACGGGAAGGTGATAAGGCAGAAAGCCCTGAAAAGGCCGTAATCTCGCTGAAGAACGACCGCGGTACCAGCTACGATCGCTTCATTACCGTGCTGGACCAGCTGCAGGGTGCTTACTACGAGATCTATGCCGAGCGCGCCGGTGGGCTTACCGCCCAGGAGTATCGGAACCTGGACCGTACCGATCCCCGCCAGCTTGAGCTGTATAACAAAGGCAAGGAGGGAATCCCTATGGCGATCTCCATTGCGCAACCTACTAAGTAAGGAGGAATACTAGTATGAGTAAATTTAAAAAGAAAGCAGCCGCCAAGCAGGAAATTCCAACCTCTGCGCTGCCGGACATTATCTTCATGCTCCTGTTCTTCTTCATGGTGACCACCGTAATGCGGGAAGCCGAGCTTAAAGTAGAGCAAAACCTGCCCCTGGCAACACAGCTCCGCAAGCTGGAGAAGAAAAATCTGGTAAGCTACCTGTACATTGGCAAACCCCGGGAAACGCACCGCTTTGGTTCTGAGCCCCGGATTCAGGTAAACGATGTGTTCATCACCCCTAATGAGGTGGTGCAGTTTGTAGAGGCCGAGCGTTCAGGCATGAACGAAGCCGACCAAAACAAGCTTACCATGTCCATGAAGGTGGATAAAGAAGCAAAGATGGGTCTGATTACCGACGTGCAGGAAGAGCTTAAAAAAGCAAACGCCCTGCGGGTGATGTACTCAACCCCTCAGGCCATGGAACGCGACTAGTTCCGGTCCCTGGCTACAAAACAAA
>NZ_AODQ01000168.1 GCF_000348925.1 Cesiribacter andamanensis AMV16 | reverse complement strand
GCTTTCAGCTACGCTTCCCAAAAAGGAAAGCGAGGCCTTTAGCAACCTCCGCTTCATGATCGGCAATACGCCCATGCTGGAGCTGCGCTACCGCTACCAGGGCCAGCCGGGCCGCATTTGGGTAAAATGCGAGTACTACAACCTGAGCGGCAGCATCAAAGACCGCATGGCGCTGCACATTCTTCGCCAGGCCTACCAGGAGGGCCTTCTCCGCCGGGGAGATACCATAGTAGAGGCCACCAGCGGCAATACGGGCATTGCCTTTGCCGCCCTGGGCCGGGCGCTGGGCCACCCGGTGCGCATCTACATGCCCGACTGGCTGAGCCGGGAGCGTAGCGAACTCTTAGAGAGTATGGGCGCCAAGGTACGGCTGGTCAGCGCAGAGGAAGGAGGCTTCCTGCGCAGCATCCAGCTGGCCGGTGAACAGGCCGAGCGGGAGAAGCGCATATTTCAGCCGAAGCAATTTGAAAATGGACTGAACTGCCAGGCCCATGAATGGAGCACTGGGCCGGAGATCTGGTACCAGCTGCGCCTGCTGGGCAGAACCCCGGACGCTTTTGTGGCGGGCGTAGGTACGGGCGGCACCATCATGGGCGTGGGGGCTTTCCTGCGCCGGCACAATCCGCACATCCGCCTTCACCCCCTGGAGCCGGCCCAGTCACCGACCCTTTCCACCGGCCGGAAGCAGGGGAGGCACCGGATCGAGGGGATCTCGGATGATTTTGTGCCGCCCATCCTGAAGCTGAAGGAGCTGGATGCAATTGTGCAGGCGCATGACAGCGATGCCATCCGCATGGCCCAGAAGCTGTCCGCCCAGCTGGGGCTGGGGGTGGGCTTTTCCTCCGGGGCCAACATCATCGGCGCCATCCGCTTGCAGCAGGAGCTGGGTCCTGAGGCCACCGTGGTGACGGTCCTGCCCGACAGCAACAAAAAATACCTCAGCACCGAGCTGCTCTGGGAGCAGCCCCTTCGGGAGGGCTTTATCAGCCCGAAGGTGGAGTTCGAGGGCTATACGCCTATCCGCCGGCTGTTTGGGTGGTAGGGTAAGGTGTAAAGTTTGGACTTGCCCCAAAAGCTGCTTGTACAGACATTGCCAAAAAACAGGGAGGAATGGCTCCTTAGTAATGGATACGCCTTCAAGTAACTTGTACGGAAAATTTCCGTATGAATGTATGATTGTACGGATTATTTCCGTATGTTTGTCATGCCTTACCTACAACACTTCAAATGAACTCCGCTATTACGAATGCTAAAGCGAGAATTGAAACCAGGGTCTCCCAGGAACAGAAGGAGCTCTTTGAGAAAGCTGCTGCCCTTGCTGGTTTTAATACGCTGACTGATTTCATTCTTAGTACAGTTAAGAAGAAAGCAGAAAAGATTGTAAAGAAACATGATAACTTCCTGGCCTCGGAAAGAGACCGGGAAATCTTCTTTGAGGCTTTGCTTAACCCGCCCAAACCCAATGACAGGCTACGGAAAGCGGCCGAGAGGTATAAAAGAATTATGGAGGAATAACCGATTCATGAAACCCAGCATCTTGCCCCTATCTGCTGCTTATGATAGAAACAGTTTTACGTGCGGGGTACCCCAGCTTGATAATTATCTTAAAACGATTGCCAGCCAGGATATCAAACGAAAAACGGCTGTCACATTTGTAGCCTTAGATGGGAACGGAAAAACCATTCAAGGGTACTACACTACGAATGTAACCGGGCTAAGCAGAGAGCAAATTCCTGATGCTTTAGTGAAAAAATATAAAGTACCCCCCACCATAGCGTTAGGGGCTCATTTGCTTGGCAGGCTGGCGGTAGATGTAAAATTTCAGGGGCAGGGCCTGGGCGAATTGCTGTTAATGGATGCTCTTAAACGCTTGCATCTTATTTCACAGCATTCTGCCTTCTTTGCTGTTGTTGTCGACCCTATAAGCCCAGCTGCACGAGCCTTTTACGAGAAGTTTGGCTTTATGGATCAACCGGATAGTAAACGGATGTTCATCCCCACAGCCACGTTAGATAGTCTATTTAACTAGTAAACCGCCAAAGAAAAAGCACGGTAGTAGGGCTACCGCGCTTTCGGGCTCATGTCTCATCCAAAAGGGATGGAGATTACAGTTTTAACTCACCGGTGCGGGAGTAGGTCATTGGTTGCGTGGGGTCGTCGTTTTCAAACTGGGCTACGCAGATGATGGGTGCGGTTACACAGCGAAAGGACTGGCCGGACTGTAGCACAATCCAGTTACCGTTCTGGTTGCCATAGAGGATCTTGTTGGGATCCGGACTCTGCTGCGGACTGAAGGCAAAGGCGCCCAGGGAGGCGGCGGCAAAGGCCATTACGGCCAGGTAATTTTTGATCTTTTTCATGGGATTGGCGGCTTTTTTTACTACTCAAAAAGCCGAAACGGTTTGACTGCATCTGCCTACTCTGTTCAGGGTTTTCGGCATTCCCCCTTTGCCTGCCCGGGCAGGCGTAGCGCGCGCTAATTTTTTAAGAAGAGGTGGAGGAGGAGGGTAGAAGGGCAAGGAGCCCTCCCCAAAGGGAGAGGGTATAGAAGAGCAGGTTGACCAGCAGGTGCTGCTCCCAGCTGAGCCTTTCCAGGATGCCCCCGCAGGAGCAGGGCCGCTCGCCCAGGTAGCCCAGCACCACCAGGGAAACATAGCCGGTGAAGAGCAGCATCAGCCCCCCGGACAGCACAAATCCCCACTTCCGCCAGGGCGCATAGAGCAGCAGGCCTACGGCCAGCAGCTCGGCCAGGGGGATGGCCCACACCAGGCTGAGGCTAAGTCCCTCAGGCAGTGGCTGGTTCAGCAGCGCTTCCCGGAAGACTTCCGGCGCCAGCAGCTTGCTCAGGGCCGTATAGGCAAAGAGCCCGATCAGCGGGAGGGAAAGGTAGAGAAGGCGGTCGTTTCGTGTCATGGGCCGGGGGCTGAAGGGGAAGTTTCCGGCCCTTGCCGGAAAGCCCTTCACTAGTATAGACACGGGGGTAGAGGGTGGCCCTACCTCTATGGAGCTCTCTCCGCTCTAGTGCTCGGCTGATGCCACTATTGCCCGCTGGCAGGCAGCCGACGGGCGCCCACAATGGATGAACTCGTAAGGCTTCCGAAAAAGAAAAACCGATCCTGCTTTATCAGGCGGGCTTGTCTCCTTTTTACCTGGAAATAAAGAAATAAAATTTCTAATTTTATATTGTTACTTTGCTTATAACAATGCCCTATTTTATGGATGCTTCTTTAATTCAGATACCGGAAAGTTCGCCAGATCCCGGATCTGTGGATGCCCATCTTCGACCCATCATCGACTTTTTGATTGCACGGGGAAACCAGCCCCTCAGTCAGGGATTTAACAAAGATAAGTGGGGGCTACGCAGCTTTAGCTTTAAAAAGCCCCTTCCGGCGGAGCTGATCAGGCGAAAATTCTCATTCCCGGAGAACATTAAGGTAGCCGAGTACAATACCTATGGAGGGGCGGTGGTGGTGGATATGAAACATGCCCTGATCATACGGCAGGAAGGGGAGTCGCATTTTTCAGAAGCTGCTCCTACCCCATAGTCCTGAAAAGGGTGTGCCATGCCCGTGGGGAGTGTACTGCTTTTTCGGCCGATGCGCTTACATTGATACCGCCGGGGCCTTCCTGACAACCCTTCCCTGCCTGGGGGCAAAAATAGCCTTCGCGGCTGTTCGAAAACGTTCCCGGCTATAGAGAATAGCCGTCACTGTTTACTGAACGTTAAGTTTTAGGTTTTTCGCTTTACTCTTTGTCCGCTCAAATGTAGCAGTTCCAGACACAGCCTAGCTCTATAAAAACACAGCTCCGGCATGGCAAGACTGTTCGAGGAAGAATAAAGGTTACCCTTATAGGAAGCATAACCAATCCTCTCCCTACAGGCCCATCGCTCCAGCCAAACGCCTGCCCCTTCTTTCCATGCTTCCACTTCGGGCCAGTCGTTCCGCTTCCACTTCGCGCGTCCGCCGAGCCCTCAGCCCAGCAAAGGCTTCCCGCCTATCTAAGCTGAACGCTCCGCGGCTACCCCCATCCTCACTAGCCAACCCAACCATTCATTTTGCAAGCAGGCATCGAGCCTTAAGCAAAATGAGCCCTTACCGCCAAAGCCGCCAGAAGAGGAAACAGAACCTTTATCTATCGTCGCTGCAAGATATGTACCCGCCGGGACATGGGCGCACACCCTTCCCACAAGGCCCCAAGCTAGACCAAAAAAAATCTCCACCCTTAGGGGTAGTATTTTTTTTTGGCTCCAGCTTGCCCGAAGTCCCGGCGGGTACATGGAGGGGCTGCCACAATAAATAAATGTTCCATTTAACCCTTTACGATCATGGCACACAACTTAGCCCACAACCCCAAAAGCGGAAAAGCAGCCTTCTTCTCGGTACGCGAAAAAGCCTGGCATCAGCTGGGTCTCCTTTTGGAGGATTGTCCCACCTCAGCGGAGGCGATCGAATTTGCCGGCCTGGACTACGAGGTACAAAAGACCTCCCTGCAGGCCTTCACCCTTCCTTTTATGCCCCACCCGGTACCCGACACCGATAACTGGCCCTATGCCAAAGTACCCGACCGCTACGCCACCGTACGCACCGACACTGGGAATCCCTTAGGGATCGTAGGCAAAAACTATCAGGTGGTGCAGAATAAGGAGGCCTTTGGCTTCTTTGACTCCATCGTAGGCTCGGGGGCAGCTATTTACGAGACGGCCGGTGCCCTGGGCAGGGGGGAGATCATCTTTATCTCGGCCAAGCTTCCCCAGCATCTGCTCATCAAGTGCAATGGCAGGGAAGACGGCATCGAGCAGTACCTGCTACTTACCAACTCCCACAACGGGGGCTCAGCCATCCGCATCCTGTTCACTCCGGTGCGGGTGGTCTGCAACAACACGCTGAACATGGCCCTTGGCAACAAACAGGGCGTCTCTATCCGCCATACCAGCAAGGTGCAGTACGGACTCAGCCGGGCAGCCCGCCTGCTGGGACTTGTCCAGCGGGAGTATGGCAAAACAGAAGAGGCCTACCAGCACCTGGCCAACATAAAGATCACCGATGGGGTGCTGCGCCACTACATCGATACGCTCTTCCCGGCCAAAGGGGAAACAGAGGAGATCTCTACCCGCCTGGCAGGGCTGCGTCAGCAGGTCTATGCCTACACCCAGGAAGGGGCCGGGCAGTACCAGATTAGGGGCACGGCCTGGTGGGCCTATAACGGCATCACCGGCTACTTTCAGAACGTACGTCCCTTTGGCAGCTGGGAGAAGCACTTCCGCACCAACCTGTTGGGAAGTGGCCATGCGCTGATGCAAAAAGCACTGGCCGAAGCACTGAAACTGGAGAAAGGGGCGCCTGGCTAAGGGCGCCTGGCTAAGGGGAGTCCCCCCTTTTTTATAGATGGGAAGACTGTAGACTCGTTTCAGGCTAATATTCTTCTGCTCTTCACTCTAAAGGGGCTTGCTAGTTTACCAGAGTGAGCAAAGTGGGGGCTTAGTGACATTGATTTTGATAAGGCAACATGAATACTACATTACACGAAGATAAAGTAGGCTTAAATTTATCAACAAATCATATGTCCATAGTGTGGTCATTATTTTTTGAAAGGAATTATAGCTTTGCAGTATGAATGGCTATTATACCCTGCATGTACTAACTTTTGAAAATCAAAATTTGACTGCTGTAAATGAGTATGTTACTACGATTGGCTGTTTTGTTGAGACAAGCTTGGTACTCAAGCCATTTTTTATAGGAACAATAGACGATGCAAGGTGGTATGCTAAATTGATTGTCAGCCATCATCCTTGGGTGAATGAGGTTTATGTTCTAAAGCATAGCCTGCAGGATGAACCGGAGCGTATATCCCTGCTGAAAAGGGAGTATTCCTGATCAGCAGTTCCTGCTCCCTTCCCTGGTGCAGAGGTTTCCCTTTTCAATCAAGCGCTCCTGCCCGGAGCTTGCCCGGGAGCTGAATTGCAACCGGAATCTGCATAAAGGCATGAATATGCAGGTGGAATAGAGAACGCACTCCCCCTTAGTGATCAGTAGGCATATTCAGGCCCCTGGGAAGTTGGAAGCAGAAAATTTCGTTACTGCCGGCCTGCGGTTCTTCTGATAAACCAGAGGCAATTCTTGATGGGGTAGGCCGGGGGCTTTGTCTGGTTATGTAGGGCCGGTGGCACACCCCCACCGCACGGGCCCTGTGGGCAAAGCCTGTCCCTTGCGTTCATGCTTCCCTTCAGGCACACGCTTTGCCCACCCCTGCGCAAGCGTAGCACGCTTTTCTGTTCCGCTCTCGCTGCACGCCAAAGCGTACTACCCTTGCCTTTGCCTGCCCGCACCACAGCCAAGCTGCAGTAGCCGGGCAAGAGGGCTGGGCTTCACAGGCCGTCTGCCAGGATTTCGCTAATGAGAGGATGTAGACAGATTGGTTGAGCGTGTAGATACGGGCTGTCTTATGGGTCGACAACTGCCTGCCCTGGTGCTTTCAGGGGCATAAATCTGTAGACAGGAAGAGGCGATAGCTAGGCGACAGGCTGTCTACAAATAGCGGCAGCCCTGCTGCCTTGCCCTGCCCGAAGGTGTTTCCATCCTCCCGGATCGTGTCAGGCTTTTAGGAGTTGCCAAGGGATAGGCTGGCCTGTTGGCCAGGAGCGCAGAAAGCCATCTATGCGCTCGTATCACTCTACATCATGATCAGCTTCAGGGCGCAGGAAAAGCAGGCGCTTAGCAGGGTATATCGAATAATAGAAAGCCAGCTATAACTGGCCCAGTCAAGGTAGGACGTGCGGATAGAATGACCACCCACATTTCTCAGCCGGAGAGCTGGCGTAAACACGCCCGACAAGGGTGTAAAAAGCAGTACGATTTTCCGGTAAAATCGAGCTGGGAAACGCGCGTCGACAGCCCCTAAAAATCCCTAGCAAGAAAGACTGACAAAAGGGGGTGTAGACAGCCTTCCTGCTAGCGTAGAGGCCGTTTTTGGAGAAGGGGTGTCGACAAGGGGCTGTTGAAGGTGCTTCTGGCACGGTAAAGTGTCTACTTCAGGGTGTCTACAGCTATCGAATTGGTGCATGAGGCAGGGCAGGGGCTAGCTCCTCCTGCCAGCATGCTCACCCTGGCTTTCTGCAAGGCCTGCTATCCGGGCGCTCGATGTGCGCTGGTCGTTCAGCCCGCTGCTTCACCCAGGCTTAGGGTGCCGGAATTACCACCATGGCAACACATTCCCAATCATGGTGCTGGGGCGCTGGACCGGGCATCCTGCTGCATGGTCGCTGGTCAGGCAGTGCATCCTTGCCTTGCGTCGGTCGTGTATCCCGGCTGATAGCAGGCAATTCATTAGAAAATGAGGGGGCGCAGCGTGTCGACTGCCTGGAGCAGGCACCGCTACAGCTGGGCGGCAATTTAGCCTGGATGCTTCGGAAGACTAAGCCAGGAGTCGACAAAGGCACTTGCTGCTTATATACTTTCCTGGAGCCGGACAGCTCATGGCACTACCTCTTTTCCCCCTGTTTTCTACACACCCGCAGGCCTTCTCAAAAAAAATCAGGATTTCATGAAAATTTTTTTCACTTCACCAAATTAGACCATTTCGCATCAAAATTAATTAAGTACAATTTTATGTTCGTGTCCTTGGATTTACATTGTACTGGTTTAAACACGCCTGAAAAATTATAAAAACCTGCAAAATGGCTTTTTGAGCTTGTTTGTGTATGTGGTTGATTTGTGTTATTGCAGATAAATATGCACATTTAATTCATAGATCATCATTTGAAAAATTATATACATGGAGTGCTGTGTAATGGTCGTGCATGAGCTGGAGCTTATCCCTCTAAGTGCCGGTATGCTTGCTGGTTCACAGGCACCGGTGCTGCAGCTGCAACTTCCCTTGTTTGCACTGGCAAGCGGCTTCCTTGCCCTGTTTATCCTGCTGTTGCTCTCCCTGGGCAGGCGGCTGTTAAGGTGCCTGCAGACAGGCCGTCTCCAGGCCCGAATGGCCGGTCGTAACCATCCGGCCATTCCCGCCATTCACTACGACAGCCCTCAGTATCCCGATCTCCAGCAGGAGCCGGTGGCCGAACTGAAACCCGCCGCTCCCTACAGCCCCGATGCAGTACCAGCTTCACCGGAAATCACCCCTGCGGATACTCGTGAATCGCTGTCCCCGCCCGAAGCGCTGCTCGCCGGGCAAACTGCCGGAAGCGAAAGCCTTCCGGAAGAGCCGCCTTCAAAGGAGGAGGAAGGCGAAAGGCC
>NZ_AODQ01000167.1 GCF_000348925.1 Cesiribacter andamanensis AMV16 | reverse complement strand
GTTGAAGTTGTAGCGGATGCCCAGTACCGGACCCAGAATAAAGCGACCAGAGCTATGATTGTAGATGTAATCATTGCCCCAGGCATCGTCATAATTCCAGGAATAGATCTCATAGCCCAGCAGCAGGGTGCCGTAGATATCGATCTTGGACTCATCGATGCTGGAATCGAACCACTCATTGATCTGTGGGGTGGCATGGAAGGTACCTCTTGCACCAAAAGAAACCACCGAGAAGCGATCGGTATAGCTGGCGCTCTTATAAGACCGGCTGAAGTAGCCCACATAGGGGCCAATGGCAAAGCGATCATCCAGGCTGTACTCCAGATTAGCCGTAAGGGGTACAAAGCCACCGCTATGGGAGCCATAGCCCCAGCCATAGCCAATCAGGCCAAAAGAGAAACCGGCATTAAACGTAAGGTCACCCCGGTTGTACTGGGCGTTGGCTCCATAGGCCATCATCAGAATGGCGCAAAAAAGCGTAAGGGTTGTAAGTTTTTTCATGGTGTTGAACAATGGTTATAGGGAAAAAATACTAGTCCGCAAAAGTAGTAATAGCACCAGACAAAGCAAGAAAAGCCTTAGTCCAATACTATTGTGTGCTGGAACTTTTATATAAGCGGTAAGAATAAGCGGAAAACCCAGGCATTTGAGTATATCAATAGCTGCGTCTCCTCTTTAAAAAAATGTTGCACAAGCCTGGCATGGGTACATGCCCTATCAGCAGCAGATACAGGGCTTACCGGCGGTACCTCGACTTAAGGCGAGCCGTAAGGCCGGCAGTAGCATAACCAAAGGCACCGCGCCCCCCCTCGGCAAAAATGCCAATCTTTTGTTTTTACCGGGGTAAAAACGGATGCCCAGCAGCGGACCAAACACAAGACCACCATCGGAAGCCTTGATCCCATCGTCTCTGTTGGGATCTTCAAAGCTCCAGCGGTAGAGTTCATAGCCAAGAATAAAGGTGGCATAGATATCAATGCGCTCCTCATCCAAGCCTGTATAAAAAAGATCGTTCAGCAGGTTTACGGCATGGTAGGTGCCCCGTGCGCCAAAGGAATATACCCCAAAACGATCTGTGAATCCGGGATTTTTGTACGATCGGCCAAAATATCCGATGTAAGGACCAAGCGCAAATTCATTGCTAAGGCCAAATTCAACATTTAGTGTCAGCGGCGGAATGCTGGAATGTTCCGCATATCCGTTGGAAGGATCCAGGTTGATCAGGAAAAAAGAAGTACCTGCATTTAAAATAATGTCTTTCTTCATATAACGCTGCGCCTGGGCCGGCAGCATCGCTAAGCATAATCCAACAAGCAGGGTAATCAGAGCAATTTTTTTCATGTTTCTGGGACTAACAAACGTACAGGAGATAGTATTTATAAAGGTAAAAAGAAAACTATTCCAATAAAGCAAAAAGCCGGAAGTTTTTGATTTTCAGGATAAATAGCTGTAAAACAGATCATTAACTAAAAATATTTCTTCCACTCAGTGGAGTAAATGTACGCATCGTACCGGCAAACTACCATTAAATGGGAAGACTTTTGCGGCTGGCTCCCGGCAGGCCCCAGGCAGCCAGCCCTGAATCTTTACCTATGAGGGGCTCAGGTAAGGAATGGATCAATAAAACATTTTCGGAATAATGCAATTTCTACTAGCTTGGCATGGTTCTTACTGTATATACCTGTAGACGGAAAATTTAGAGCGACAAACGACATGAAAAAAGTATTATTTATAGTAGCGGGTGTAGTTGGAGCGCTTCTTCTGCTCCTGATCCTGGTACCCCTGCTGTTCAAAGACAAGATTTTTGAGAAGGTAGATGAGCAGCTGGCAAAAAGCATTAATGCTGACGTACACTACAATCCGGATAAGATCAGCCTGAGCGTTCTGCGTAATTTTCCGCATGTAACCGCAGGCCTGGAAGACTTTAGCATTGTGGGCAAAGACCGCTTTGCCGGCGATACCCTTATTGCTGCCGATGAATTCAAAATAGTGCTGAACCTAAAGAGCGTACTCTTTGGGGATCAGATGCAGATACGGGCCATAGAGGTAGAAAAGCCGTTTATTCAGATACTGGTGCTGGAAGATGGCACCGCCAACTACGACATTGCCATTGAAGAAGAAACCCTGCCCGGGCAGGAAACTCCCGCAGCCGAGTTCAATGTGGGCATTCAGTACTGGCAGATCAACCAGGGACGCATTGTGTACGAAGACCGCAGCCTGCCCCTGCGCATGCTGCTGGAAGGAGTTACCCATAGCGGCAGCGGCGATTTTACCCAGGATATCTTTGATATGGAAACCCATACCGAAGCCCGGCGCGCCAGCATGGTGTACGATGGCATTCCCTATGTGACCAACAAGCACCTGGAGGCCGATGCCACCATCAGCATGAACCTGCCCGAGATGCGCTTTACCTTTAAGGACAACCTGCTGGAGCTAAACGATTTTGCCGTTCGCTTCGATGGCTGGCTGGCCATGCCAAACGACCCCATCGAATTCGATATGCAATTTGAAGCGCCCAAAAATACCTTCAAGAGCCTGCTGTCGCTGGTGCCAGGCATGTATAACGAACATTTTGAGAACCTGGAAGCCAGCGGCGAGGTGGCCTTTCAGGGCTACCTGAAGGGGGTATACAGCGAAACCAGCATGCCGGGCTACCGCGTGGCCCTGCAGGTAAATGACGGCCGCTTCCGCTACCCCGATCTGCCCGAAGAGGTAAAAGGGGTGAATGTGGATATGGTGGTAGAGGATAAGGCAGGCGACATGAAAGACCTGCACCTGCTGGTAAACCAGTTTAGCATGAACATGGGCAACAACCCGGTAAAAGGAACCCTCGAAACCCGCGGCCTGCAGCCCATGCAGGTAAAAGCCGATATAGATGCCCGGCTGAACCTGGCCGAGCTGGATAAGATCCTGAAGCTGGATACCATGGTGATGCGCGGCCTCTTTAGCCTCAACCTGAAAGCCGATGGGGTATACGACAGCCTGCAAAACCGCTTTCCGCGTACCAATGCCACCATGGCCCTGAAAGATGGCTACTTTAAAACCGCCAGCTACCCCATACCGGTGCAGGAGTTTAACTTCAACGGTACGGTGCTAAATGAAAACGGCAGCCTGGAGGCCACCGTGGTCAATATTCCTACCTTCTCCATGCTGGTAGACAAAGACCGCCTGCAGGGCCGCCTGCAGCTGCAGGACCTCAACGACTACCGCTGGGATGCCGCCCTGCAGGGCACCCTGGACCTTACCACCATTGGCAAGATCATTGAATTTGAAGACATGGAGCTGGCCGGCCGCATTATAGCCGATATCCAGACCAGGGGACGCATGAGCGCCCTGGATGCCGGCCGCTATGATGAGCTGCCCACCAGCGGTACCATGGCCGTGCAGGACTTTAAGTACAGCAGCAAAGACCTGCCCTATGATTTTCTGCTCAGTGCTGCCAACATGCGCTTTAACCCCCAGGCCATGGTGCTGGAAAGCTTTGCGGGTCAAATTGGCGATACCGACCTGCAGTTGACGGGTACCGTGCGTAACTACCTGGGCTATGCCCTTAAGGAAAACCAGACCCTCTACGGCGACCTGAAACTGGTAAGCAAGCGCGCCAACCTGAACCAGTGGATGACCGACGATGGCACCGTAGATACCACCGCAGCCGACTCTGGTCTGGAGCCCATAGAGATTCCGCAGAATATTGACATGAAGTTTCAGGCCACCATTGGCGAGGTGCTGTATGATAACCTTACCCTCTCCAACATGGTGGGGCAGCTGGTGGCCCAAAACGGCCAGTTGCGCATGGATGGCCTCAGCTTTCAGACCCTGGGCGGCAAGTTTGGCCTGAGCGGTCTGTATGACCCGCGGGAAATCAGCAAGCCCAAGTTCGACTTTGCCATTCGCATCGATCAGCTGAGCATACAGAAAGCCTTTCAGAACTTTGTGACCATTCAGCAACTAGCCCCCATTGCCGAGCGCATGGATGGCCTGTTTACTACCGACTTTAACCTCAGTGGTACCCTTACCCAGAGCATGATGCCCGATATGGCCAGCCTGAGCGGAAGTGGTTTTGTGAAGGTAATGCAGGCAACCCTTGAGAACTCGGCTGTGCTGCAAAAAGTAGCGCTGGCCACCAAGCTTACCGATAATCTGGGCGCCGAAGTGCTCAAGCTCAAGGATGTGCTCATGAAGGTAAAGGTAGCCGGGGGTGGTGTAAATGTAGAGCCCTTTGACTTTAACGTAGGCAATATCCCCATTACCCTTAGCGGCCGCCAGGGCTTTGATAAGAGCCTGAACTACCAGATGAAGCTGGAGGTGCCCTCCGGGGCTGTAGGACAGGCTGCCAACAATCTGCTGGCGCAATATGGTGTAGGCTCGGTGGTGGGAGATAAAATACCCCTTAACCTGGGCATTGGCGGTACGGCCACCAGCCCGCAGGTGCAAATTCTGGGGGTAGCCGGCGGCTCTGCAGGCCAGCCCAGCGTAACCGATGCCGCCAAAGATGTGGTGAAGCAGCAGGTAGATGCCCAGATTGACAATGCCAAGGAAGAGCTGGATGCCAAGCGCAAGGAAGCCGAAGCCCAGGCCCAGGCCGAACTGGATAAGCGCAAGGCTGAAGCCGAGGCCAAGGCCAAAGAAGAAGCCGAAAAACGGAAAAGGCCATACAGGACAGCATCAACAAGCGCGGCAAAGGCATCCTGAAGGATGTGTTTGGCGGTGGCGGTAACTAATGCCGGCCGGTACACTATAAACGAACAAGCGAGCCTCCTGCTGAAGGGGGCTCGCTTTTTTTATGGGGCGTTATAGGTATGGGCTTACTGGGTTACCAGTTTCCAGAGGAGCTTTTCCAGGCTGTTGTACAGCTTGTACAGCTGCAGCCTGATTTTTCTGTCCTGATACGTCTGCAGCAGCAGATAGGGAAGACTCAGGGGGGCGGAGATGAACAGGAGCGAAGTGTACAGATACGACCGGAAGGCTCCGCGGGAGCAGCCCTCTGCCAGTTTGCGCACATTTATGTAATACGCGCTTGGCTTGCTTAGGGCCGGCATGCGGGCAATGATGGGCATTATGCCCAGCTCATCGGTTTCCCGGGTGGTAAAATAGGCCTTTGCCTCTCCATACATCTTGTAAAATTCCGGGTACGATAGGCGGGGTTCTCCGTTCAGAAAGTTCAGTACCTCGGTCTTTAAGGCAACCAGATAGTCTATGGCAGTATCTTTATAGACGCTGCCGGCCTGCATAGCGATCATAATGAAAGTAGGGGGTCTGCTACGGTCAAGGCTTTCAAGATACTAAAAAAATTGAATTTTACCGCTTTTTATCAAAACGGCTCATGCTGCCAGAACCATTCTGTTTTAAGAATACGTTACCAACGTAGTGCAATTTTAGGCCTCCTTTTACGTATTTTCTATATGCAGCACCTTAAAACAAGCATAGCGGTCCTTTTGATGCTTATCCTGATGGCAGGCGCCGGCAGCGCACAGGCACAGGGCATGCTGGTATGGTCTGCCCAACTTCCCCTGCGCTGGTCGGACTTTACCGGCGCCCCCCAAAGCGGCGATGAAGCCTATGCGGCCGCCACCTATGCCGGTTTGGAGATGAGCATAGCCGATGTGGCCTTTTCCGGCCATGTTACCTATAGGGTGAAAGCAGTCTTTGACAGCAAGCGTTCCTGGGCCCACCCCCACCGCATGGACGAGTACGTACTGGCTCATGAGCAGCTCCATTTTGATATTGCCGAAGCCTATGCCCGGCGCCTGGAGCACAAGCTCAATTCCATGCGCCTGAAAGTAAAAGACAAAGAGGTGGCCAAAAAGCTCCTCTATCGCTACAACCAGGTGCAGCAGGAAGATCAGCAGCGCTACGATACCGAATGTGTGCATGGCCTTAACCGGGAAAAGCAGGCCGAGTGGCGCCAGCGCTTTGATCGGGAGCTGCGCATTACACGCCCGGCTGCCAGCATTGCCCAGGCAAAATAAATATCCTCTTGCAGGCTACTATACAGCTGCCGCAGGCTACCTTGTAAAGGGGTAGCCTTTTTTGTCGCTGTGCCTTGCCTACAGCCCCTGCCAAGGGGTATAGAAGGGCAGCCAGCGGCCAAAATGAGCATAACATTTTGCCCCCTTTCAATCTTTATCTAAAAAATTATCAGCACGCTTATGAAACGTACCGCCACTGCCAAATGGCAGGGAGGCCTCAAGCAGGGAAGAGGCCACCTCAACACCCAAAGTGGGGTTTTTACCGACCAGCCCTATAATTTCCGCATGCGTTTTGAAGATGAGAGTGGCGCAAGCGGTACCAATCCCGAAGAGCTTATAGCCGCAGCCCATGCCGGCTGTTTTACCATGGCCCTCAGCGGCAAGCTGGAAGCCGCAGGCTATACCATTGAGCAGCTGCAGACCGACTGCGAGATAGCCATGGACAAGGATGCCACCGGAGCCTACATCAAAACCAGCACGCTGCGGCTGTATGCCACGGTGCCCGGCATCGATAATGAAGACTTTCAGCGCATTGCCCATGATGCCAAGGCCAACTGTCCCATATCCCGCCTGCTTAACTGTGAGATAAAGCTGGAAACCGAACTGATGGGCTAAGCGCCATCAGCCAGCCCAGACATAAAGAAACCAGCGTTTTGGCGCTGGTTTCTTTGCTTTTATCGTTGAGGCTTTGCTTTCAGAGTAGAGTCAATCTGTACCACCACACGGTCTACCAGCGCATTGGGAATGGGAATGGTCAGGTTGTAGTGCTCCAGTTTCCATCCCCCGGCGGTGCGGATCAGCACCCCGCTGCCCCGGGAGGGACCCAGGTTGGGGGTGTCCAGTTCCTCATCAAACCAGGCCATTGTGCCCTCTGCAGAAAAGTACACCCAGCGGTTGTGGGGGGTAAAGGTCCAGGCCCTGCCCCTGTCAAAATAAGGCTTTGCCCAGGGCTTAAACTCGGCTACCGTCCAGCGTTCGCTGGCATCAGTACCCATAAAGATGGAGCTATCGCTATTGAAATGCCCAAAGTAGCGCTCAAAATCGGCCTCTGCGGCAGCTTGGTGCCAATCGTTCAGCACCTGGTCTACGGCGCTGCGGTCGGGGGCAGCAGAGGTGCGGGCATCGTTTGAATCGGAGGGGGTGCAGGCTGCAAAAACCAGCAACAGCACCAGCAGGCGAAGGGGGGTGGTCATGGAGAAAAGGGATATGGGGAGAAACCTACGCAAAACCGGCCGCTTTCGCAAATGAGCAGAAGGAGCGGTTAAGCGCTTGGACTCAGGTCAGTGGCTTTCCCTGGGGCAAGCTGGCTGCGCTGCCGCCACCGCATCCGCAGGGAATAGAGGCTGAGCCCCACAAAGCCCAGGCCCCCTGCCCCCAGCAGCCACTGGTACCAGCTGATGTAGGGCACCAGTACCACCCCCAGCATAAACACTGCAAAGCTGGCCCCCCATGCCCCATCCAGGCCGGGCTGGCGGCGCAGCGGAATACCTGTGGGCAGCTGCCGCGGATCATCGCCCAGCAGCAGACGCAGGCGGGGGTACTCATCTGCCAGCAGCGCAGCGTTCATGAGCAGCAGCACGGCTATGATGTAGGGGGTGCCTGCCCAGTTTTGCGAAACGGTAATCATGAAAATGTTGAGCAGCATGGGCACCAGCATAACAGCCCCCAGTGTGGCAAAGCGGCGGGTAAGCAGCAGCAGGCCTATTAGTACCTGTGAGATGGCAATAAAGCGGGCATACATGCCCAGCTGGTATTCTTCCAGCCGCTCAATAAGCCAGGTGGGTCCTATCCAGCCTATAAAGGGCATCAGCTTGCTCATGCCGGCCGTAAAAAAGGTCATGCCTAAAAACCAGCGGGTGCCGCTAATCCCAAATGCCCAAAGCTTTTTCATGGCAAATAAAATAGGCAAAATTCTCAAGAAGAGGGAGGGGTCTTTGACCATCGGAGATCTGGCCGGACGAGTGGCGCCACAGAAGGGTGCAGGGAGGCATGAGGCCCTATGGCCGGCAGCTGTGTCACTGGCCTGCTGCAGGAGTTATACAGCCCTAGTCCGGGCCTCCCGCACAAATGCAATATAATCGCTCACTGGGGGCTGTAATTTTTTCCTGCTGCATCAGGCTGGCCATCTGGCCCCGGTGGTGGGTGCCGTGGTTCACCATGTGCGTAATGATGTCGCCCAAGGGGGTGCGGAAAAGCTCACCCGCTGAATTCTGATAGGAGACCAGCCGCTTGAGGGCCCGGCTATCTGCTGCGGTGAGCAGGTTATTCCACTGCAAGGCATTCTCTTCCACTTTTTGCCGCAGCAGGGGG
>NZ_AODQ01000166.1 GCF_000348925.1 Cesiribacter andamanensis AMV16 | reverse complement strand
TACCAGGTACAAGGTGCGCCAGCATGTGGTATCAGAAAACGAGCTGACCATCTACATTGTGCGCAGCCGAAACAAGATGGGCATAACCGGCGCCGACTGCCAAAATTTTCTTACAACGAAAAAAGCCCTCTGATGCCTGAGAGAAAGCCTCCAGTCAATCTTTGTTCTTCTTTACTCTTCCCGAATCACTTACAGGCCATGCGCCAGCGTTCTAATTTCCTTCAGTAGCCCGTTCAGCTCCACTTCCGTAGTAAAGGGGTTCATGAGGGTAGTGCGCAGGTAGACCTGCTCATGAAGGGTAGTTTGGACGATGTAAAAATCACCCCCTTCCAGCAGCTTTCGGCGGATGCGGCTGTTGAGGGCATCCAGCTGCTGCTGGGGGACCCCCTGTGGCCGGTAGCGAAAGCAGACAATGTTGGCCTGAGGTTCCAGCGCCAGCTCAAAATCGGGCTGCTGCTGAAGCATGCTGGCAAAAGTACGCCCGAGTGTATAGAGGGTGGTAACGTAGTCATCGAAGACCTGAGTGCCATACAGGTGCAGGATGGTAAAGACCCGGGCACTCATCATGTGCTTGGTACACTCAAAGGTGCGCTTGGCCAGGTTGTACCATTCCTCATCACCCGATTGCTCCCAGAGGTACTGCGCCTTTTGCGAAAAGGTATGATAGGCCTGCAGCCCTTCTTTGTAGAGGAGCAGGGTGGTGATGGAGGGCGCCATCAACATTTTATGGATGTCGATCACTACGGAATCGGCCCCGTCTACTCCCGTTAGCAGGTGCCGGTAGGTGGGGGAGAAAATGGCACCGCCCCCATGGGCACCATCTACATGCATCCAGAGGTCATGGCGTCGGCAAAAGCGGCTTATGGCTTCCAGATCGTCATAGGAGCCGCTGGAAGTGGAGCAGGCGCTGCCCACCACGGCTATTACCCGGATGCCCGCCTGCCGGGCCTGCTGGTAATAGGCCTCCAGCAAGTCGGTACGCATTTGCAGGCGCTCATTTACCGGTACTTTGATTACCCCTTCTTCTCCCCACCCCATAATGCGTACGGCCCTATCCACACAATAATGCGCCTCGGCAGAAACCATTAGCGCCAGCTTTTCACTGTTTCCCCGGTTCCAGACATCGCCGCCCGCTTTGGCCCTGCGGGCAGAGAGCAGGCCGGTGAGGTTGGCCAGGGTACCCCCTGAGGTGAGGAAACCATCGGCTGCCTCGCCCCAGCCCAGGGCGCGCGTAAAGGTTTGGGCCACCACTTTCTCAAGGGCCGAGGCGGCAGGCCCCATTTCATACACGGCCATGCCATTGTTCATAAGTGCACTGAGCAGGCTGGCCAGCGCCGAGTGGGGAAGGGGCGGGGCCACCTGGTGGCCCATGTACTGCTTGTGGTGCAGGTGGATGGAGTGCTGAAGCAAATCGGCAAACAGCTTGGTGGAGGGGGTAGGAGCATTACCCGCCGGGGCATAGTTCTGCCAGAAGGCCAGCTGCTCCTCGGGGCTTTTCCACTCCAATACTTTAGGGCCTTTTCCCTGATAGGCCTGGTTCAGATAATTGGCCAGCTGATCGATCAGGGCATGGCCGGCGGTGCGAAACTCTTCGGCATCATAGGCCTTTTTCAGCAACTCTGTCATGTACATGGGGATGCTTGGGCAGCAAAGTAGTGCAAAATTTAGCGATGAGCAGATGCGTATACCCAAAAAAAATGCCTGAAAGGCTACCTTGTAGTTCCTGCGACGGAGGGGGACGGGAAGGAATAAAAAAAGCCGGAGATCAAACTCCGGCTTCGTTCACTATTTTGGTGCTCTGATTTAGTTTTTTTAGCAGCCGGCGCACCTCCTGCCAGTTGCTGACCCGGTATTTGGCGATGGAGGGGCCAGGACCCACCCGTATGGTTACGGCATGCTCGGGCATGTTGCGGAAGGTGTCCTCATCGGTCCAGTCATTGCCGAAGCAGAGGATAAAATCGGCCTCTGGCAACTCTTCCAGCAGGTGACGGGCGGCTTTGCCCTTGTTTACCTCCAGGCTTTTTACTTCCACAATGTTCTCGCCATCAATCACCTGCAGGTTTAAGGTAGAGGCCAGGTACTTCAGGTGGCTGGTGAGCTCGCGCATGCGCAGCTCGCCCAGGCCGGACTGCACCCGGCGGTAATGCCATACCAGCGAGTAGTCTTTTTCTTCCAGAAAAGCGCCTGGCGTACGGCCTACATAATCTTCCAGAATGGGGCGGATCTCATCTTTCCAGCTGTTGTCTACCCGCTCGATCTTTTCAAAGGTGCTGTCCTGCTTGCGGATGTAAATGCCATGCTCGGCCACCAGGTAAATGGGCATGCTGCCCAGCCATTTGTAAAGGGTATCGGCGGTACGGCTACTGACGATCACCAGCTCATTCTGCTTGTTTCCGCTGAGTTGCTGCAGCAGCTGATCCAGGTCATCATCGGGCCTGGCCATCAGGGGGTTGTCCTCAAAGGGCATCAGGGTGCCATCATAGTCGGCAAAGACAAAACGGCGGCTGGCAGCAGTGAAGCTTTCCAGAATCTGGGATACGGCAGCCTCGTCCAGTTGCTGGGTAGACATTTTATCCTGCTTCTCCTTGATAAAGGAAAGGCGGTCCATAAACACCCGTACCCAGTTGTGAATATCATACTTGCGGATGGTGGCCTGCATATTGCTCATGCGGCGCTCCTGCTCCGACTCCGACATCACCAGCGAGGCATGAATGGCATCTACCATGCCGTTAATATCATTGGGGTTGATCTGCAGGCTGTCCAGCAGCTCCCGGCTGGCGCCGGCCATTTCGCTCAGCACCAGCACACCACGCTGGTCCAGCTTGCTGGCCACATATTCTTTGGCTACCAGGTTCATGCCATCGCGCATGGGGGTTACCAGGGCCACATCGGCAATGCGGTAAAAGGCCGAAAGCGAGTTGAGCGGGAAGGAGCGGTAAAAATAATGAACGGGGGTCCAGTTGAGGCGGCCGTACTGCCCGTTGATGCGGCCTACGCGCTCGTCAATATCCTCCTTCAGGTCTTTGTAGCGACCCACACGGTCCCGGCTGGGCACCAGTACCATTACCAGCGATACCTTGCCGCGCCACTCGGGGTAGCGCTCCAGGAACATCTCAAAGGCCTGTAGCCGGTTGGGAATACCCTTGGAATAATCCAGGCGATCGATGCTTAGGGCTACCTTTACCTCGCCCAGGGCAGTGCGGAAGCGTACTTCCTTTTTAATGGTGTCGGGCGCGGCAGCAGTTGCGGCATAGTTCTGATAATCGATGCCCATGGGAAAGGCATCCACCAGCACGCGGCGGTTGTTTACATCTACCTGCCCGTTGGTATGGGTAAGCATTACAATGCGGTTCACACTGCTCAGGAAGTGGCGCATATCGTCGTAGGTGTGGAAGCCGATGAGATCGGCGCCCAGCAGGCCCTTGAGCAGTTGTCGCCGCCAGGGCAGCATCCGGAACACCTCGTAAGAAGGGAAGGGGATGTGGAGAAAAAAGCCAATGCTGCTCTCGGGCAGGCGCTCCCGGATCAGCTGGGGGAGCAGCAGCAGCTGGTAATCATGTATCCAGAGGGTATCGCCGGGTTCGGCCAGGCGCACCACTTCTTCACAAAACTTGAGGTTTACCCGAAAGTAGGCCTCCCAGAGCTCATTTTCATAGATGGCATAGTTGCTGAAGTAGTGGAAGGTAGGCCAGAGGGTTTCGTTGCTGAAGCCCTCATAATAGTCCCGGATCTCTTCGGCCGAAAGAAAAACCGGGCTCATGTTGCTTTCCTGCAGGCGGGTGGTAATCTCCTGCTCGGTTTCCTTGCTGTCTACATACAGGCCCGGCCAGCCGATCCAGACGTTGTTTCCCTCCTTATAAATAGAGCCCAAGCCCGTAGCCAGGCCCCCCTCACTGGTCTGGTACTCCAGCCCCTGGTCACCTTTCTGAATCTTAACAGGCAGTCGGTTCGATACAATAATGGTCTTAGGCATTGCTAAAAAAGTGGTTTTGCTCTAAAAAAGAAGGTTTTGCACCCACTGCCGGCCCGGCGCAGCCAGCTATACACAAAACAAAAAAACAGCCTAAACGTTTGCGCTTTGCTAGCGTCGCAGGGCGCTAAGTTTTATCTCTGTTAATTTGCGTTTGGTATCCTGCGGAAATTCTCCGCGCATCATCCAGTCATAAAAGCCGGGCTCTTCCTTCAGCACATCCAGCACAGGCCGGAAGCGGTGCTTGCCAAAGTTCATCACTTCCACCCCCTCCTGGTTGTACACAAAGCGGCCGGCCAGGTCTACCATTTTGCTGTTGAATAATTTGTGCAGGCTGTCTACGCTGGTTTTGACTACGCCTATTTTGTTGCCATTGCTGTCTTCCACTTCCTGCCCGTCGTATTTTTCCAGCTGGGCTTTCAGTACCTCATAAGTAGCCATGGTGTCGGCCTGGGCGCTATGGGCATTCTCCAGCTCCTGCCCGCAATAGAATTTATAGGCCGCCGAGAGGGTGCGTTTTTCCATCAGGTGAAAGATGATCTGTGCATCTACCAGCTTGCGGGAGCGCACATCAAACTCCAGGCCGGCCCGCAGAAATTCTTCTACCAGCATGGGAATGTCAAATTTGATGTGGTTGAAGCCCGCCAGGTCACAGTCCTGCAGCACCCGCTTGATGGTAGGGGCCAGATCGTTAAAAGTGGGGCAGTCTTTGAGGTCCTGGTCATAAATACCGTGCACCATGCTTACCTCCGGGGGGATGGGCATGCCGGGATTGATCCGGTAGTTATGCTCCTCCTTTCGGCCATCGGGATGGATCTTCAGAATAAACAACTCCACGATGCGATCGCGGCACACATTGGCGCCGGTCGCTTCCACATCAAAGATGGCTAAGGGGTTTCTCAGGTGTAATTTCATATAAGGGGGGAAGCGGCAAGCGCCGGACCGGCATTACTTTGCCAGGTCCTGGGCCAGATGCTGCAGGTCAATTCCGCCAAAGTTGGCAGAGCTCATGAATAGAATATTGGTGTTGGTGGTGTCCTGCTGGCGCACCCAGGCTTCCAGCAGGCGCGGCTCGGTAAATACCTGCATGCGCGGATGGCCAAAGGCTTCCTGCACTTCCTGCTCGCTGAAGCTCTCCAGGCGCTTCTGGTCTACCACCTGCGGGTTGTAATAGACAGCGGCCAGATCGGCATTGCCAAAGCTGTGCTGGTATTTAGGTAAAAAGCTGCGGCTGAGGCTGCTAAAGGTGTGCAGCTCCAGGCAGGCAATGAGCTTACGGCTGGGGTTGCGCTCCAGCACGGCCCGCACCGAGGCCTCTACCTTGGAAGGGGCATGGGCAAAATCGCGGAATACGGTAGTAGCCGGGGTCTGGCTGAGTATTTGCAGCCGCTTGGCTGCTCCCTTAAAGCTGCCAATGGCGCTGTAGAACTCCTCATCGGTAATGCCAATGCGGCGGCACACCTGATAGGCGCCGCTGATGTTTTGCATATTGTGGGAGCCAAACACCTGTACGGGTACGGGGCCGGCTGGCGTTTTCAGAATGGCTTCGCCATTGCGTACCTCATGCGGATGGGTGGTATAAGGAAGCTGGTTTACATCTTCCTGCTTTTTAATGCCAATGATGGAGGCCAGGGGGTCTTCTTCACAATAGACCAGTGAGCCGCCCTTGGGCGAGGCATCGGCCAGCAGCTCAAACTGCTTTACATACACCTCTTCTGTAGGGAACACATTGGCGTGGTCCCAGGCTATGCCGCTGATCAGGGCAATGTGGTGATGGTAGTGCAGGAATTTGGGTGTACGGTCCAGCGGGCTGGTCAGGTACTCATCGCCTTCCAGGATGATGATGGGGGCATCGGAGAGCTTTACCATGCCGTCGAAACCTTCTACCTCGGCGCCCACCATATAGTCGAACCGGCGGTTGTTTTCCCGCAGCACATGCATGATCATGGAGGTGATGGTGGTCTTGCCATGGCTGCCGGCAATGACGATGCGCTGCTTGTCCCGGCTTTGGTTGTAGATAAACTCAGGGAAGGAGTATACAGGCAGGCCCAGCTGCTGAGCTTTGGCCAGTTCGGGATTATCGCTGCGGGCGTGCATGCCCAGGATCACAGCATCCAGCTCGGGGCTTACTTTTTCCGGAAACCAGCCCGTTTGCTCGGGCAGCAGGCCAAAGCGCTGCAGGTTGCTGCGGGAGGGGTCAAAGAAGCCGTCGTCAGAGCCGGTAACCTGGTGGCCACTGCGGTGCAGGGCAATCGCCAGGTGGTGCATTACGCTGCCACCGATGGCGATAAAGTGATATTTCTTGGAAATTTTCTCGCTCATAAGCCTTTTAGGGGTATGCCAAATTTAGAATAATTTAAACACCTGACCAACATTTGATTGTTCATAATATGTGGACAAGTTTGCCCGCCAATCGTTTACCTTTGCTTTTATGGAGAATGGAAAAGGCACTAGCCGTACCGGAAGCTTTACCCCTAAGTTGCTGGCCCCCAGTGAGCCGGGAGCTCTTATGGGCAAGCTCCCCCCGCAGGCGATAGACCTCGAGGAAGCGGTGCTGGGCGCCCTGATGCTCGAAAAAGATGCAGTCACTACGGTGATTGACATTCTGAAAGTGGATAATTTTTACCGGGAGCAGCACAAGCTCATCTACGAGGCCATCATTGACCTGTTCAATGCCTCCGAGCCGGTAGATCTGCTCACCGTTACCAACCAGCTCCGTAAAAATGGCGCACTGGAGCGGGCAGGAGGGGCCTTCTACATTACCAACCTCACCAGCCGGGTAAACTCGGCGGCCAACATTGAGTACCATGCCCGCATTGTGTCGGAAATGGCCATCAAGCGCAAGCTCATCACCATAGCCGGACAGATTCAGCAGGAGGCTTATGAGGATACTGCCGATGTATTTGACTTGCTGGACAAGACCGAATCGGCCCTCTTTGAAGTGTCTGAGGCCAACATCCGCAAGAACTACGCCGACATGAAATCCATCATGCGCGATGCCATGCGGGAGCTGGAAGCGCGCAGAGATCATAAGGACGGCCTTACCGGTGTGCCCAGTGGCTTTAGTGCGCTGGACAGGGTAACCTCCGGCTGGCAGCCCTCTGACCTTATTATCATTGCCGCCCGCCCGGCCATGGGTAAAACGGCCTTTGTGGTTTCGGCCCTGCGCAATGCGGCAGTGGATTTTAACAAGCCGGTGGCCATTTTCTCGCTTGAGATGTCGGCGGTGCAGCTGGTAAACCGGATGATCTCGGCCGAGGCTGAGCTGGAAAGTGAGAAGATCAAAAAAGGTAACCTGGCCGATTATGAATGGGAGCAGCTGGTGCACAAAACCACCCGCCTGAACAAAGCCCCCATCTTTATTGACGATACGCCGGCCCTCTCCATTCTGGAGCTGCGGGCCAAGTGCCGCCGCCTGAAGGCGCAGCACGATATTCAGATGATCATCATTGACTACCTGCAGCTGATGAGCGGCGACAGCAGCAAGGGGGGCGGCGGCAAAGGCAACCGGGAGCAGGAAATTGCTTCGATCTCCCGCGGCCTCAAGCAGCTGGCCAAAGAGTTGAGCTGTCCGGTAATTGCCCTCTCGCAGCTTAGCCGTGCGGTAGAGACCCGCGGTGGCGACAAGCGCCCGCAGCTCTCCGACCTTCGGGAATCGGGCTCTATTGAGCAGGATGCCGATATGGTGATGTTCCTCTACCGCCCCGAGTACTACGGCATTCTGCAGGGCGAGAACGGCGAGCCGCTGCAGGGGGTAGGGGAAGTGATCATAGCCAAGCACCGGAATGGTTCGCTGGATACCGTGCAGCTTAAGTTCATTGGTAAATATACCCGCTTTACCGACCTGGACGGACCCTCCATCAGCAGTTATGCTCCAAGCGGAAACTTTACCCCCATCAAGACCATGAGCGGTGGTACGGTAGATCCGCAGGGCGGTGGCGCCCAGATCTTCGGCAGCCGCATCAACGAAGAAGGCCAGCCGCCCAAAAGCCCCCCGGGCTTTGGCTACACCAGCTTTGGTGACGAGGACGGGGCCCCCTTTTAAAACGTTAATCCCTCCCGCAAATAGAAACCTGAGCGCCCTGCTCAGGTTTTTTGCTGTCAGGCATTTGATAGCGCTTCTGTGAGCCGCGTGGGTATCACAAGCATGCATAATGGCCGATAGGTATGCAAAACAGGTTTAGACAACCTACCCTTGCTGTACAAAACGATCTTTGCGCATGCGTTGCAGATAAACGTAGTAATACACTTAGTTAAGTGGCTACATGACTATCTTAAATATAATGTGAATTATGTATTACTTAATCTGGAATATTTCTATACGAAACGAAT
>NZ_AODQ01000165.1 GCF_000348925.1 Cesiribacter andamanensis AMV16 | reverse complement strand
TGACCCTTTTTGGGGAAGACAATGATTTTGGCAGAGCCCTGGCGCTGCAGCCCGATGGCAAACTGCTAATGGCCGGCGAATCTTTCAATGGCCAGACCCTTGATTTTGTGCTGGCCCGTTACCTGGCCAATGGTACCCTGGACCCGGCCTTTGGCAGCGGCGGCAAAGTAGTAACCCCCTTTGAGCAGCGCAATGTGCGGGGCAAAGCCATTGCCCTGCAGCCCGACGGAAAAATTGTGGTGGCCGGCCATGAGCATGCCAACCGCAGGGCAGGCTTTGCCCTGGCCCGCTACTTGCCCGATGGTAGTGTGGATAAGAACTTTGGCGATTCCAAGACCGGAACCGTCATCACAGAATTTGAAGGCATCAACGACCAGGGCACCTCCCTGGCCCTGCAGGAAAACGGCAAGATTTTGGTGGCCGGCGAGGCCTACCGGGGCGGACATCTGGATTTTATACTGGCCCGCTACAACAAAAATGGCAAGCTGGACCCCTCCTTTGGCAAAGACCAGGCCGTAAAGGGTCTGGTGCTGCTGGATTTTAACGGGGCAGACGACAGGTCGGGCGCCATCGCTGTGCAGCCCGACGGAAAAATCATCCTGGCCGGCCATACGGTAGTAGACGGTCGGGAAGACATTGCTCTGGCCCGTTTCGATAAGGATGGCAGCCCCGATAAAGACTTTGGCAGCCAGGCTAACGGTACGGTAATCGTTGACCTGGGAGGCGCTACTGAAGACCTTAACCGCCTGCTGATAGAAGGGGATAAGCTCTATGCCGTAGGCTTTTCCGGAGCCAGTGCCGCCAGTGAAGCCGCCCTTATTGCTGCCTTTCACCTGACAGATCAGACCGAAGAACCTGCTAGTCTCTCCGTTGTTGCCACCAAAAATGCCGCCGAAGACGATCAGCACGGCGAATTTGAGATCCGGCTCTCCCGGGCTCTGGCCACTGAGCAAACCATAGCCATTAGCCTGTCGGGTAGTGCGCAGCCAGGCCAGGACTACGAGGCACCCCCCACCAGCGTACAGCTGCCAGCCGGTGAAAAGGCCGTAAAAATACCCATTACCGTACTGGCCGATACCGAGCCCGAGGAAGAAGAAACAGTGATCCTAACCCTAACGGCCCCGGCAACAGAGGTCCTGGCACTGGATGAGGCAAAAAAATCCGCCACCCTTAGCCTACAGGATAATGATAAGGAAGAGGAGCAGGAGCCCGCGCTGCTGTCGGTACGGGTAGAAAAAAATATTGGCAAAAGTGAGCAGGAGGGTTTCTTTGAGATCAGCCTGTCCCGCCCCCTGGCTACTGATCTCAGCATACAGTACAGCTTTAGCGGCACGGCCGGCAGGGGAAATCAGTATACCACCGAGCCCGAAGGGGAGTCGCTGGTGCTAAAGGCGGGCAAAGACAAAGAAAAGATCCGGATAAAGCGCAAGGGTACAGTAAGCGGGCAGGATGCCACCATCATCCTGAGCCTGAAAGCCCCTTCTGCCCAGGACGTAAAGCTGGATGCAGGCTCCGCTACCATGACCCTAGCCGCCAATGAGGAAGAAGATCATGAGGATGGAGACGACGGAGATGGGGATGACGATGAGGGAGATGACGATGATGGTGACGACGATGATGGTGACGACGATGATGATGATGGAGATGACGACGATGACGACGACGACAAAGAAAAGGATATCCTGATCTCCATTTCCAATGCCAAAAATGCGGCCGAAGATGACAAGGATGGCGAATTTGAACTGCGCATTTCCAAAGAACTAAGTACCGATCTTACCATCCGCTTTCGCCTGTCGGGTACGGCTACAGAAGGCCGGGATTATAGCTCGCCCGGCAGCCAGGTGGTGCTCAAAGCAGGACAGAAACGCCTAAGCATTCCCATACAGGTGCTGGCCGATACCGAGGTGGAAGGCGATGAAACTGTAGTGATGGAGCTGGAGGCCCCCGCCCAGCAAGGCATAGCCCTGGATGATAAAAAAAGCACCGATACCCTAACGATCAAGGACAACGATACGGAAGAAGACAAAGACCCCTCCTTACTGTCGGTGAAGGTAGATGCCCAGGCGGCCGAAGATGATCGGGATGGCGCCTTTATCATCCGCAGCAGCCTGCCCCTTTTGCTGGACCTGACCCTTAGCTACACGCTGGGCGGCACCGCCACCGAAGGTACCGATTACACCTCACCCGGCAAGCAGGTGGTGCTAAAAGCAGGCGAAACCAGCGTAAAAATCCCCATAGCCGTAAAGGCCGATGAGGAGGTGGAAGGGGATGAGACCATTATTCTTACGCTCCAGCCCCTTACCATTGCCGGCGCCCTGCTGGACCCGGATGGCAAGAGCGCTACCATGATTCTTACGGACAATGATGAAGAAGAGGAAACGCCGGAGCCCGCCCTTCTGTCCGTACAGCTGGGCACTGCCGCGGCCGAAGATGATCAGGAAGGCTACTTTGAGCTGCGGCTATCCCGCCCCCTGGAAGAGGAAAGCCGCATCCGCTACACCTATTCGGGCAGTGCCGGCCGGGGCACCGACTATACCACCCAGCCCCAGGGGGATGAACTGCTGCTGCCCGCCGGCCAGACCAGCGCCCGCATCCGCATACTGCCAATCGCCGATGAGGACGTAGAAGGCGACGAAACCATTGTGCTGAGCCTGCAAGCCCCCGCTTCAGCAGAAATCAGCCTGGACGAAAACAAGAAAACCGCCAGCATGACCCTGGCCGATAACGACGAGGAAGAGGAAGCCGATCCCGCCCTGCTATCGGTACAGGTAGCCAAACATGCCGCCGAAGATGATCAGCATGGGGCCTTCCGTATCAGCAGCTCCCTACCCCTGCCGTCCGATCTTACCATTAGCTTCAGCCTGTCGGGCACTGCCACCCCCGGCACCGATTATACCGCTCCCCCCAGCCAGCTGGTGCTGAAGGGAGGACAGACCAGCATTGAACTACCCATCACAGTCCTGGCCGATGAGGCTGTAGAAGGGGAGGAAACCATTGTGCTTACGCTGCTGGCGCCCGACCTGCCCGGCCTGGTACTGGACCAGGCCCGCACTGCCGCCAGCATGAGCCTGACCGACAATGATGAGGAAGAAGAAGTAACCCCTGCCCTACTGGCCGTAACGGTTGAAAAGCATGCGCAGGAAGATGACCAGCACGGTACCTTTCTGATCCGCAGCAGCCTGCCGCTGCCAGCCGATCTTATCCTACCCTATAGCCTTAGCGGCACCGCTACTGCGGGCACCGATTATACTTCCCCCGGCAATCAGGTGGTGCTTAAGGCCGGCGAAACCAGCACCCGGGTACCCATAAACGTACTGGCCGATGGGGTGGTGGAAGAGGACGAAACCATCATCCTTAGCCTGCAGGCACCCCCTATTGCCGGCGCCCTGCTGGACCCCGACAAGAGCAGCGCTACCATGACCCTCACCGACAACGATGAAGAGGAAGAGGAGCCGGTAGGCGAAGGGCCGGGAGGAGAGCCTGCCCCCGAGTATGTAGTGGTGCCGAACCTGTTTTCGCCCAATGGCGATGGGATGAACGATGCCTTTATTGTCCATGCCCGCCAGCTGCAGTCGCTGCACTGGCGCATCTACAACCGGCAGGGCCGGCTGGTGTATGAAACCAGCAGCGTAGAGGAAGCCACACAGCAGGGCTGGGATGGCACCGTAGGGGGCAAGCCGCAGCCGGAGGATTCTTATATGTGGATTTTAATATATCAGCATAACGCTGCCGGAGCCTCCGGCACCAAAATGACAGGAAGCGTTACGCTCATACGATAAGATATGCGATTTTTTCGAGCAGTTTGGTGGACATGTGCAGTTGTGTTGCTTGGCAGTACAGGAGTAGTGGCGCAGTATACAACCCCTACCAGCTTTTGGCTGAGCCCGCAGCTGACCGCCCCCACGGCCATGTCGGCCTACGGCTATAAGCAGATCAGCGCCCATTATCAGAAGCAGGCCCTGGCCGCCAACTTTGGCGCCCGCAGCATGCTGCTAAGCGGGCAGTTTCCCCTGTACGGCCAGCGCAATACCCCTTTTGGTACGCTTGGGCTCAATGTGCTGCGGCAGGAAAATGGCAGCGCCTACCTCATGGCCACCAGCGGCGCCCTGCTCAGCTACAACTATACCGTACGCCTTGCAGGCCAGCACCACCTGGTGGGCGGTGTGCAGGGAGGGTATTTCTCCAGAGGCCTGGACTGGAGCAGGGCCACTACCTCCAATCAGGTAGAGGGGGGGCAGATCAATCCCGGCCTGGACCACGGCGAGCGCTTTTTCGATTACAAAAGCAGCGCTTTTACCACCAATGTGGGCCTGGCTTATTACCTGACCGACGCCCGAGGCCAGCAGCAGTTTCACCTGGGCGCCGGCCTGATCAATGCCAACAAGGGCCGCTTTACCTATCTGGAGACCGACGAAAATCAGGCCGAGCCCCAGCGGCTGGTGGTCTACTCGCAGCTGCGCCTCATCAGCACCCCCTTCTATGAGCTGGGCACTCACCTCTTCTGGCAGCAGCAGAGCGGCTTTGGTGATCTGGTGGGGGGCCTGCAGCTCAACAAAGGCATCAACCCGCGCAAACCCGTAGCCGAGGAGTACCTGGGCCTGGGCATCTACTACTCGCCCGACCAAAGCGCTACTTTTGCCATGCAGCTGGTGCGCAACCAGCTGTTGCTGGGCCTGAGCTACTCTACCCCCTTTGGCGACAGGGGCCTGCAGGGCCTGCAAAATACCGCCGAGGCTACCATTGGCTGGCGGGTGCACCGGGCGGCCAGCCCCCGCCCCCACTATGGCGGCAGCAACCGCATCAACTCCCCTGCCTTTAAGGCCCATACAGGACCTGCTGTTAAAAAGAACAGGATTGCCACCTCGTACAAAAAGAAGCTGAACCGCAAGGCGGGAAAAACATTTCAGCCCAGGGCAGGCAAAAAAACAGTAGCAGGCCGAAAAAATACGTTTACTAGAAAAGTTACGTCCTATAAGGCCAAGGCCGGCAAAAAACGGCCCGCCATAAAAATGGGCAAGCAGCAATCAAACCTTGCCAAAAAATACCGGAAAGCACAAAAAGCTACCGCTAAGAAGCTCAAGAAACTCAATAAAAAGAACAGAAAACAGCGCAGCTTCAGAAGGGGGTGGTAAAGCGCCCTACACCCAGACCAGGCGAAGCAGCACAACAGCCTGCCCCTTTGTGCGTTTTTTAGGTGGGCCCCTGCTGTAATGATCGATTTTTTATGCCCGTACTAAAGCAAAACGAAATATTTGCAGGCCGTTACCTGCTAAGCCACTTTTTAGGCGAAGGGGGCTTTTCGGAGGTATGGAAGGCCCTGGACCTGATGGCCGATGATGCCGTAGTGGCCATCAAGATCTATGCCCCCACCAAGGGCCTGGATGATTATGGCCTGCGCCAGTTCCGAAATGAATTTACCCTTACCCACAGCCTGTCGCACCCGCACCTGCTTAGGGTGCACCATTATGATATTGTAGAGGGCTCTCCCTACCTGATCATGCCCTACTGCCCCTATGGCTCCCTTACCACGGTGCTGCGGGAGCAGGGGGTGCTCAGCGAACGGCAGCTGGCCCTGGTGATGCGCCAGATTGGCTCGGCCCTGGCCGAGATCCACGGACAGGAGGCCCCCATCATTCACCAGGACATTAAGCCCGACAATATTCTGCTGCTGCAGCCCGAGGTCTTTATGCTGGCCGATTTTGGCATCAGCAACCGCATCCGCAATACCATACAGCTGGATACCTCCGGCACCCAGACCCTTACGGTGGCCTATGCCCCGCCCGAACGCTTCGACCGGCGGCCCTCTTCCGATACCTCCGGCGATATTTTCTCGCTGGGCGTTACCCTTTATGAAATGTGCACCGACACCATTCCCTGGGAAGGGGCCGGCGGCCAGTGCCTGCTCAAAGGAGCCGCCGTGCCTGTGCTGCCCGATCGCTATGCACCGGAGCTGAGCGCCATTCTGGAGGCCTGCATGCAGGCCGACCGGCGCCGGCGCCCTACCGCCCGGCAACTTCACCAATGGGGCAAGCACTACCTGGAAACCGGCCGCTGGGAGATTCCCGCCGGCCTGGCATCTGGAGCCGAACCCGCCCAGGCGCCCCAATTCCTTGCCGGTCCGCTAACCACTGCCCCTGCGCCCAAACCAGAACCCCTTCGGCAGCCTACCCCTGCAAAAGCAGCGCCACTACGCACAGTGCCCCCGGGTATCAGGCGGCAGACTGCGCCCAAAAGAACGCGCATGCCCTCTGTGGTGGCGGCCCTGGTGGCCCTGGCCCTGCTGGCCGGAGCCGGCTACTGGGTATACCATGAGCTGCTGAAAAAAGGGGTGATTGCGGCTCCTACCGAACGTACGGCCGCCTCGCTGGGCCAGGAACCTGAGCCCGCGCCCGACCCCCTGCAGGACAAGCTCAAGAACATGGAAGCCGAGCTGCAGCAGGCCAACCAGCGCCTGAGCTGGCAAGATTCAATCAGCAGACTGCAGGCCCGGGAAAAGATATTGCTGGAGGCCCGGCAGGAAGAGAAACAGAATGCCTCAGCGGTTCCATCGCAGCCGCAAGCCGAGGCAGCAACCCCTGTGGTGCGAACCCCCGGCATACGCCAGCAGCTGCAGAAGGAACTTAACCAGATCTCCAATCCCCAAAACTCGCGGGAGCAGCGCTCTGGCTGGAAGCAGGAAGCCCTGGCCCGCTTTGCCGATGGCTCGGTGCGGGTGCTGGATGAGTCCGATGGCAGCGTGCAGGAGTACCGGGCCGGCATCTTCCTGACCATGCTCCTGACCTCTCCGCATCAGGTAACCGTTAGAGAGGTAAAAACCGACCAAAACAATAAGATTACCGAGCTGCGGGTATCAAAAGACCCCATAGCTGCGTTTTGAGTATGCGCATTTTTTTATGTTCTGATATTTTTTTCTCATGCCACAGCCCAAGCAAGATACTGCCCGCACCCGCTTTCGCCTACAGGCCATGACCGATGTGGGCCTTGTACGCACCCACAACGAAGACAATTTTATTGTATGTCCCAACCTGGCCGACCGGCGCTGGTACCTGTCCGATACCCCCCAGCGCCTACAGCCCCAGGGCTGCCTGCTGGTGGTGGCCGATGGCATGGGCGGCACCAATGCCGGAGAGGTAGCCTCAGCCCTGGCGATAGAAAGCATTCAGAAACACTTTGATGCCCTGCCCCTGACCGATAGGCCAGACGAGGAGCGGGCCACCGAGCTGATGCGCCAGGCCATAGCAGCGGCCCACCAGACCATAGTGCAGGAAGCCCGCCAGAATGCCGAACAGGCCGGCATGGGCACTACCCTGATCATGGCCTGGGTATTTGCCCAGAAAGCCCTGATCGGCTGGGTGGGCGATAGCCGGGCTTACCTCTACCAGCCCGCCAGCGGCCTCAGGCTGCTCACCAGCGATCACTCCCTGGTCTGGGAAATGGTAAAGGCCGGCACCCTTACCCCCGAGGAGGCCGATGTACACCCCCGCAGCAACATCATCACCCAAAGCCTGGGCAACGGGGCGCAAGCACCAGCCCCCGATTTTATCAGCTGCCCGCTGGCGCCCGGCGACCGGCTGCTGCTGTGCACCGATGGCCTCAACAACATGGTGCCGCATACGGGAATTGAAAAGATCCTGCAGCAGGGGGCCATCTGGGAGCTACCTGCCAGCAGCTGATCCAGCGGGCCAACGAAGCGGGCGGAGTAGATAACATCACCCTAGTGGCGCTGGAGATGGAGGAAAACAGCGCCAAAAAGAATTTTTTTAACCTGTTTGGGATTTTATCCCTATAGCCCGGCAGGCCCGAATTTTTTTAACAGGAGTACAGCACCATGAACATAGGCACCTTTTTTTTCTTTACTAGACCGGCTCCGGCAGCCAGACTACTCCCGCTTCTGTGGTTGGTCCTGGTCTGCCTGTTGCCGCTGAGCCCCCTGCTCGCTCAGTCGCTTACGCTGCGGGACCAGGCTGAGATCAGGTACCAGGCACAGCTTACGCTGATGGAGTATGAAAGTATCCTGAACCTGATCTCAAATGCAGCCGTTCCCGCCTCGGCCGTGCATGATGCCATCAACAGTGCGTATCATGAGCCCAGCACCCGCATCTTCTGGGCCCATGATGTGCCCGTAGACAATACCCTATTTCCCTCCCGCCTCAGCGGACTGGAGGAGCCAAACATCAGGGCGCTGGACTTTATCCGGGAGTTTGCCGGCCAGTATGTGAAGTCGGAGCTGGAAACGGTGGATTTTTACAACTTTCAGCTCTCCGACCTGCAGCAGGGAGAATACCCCTACATTCTGATACAGTATACCGCTCATTTTAAAGGGCGGCATAAAACCGATCCGGCCCTCTACCCCCCCCCTGGAGCAGCTAGCCCAGCTGCGGGCAGAGAAAAA
>NZ_AODQ01000164.1 GCF_000348925.1 Cesiribacter andamanensis AMV16 | reverse complement strand
GCCCTCGCCCGGCTTGGCCCCCTGGGCAATCTTGATCTGCAGCTCATCAGCATTGGCCAGGTAATGGCTGGTTACGCCAAAGCGGCCCGAGGCTACCTGCTTGATGGCCGAGCGCTCGGAGTCGCCATTGGGCCGAGGCGTATAGCGGGCCTCATCTTCCCCACCCTCGCCGCTATTGCTCTTGCCGCCAATGCGGTTCATGGCAATGGCCAGTGTGCTGTGGGCTTCATGGGAGATGGAGCCAAACGACATGGCCCCGGTGGCAAAGCGTTTCAGCAGGGCACTGGCAGGCTCTACCTCTTCAAGAGGTACAGGGGGCCGCAGATACCGAAACTCCAGCAGGTTGCGCAGGCTAACAGCGCCCTGCTGTTGCTGACGTACGGCCCTGGAATATTCTTTGTACAGTGCATAGTTGCCCAGCCGGGTAGATTTCTGCAGGTAATGGATCACCTGGGGCTGTAGCAAATGCGTTTCGCCACTACGGCGCCACTGGTAATAGCCGCCTGGTTCAAGTCCCTCCCAGGCCGGGTTGTAGGCTGCCTGATGCCGCAGCAGGCACTCCTGTTCCAGCTCGGCAAAGCCCAGCCCCCCCAGGCGGCTGGTAGTGCCCTTAAAGCAAAGCTCGATCACTTCTCTTCCCAGGCCAACACACTCAAAGATCTGGGATCCCTGGTAAGACTGCAGGGTGCTGATGCCCATTTTGGAGAGAATCTTCAGCAGCCCCCCGCCCATCGCTTCGATGTAGTTTGCCAGTAGCCTATCAAGGGGCAGCTGCCTGTCCAGCTTACCGGCCTGCTGCTGGGCCTCTATGGTGGCGTAGGCCAGGTAGGGATATACGGCACTGGCGCCATAGCCAATGATGGTGGCAACATGGTGGGTTTCCCAGGCATCGCCGGCTTCTATCACCAGACCGGTTTTTGTGCGGAGCCGCTTTAGGATAAGGTGATGGTGCACCGCCCCAATGGCCAGCAGGGAGGGAACGGCCAGCCGCCCGGCCTGCACCCCCCGGTTGGAGAGGATCAGGATCTTTTTCCCCAGCTTTACGGCGGCTTCTGCCTCCTTGCAGAGCCGGTCCAGGGCATTGCGCAGCCCCTGCTCCTCGCCCAGTGCAAAGGTGGCATCCAGCAGCTGGTAGGGATAACCTTCCCGGTCCAGGTGAAGGAGTTTGTAAAAGTCCTGGTGGCTGAGCACCGGCTGCGAGAGGTGGATCTGGCGGGTATGTTCCGGGCTTTCGTCCAGCAGGTTGCCGGCCTCGCCCAGGCGGGTAAAGAGCGACATCACCAGGCGCTCCCGAAGGGGGTCAATGGGCGGGTTGCTTACCTGGGCAAAGAACTGTTTGAAATAATTGGCCACATGCTGGGGCTGCCGGGAAAGTACGGCCAGGGGCGCATCGGCCCCCATGCTGCCTACGGGCTCTTTGCCGTGTGCCGCCATGGGTCTGATGATCATCTTCAGGTCCTCTTCGGTATAGCCAAAGGCCCCCAGTTGCTGCTGCAGCAGTTCAGCAGGCAGGGGGGGCAGGGGCACCTGCGGATCAGGCATCAGGCGCAGCTTGAGGCGGTTTTGGCGAATCCACTCCAGGTAGGGCTTGTCCCGGCACACCAGCTCTTTGATCTCCTCATCTTCCAGCATCCGGCCCTCCAGGGTATCGGCCAGCAGCATTTTGCCGGGCTGCAGGCGCCCCCGTTTGAGCACATCTCTGGGAGCTACAGGCAGGGCGCCGGCCTCAGAGGCCATGATCAGCCGCCCGTTGCGGGTCAGGCAGTAGCGCACCGGCCGCAGCCCGTTCCGGTCCAGGCAGGCGCCTACCTGCCGGCCATCGGTAAAAAAGAGGGCGGCAGGGCCATCCCAGGGCTCCATAAGGGCCGCATGGTATTTGTAAAAGGCTTTGCGGCGTGGGTCCATCTGGCGGTTATCCTGCCAGGCTTCGGGCACCAGCATCATCATCACATGCGGCAGAGGGCGGCCCGCAAGTGTAAGCAGTTCTACCAGGCCATCCAGGTTGGCCGAGTCGGAAAAGCCCGGATCCGTTACCGGCAGCAGCCAGGCCAGTTCCTCATCGGTAAAGAGGGCCGAGTGCATGCGGCTTTGCTTGCTCACCATTTTATTTACATTGCCCCGAATGGTATTGATCTCCCCATTGTGAGCAATAAAGCGAAAGGGCTGCGCCAGGCGCCAGTTGGGAAAGGTATTGGTAGAAAAGCGGGAATGCACCACGGCCAAGGCCGAACGGTAGAGGGGGTGCTGCAGATCAGGATAGTAGGCCTCCAGCTGATCGGTCTTCAGCTGCCCTTTGTACACGATAGTGCGGGCTGAGAAGCTGGGCATGTAAAATCCGGCTCCGGCGGCTGTGCGGTTGGCCTCATGGAGGGTACGCTTGCGCAGCACGTACAGCTTTCGCTCCAGCGCCTCCCCCTCCAGGCCTTTATCATCTGCCTGTACAAACACCTGTTCAATGTGGGGGGCAGCGGCTTGCGCCTGCTGGCCTGGCACCGAGGCTACCACCGGTACCAGCCGATACCCCAGCAGCCGAAAGCCCATGCGCTCAAGGCTGCTGTTGAGCAGCTGCCGGCAATGGGCCTGCTGCCGGGCATCCTGAGGAAAAAACACCACCCCTACCCCATACCGGCCTTCTGCCGGCAGGCGCACCCCCTGCCGGGCCATGGCTGCCCGAAAAAAGCGGTGCGGCAGCTGGGTGAGTATGCCGGCCCCATCGCCCGTTAGGGGGTCGCTGCCAGTTGCCCCCCTATGCTCCATGTTGCGGAGCATGAGCAGAGCATCCCGCACCAGACGGTAGGATTTTTTTCCCTTAAGATGTACGATACTGCCAATGCCACAGGCATCATGTTCCAGTTCGGGGGTATACAGGCCTTGTTGGGGCAGCTCGGCAAGAGGTTGATCGGATGGGCTAGCCATAGGCAAACAAAAAAATTATGCATCAATAGAATCATGAACTTACATTCAATAATTCAAAAAATAAAGAAATATTATTTTGACATTATCATAAATGACTTTATATTATTTTGATAAAGTGCCATCATACAAATTTAAATCGTTTGCATAAGGGCCTTGACAGAAGAAAATATTTTTGATGTTTCCTTCCGGCGCTGCTCCGGAGACCGTCTCGGCTGCTAAAAGAATAGTGCCGGGTAGCAGGCGTACCTACCCTTCAGGAATCTAACTATTTTTGTACCTTGTACCCCTACACCTTGTATTAACACGCAATGCGCATCGGGCAGGACATTTTAGCGGAGCTTCAGCAGCGGCTGGACATTGAAGAAGTGGTGGGCGACTATGTTTCGCTCAAGCGCAAAGGGCGTAACCTCTGGGCCTGCTGCCCCTTTCATGATGAAAAATCGCCTTCCTTTTCCGTAGCGCCTGACAAGGGCATCTACAAATGCTTTGGCTGTGGCAAGGCTGGCGATGCCATTAATTTTGTGATGGAAGTAGAGAGCCTGAGCTTTATGGATGCCGTAAAGCAGCTGGCCCAAAAGTATGGCCTGGAGCTGCCTGAAGAGGAAGCCGATCCGCAGGACCTGCAGGAGCATCAGGAGAAGGAAAGCCTCTACATCGTTCTAAAGTTTGCCACCGAGTATTTTCAGGACATCCTCAAAAACCACCCTGAGGGCAAAAGCATTGGCTACAGCTACCTGCGGGAGCGGGGCTTTTCCGATGCCATTATCCAGAAATTTGAGCTGGGCTACAGCACCGAAGCCTGGGATGGCCTGCTGAAGGCTGCTACCGAGAAGGGCTACAGCATTGATCTGCTGGAAAAAGCCGGCCTTATCATTCTTAAAGAAGAAAAGAAGTACGACCGCTTCAGGGGGCGGGTGATCTTTCCCATCCATCACCCTTCGGGCAAGCCCATAGCCTTTGGCGCCCGTATGCTTGGGTCGGATAAAAAGCAGCCCAAGTACCTTAACTCGCCCGAAACGCCCGTCTACCACAAGAGCAATGTGCTCTATGGCATGCACCTGGCCAAGCGGCCCATCCGCCAGCAGGACAATTGCTACCTGGTAGAAGGCTATACCGATGTGATCTCGCTACACCTCTGCGGCATTGAGAACGTGGTGGCCTCCAGCGGCACCTCGCTTACTGTAGAGCAGATTCGCCTTATTGGCCGCTACAGCAAGCATATTACCGTGCTGTACGATGGCGACCCGGCCGGCCTCAGGGCCTCGCTGCGGGGCATTGATCTGATCCTGGAGGGGGGACTGCAGGCCCGGGTAGTGGTATTTCCCGATGGCGAGGACCCCGACAGCTACAGCCGTAAGCTGGGTGCCACCGCCTTTGCAGCCTATCTGCAGCAGGAGGCTACTGACTTTGTGGTCTTTAAAACCCAGCTGCTGCTAAAGGAGGCCGGCAAAGACCCCCTGCGGCGTACCGAAGTGGCCCGCGAGGTAGTGAGCAGCATTGCCCTGCTGCAGGACCCCATGGCGCAGGCGGTCTACATAAAAGAGTGCAGCCAGCTGCTCAACATTGATGAGCCCGTACTGACGGCCGAGCTGCAGAAGGTGACGCGCCGCAAAGCCAGCCAGCAGCAGCAACAGCAGCAGTCCTTCCTCCCCTATCCCGATGCCCCGCCACCGGATTATTACGATGCGCAGCCCGAACCGGCTACAGCGGCCAAACCACAGTCCGTCACCACCCATTTCGATAGCCTTGCCCTGCAGGAGCTGGAGGGTATACGGCTGCTGCTTCGCTATGGCTTCAAGAGCCTGAGCGAAAACCTGCTTATGCAGCAATACCTGCTGCAGGAAGTGGCCGATCTTGAGTTCAAGACCCCGGTGTACCGCCAGATCCTGGAGCTGTACCGCCAGCAGCTGGAGCAGGGGCGCATCCTTGACGAGCAGTTTCTGCTCCAGCAGGAATCAGCCGAAATACGGCAGGTAGTGGCCGAGCTGAGTATGAGCCGCTACGAGCTGAGCGCCGCCTGGCAGGAGCGCCACCACATCTACACCACCACCGAAGAGGACCACCTGGACAAAACCGCTTTGCAGTATGTACTGCGCCACAAATTTCGTTTTGTGCGTGCCCTCATTCATGAGAATCAGCAGCAGCTGCTGCACACCAGCAGCGAGGAGGGTGTGACCCAGATCCTGCTGGTGCACCAGGAGTTGAAGAAAGCTGAAATGGAACTGGCCGCCCTATTAGGAAATGTTATAGCGGGCTAGGAAAAAATGTTGAAAAAAATCGGCTAAATCTTCAACCTCCCGGGAGGGGTCCCGTACCATCCCACAGCACCCTGTTGCTTTTTATCAGCTTTGATGTTGAGTAAGCCCCAATCGTTCACTGCTCAGAACGGCTACAGGATAATTTGTGTTCTTATTCTTGAGATTGGTGATTTACTGCTACCTTTGTGCCGTAATTTCCGGCATACAGCGCACTGTAAACGCCCTACTTTAGAAAAGCACACATGAAAGAGGACAAACTGCTCGATACCATAGAAGAAGCGATTGACGCCATTCGCAAGGGTGAGATCATCATTGTTGTGGACGATGAAGATCGGGAAAATGAAGGGGATTTTATCTGTGCGGCGGAAAGTGTAACGCCGGAAATCATCAATTTTATGGCCAAGAATGGCCGTGGGCTCATCTGTGCCGCAATCATTGAAGACCGCTGCGAAGAGCTGGGTCTGGAGCTGATGGTAGGCAAGAACACGGCTACCTTTGAAACGCCTTTTACGGTATCGGTAGACCTGATCGGCCATGGCACCAGCACCGGCATCTCGGCCAGTGACCGGGCCAAGACCATCAAGGCCCTGGTGAACCCGGCTACCCGGCCGGAAGAGCTGGGCAAGCCCGGCCATGTGTTTCCCCTAAAGGCCAAGCGCGGCGGCGTGCTGCGCAGGGCCGGCCATACCGAGGCGGCCATTGACCTGGCCCGTCTGGCAGGCTTCCGGCCTGCGGGTGTGCTGGTAGAGATCATGAATGAGGATGGCACCATGGCGCGCCTGATGGACCTGCGCAAGGTGGCCAATCATTTTGGCCTAAAGCTGGTCTCCATTAAGGACCTGATTGCCTACCGGCTTAAGAACGAAAGCCTCATTGAGCGGGAAATTGAGGTGAACATGCCCACCCAGTGGGGCGATTTCCGGATGGTGGCCTACCGCCAGACCAACACCAACGAGATGCACCTGGCCCTGACCAAAGGAGAATGGACCGAAGAGGAGCCGGTACTGGTACGGGTGCACAGTTCATGTGTAACGGGCGATATTTTTGGCTCGTGCCGCTGCGATTGTGGCAGCCAGCTGCACGCCGCCATGAAAATGGTAGACGAATCCGGTAGGGGTGTCGTTCTGTACATGAACCAGGAGGGACGAGGAATAGGCTTACTCAACAAATTAAAAGCATATAAGCTACAGGAAGAAGGCTATGACACGGTACAGGCCAACCTTCAGCTGGGTTTTCAGATGGACCACCGCGACTACGGCGTAGGCGCACAAATCCTGCGGGACCTGGGGATCAGCAAGATCAAGCTGCTCTCCAACAACCCCAAGAAACGAGCCGGGCTGATCGGATACGGACTGGAAATTGTAGACAGTGTGCCTATCGAGATTGCCGCCAACGAACACAACAAGCAGTACCTGCGGACCAAGCGCGATAAAATGGGGCACACGATTATGCGAGAAGAAGAAACCTGACAGGCTCCCATTGATCCATGAACCATTTTTTAAAATTCACCACTTTTTCAACTGTTCTCCTTTTACTAGTTCTGCCCGCCACCCTCGAAGCCCAGCAGTGGTCCCGCTTCTGGAAACCGGGCCAGCTCATTCTCCTGGATGGAGACACCCTTACCGGTGAGCTCCGCTACGATATCGTAAACGATGCCGTGCAGATCCGGCTGGAGGATGACCGCATCCACTCCTACAGCGGCAAAAAGCTGCTTACGTTCAGCATAGAAGAGCACCCCCGCCGGGCCGTGCGCCGTTTTTACTCGCTTCCCTACCAGGTACGGGGCAATTATCAGGCCCAGCGCCTCTTTGAGGTACTCTATGAGGGAAAACTTACCCTCTTGTGCCGGCCCTACATGGAGCATCTGGTAGATGTTGCCTATGAGGAGGAAGAAGAGTCCGGCAAGAAAAAGCAGGATCCCGTGTATGAGTATTACTTCCTGCAGGCCGATGGCAGCGTGCATCTCTACCGCCCCCGACTGGGCCGGCTGCTTTCCATCATGAGCAGCAGGCATCGGGAAATACGGTCCTATATGCAAGACTATCACCTGCGCTATGATCAGATGCGGGACCTGGTGCGCATAACTGCCTATTACAATGCCCTGCCGGCAGCAGCTGACAGAGAGAAGAACTTTCAGCCTGAATAGGGTTGATGGACGATAGACATTGGACGATAGACTAAAGATGATAGATAGGGGATAGCGAATATCAAACAAGGAAAGGTATTAGCTGCTCCCTGCCTTGAACATCGTTAGAATAGGAACAGGCGGAAGGCACACCCTACCTTCTCCACTGCCTATTGTCCATTGTCTATCGTCCAACGTCTATTATCTTCTATCCCCCCTACCTCCACGATTCACCCTACCTAAACTTGTATGGCAGCGGTACAGGGCCGATATTTGGGCCTGTACCGCAATTCACTATGAAAAGAGAACGACCCCTTATATTAGTTTCGAACGACGATGGCATCACCGCACCCGGCATTCGTACCCTGGTGATGCTCATGAAAGAACTGGGCGATGTGGTGGTGGTTGCCCCCGATGGTCCCCAGTCCGGCATGGGCCATGCCATCACCATTGGCAATACCCTGCGCCTGTATAAAACCGATGTCTTTGATCACTGGGGGGTAGAAGCCTACAAATGTTCCGGCACCCCTGCCGATTGCATCAAACTGGCCAAGCACCATGTGCTCAAAGACAACACGCCCGATCTGGTGGTAAGCGGCATCAACCACGGCAGCAATACCTCCATCAGCGTGCTCTACAGCGGCACCATGTCGGCGGCCATTGAAGCGGCCATTGAGGGCATGCCGGCCATTGGCTTTTCGCTCTGCGATTTTGACCCTGACGCTGATTTTAGCCATACCCATGCGCTGGTGCTCAAGATTGCCCGGCAGGCGCTGCAGAACGGTATCCCTAAAGGCACAGCCCTGAACGTAAACTTCCCTCCCCGCCGCGATGAAGAAATGAAAGGGGTGAAGATCTGCCGGCAAGCCCGCGCCAAGTGGCAGGAGCAGTTCGATGAGCGCTTTGACCCCAACGGCCGCCGCTATTTCTGGCTGGCCGGCAATTTTGTCAATTATGATAAGGGTGAAGACAATGATGAGTGGGCCATTGCCAATAACTGGGCCTCCCTGGTGCCCGTGCAGTTCGACATGACCGCCCACCACGCCATCAGCGAGATCAATGAGAACTGGAGTTTGTAAGCTGCAGGAGCCTACCCCATTATC
>NZ_AODQ01000163.1 GCF_000348925.1 Cesiribacter andamanensis AMV16 | reverse complement strand
ACTGTTGCCGCAAGGCAGCGGAGGCCTGCCGGCGGTGGTGCTGCATATGGGCGGCCATAAACTGCAGTGTCTGCCGCAGGCTAAGGGCACCGGCCAGGGGATGTAAAAACAGCAAGCTCTCCTGTTTATCGGCGGGTAGCGCCTCTACATAGCCAGCCAGCTTTGTGCGTACCGCTTTCCAACGTTCCAGCAACTCGGTGGGGCGGCTGGTATTGTGGGGCCGCAGGCCCTCTACAGCCGGGGCTTTAAATTTTAGCGGGCTTTTGAGCGCCAGCATAAGTATAAAGGCACGCAGCGGGCCGGGCAGGCCGCGGGGCATCAGGGGGGTATAGTTCTTCCGCAGCAGGTAGTGGGTAGCGGCAGTCTCTACCCCTACCAGGTGCTCGATCACCTGCAGGGCGCTCCACTTGTCGGGGGCCGGCTGGCGTTTAAGTACAGCTTCGGTCTGCTGCAGCAGCAGTTGCTGAAAGTAGCTGCCCTCCTGCTCCAGCTGGAGCCATTCCTGATGGTATCGGGGGTTGTTCATGATGGCTCGTATAAAGGAGCTGTAGAATTATCGGTCTACGCTTCTGTTTTAGGTAAAAAGTACGGCATTTTGGGCCAAGCTGCAAGTACTGCGGCCTGCACACACCAAATGGGAGCAAAATAAAAGAGCCCGGGTGCTGGCCCGGGCTCTTTACTGGTCAGGAGTACCCAAGGGGGTACTTATTTTTTCTCTGTCTTGGGCGCTTTGACACTGCGGTAGCGCTCGTTAAGGCCGCTGATCACATCTCTGGTAATATCTAGGCTATCAGAAGCAAACAGCACGCCGCTACCCTTGGTATAGGTGAGTACTACATCCAGCCTGTTCTCATTGCCGTACTCCTTCAGATAATCCTGTACGTTGCTATACAGCGAATCATTGTAACGGGCCTGCTCCTGCATAAGCCGCTGCGCCAGATTCTGCTCATACTGCATCAGGTTGTTGCGCTTGCGCATCAGCTCTTCTTCACGGGCACGGGCGGCGCCCATGGTCATGTTGCCGGCATTTTGCTGAAAGCTGGCAATTTCGCTTTCCAGGCCTTTGGCACGGTTGCTAAATTCAGCCTCATACTTTTCTTCCAGTTTGCGCAGCTCCTGCTGGGCATCTTTGTAGAAATCGTAATGGTTTAGCAGCGAATCTGAATTGATGTACGCGATTACGGTTTTCGCGCGGGGGCCTACACCAGCCTCTGCTACAGGGGTACCGCCGGCAGTAGCGGCATTGCGGCTAGAAAACTGCAGGTAAAACAGTACGGCAACCGCCACCAGTAATACCACATTAAGGATCAACGACAGGTTTTTCACTTCTCTACACGTTTAATTGAACATGCAAAGATAATGCTTTGTCGGTAATTTGAAAGCTATGCGGCAGCGGTACGGATGGGATCTGGGATATCTTTTTTCAAATGGGCTTTTTTGGGGTCTCCGGCAAAGGTATAGCGCGGATCGGTCAGGTGCCGGGCATTGAGCCGGTAGCCAAAGACCGCCCCGGAAGATACCACCTTGCGCTGCCGGGCCTGGGGCTGGTAATTGTAGCTCAGGTTTATGGGCTGAAGCGCAGTACCGATGGCAGGCGGTGTCTCCCAGACTGCCGGCAAGGCATCATAGGTATCAATGCGCTCCTGCATCTCGCTGTAGCGGCTGGCATGCTCACTGCTAAACGCACCAATCATGGCCGGCTGTAGCACCCCCTCGTTTTCGGCCTCCTCAACCTCGCTGAGCATTAGCTTGGTATCCCGATAGAAAAATGCACAGAAAGCACCCGCTAGCGCCCCCAGCATGTGCGACTCCCAGCTAATGCGGTCGTTGGTGGGAAAAAGCCCCTGTACCATCCCTCCATACAGAAAGATCACAATGAGCGAAATAGAAAGGGAGCGTATATCGCGCCTGAACAGGCCACTGAAGAACAAAAAGGAAACCAGCCCGTATACCAGGCCGCTTGCCCCAATGTGGTAGGCATCACGGGCAGCCATCCACACCCAGAAGCCGGACATAAAATAAATCCAGACAAACACCTCCAGCGCAATGCGGTCATAAAAATAAAAAACACTGATGCCCAGCAGCAGCAGTGGAAAGGTGTTGGATAGCAGGTGGAGTATATCGCCGTGTACCAGGGGGGCCGTTACAATGCCCATGGTGCCCGACAGGGTGCGGGGCAGTATGCCCAGAAAACCAAAATCCATGGCCACTGCCCACTCAAGTGCTTTAATGAGCCAGAGCATGACCGTAAAGGTAAAAACGAAGAATATACTATTGCGAAGTTTATGGGCTTCCGGCGTCATTGCTTCTTAATTTAGATGAAAAAAGGCAGACACCACTGATTTTTTTCATCAACGTGTCTTATATGCATCCATACGGCATAAAGGGCCAAAAGGATTAGAAGCATGGGGGATTTTACCCCTTCTCAAAAGAATATTTCCTGCGCCAGCCGAAAGGTATTGGCATGCGCCTCCACTATGTGGAAGAGTTTGCTGGAATAGCCCCCGCCCATGCTACACACCAGGGGCAGCTTGTGGGCGTGGCAGCTGCGCAGCACCAGCGCATCACGCTCCCGGCAGCCCTGCAGGCTTAACTTCAGCCGGCCCAGCGTATCGGAGGCCAGCACATCCACCCCACACTGGTAAAAGACCACATCGGGCGCCACCTCCTCCAGCAGGCGGGGCAGCTGCTGGGCCAGCAGCTCCAGGTAGCGGGCATCGCCGGTGCCATCGGGCAGGCCAATGTCAAGGTCGGACTGCTCCTTGTGCAGGGGGTAGTTCTTCTCACCATGCATGCTGAAGGTAAAGACCCGCGGCTCGTGCCGGAAGATCTGAGCCGTGCCATTGCCCTGGTGTACATCCAGGTCTACGATCAGGATCTTCTGGGCCAGCCCCCGGTCCAGCAGGTAGTTGGCGGCTATGGCATTATCGTTGAGCAGGCAAAAGCCCTCCCCCCTGTCGGTAAAGGCATGATGGGTGCCTCCGGCCACATTCATGCCTATGCCCCACTGCAGGGCATAGAGGGCAGCCTGCACCGTACCGTTCATGATGGTGACTTCCCGCCTTACCAGTTCATGTGAAAGCGGAAAGCCGGTTTTGCGCTCCTCGCTGCGGCTGAGCTGCAGAAGGTTGAGCTTTTGCCAGTAAAGGGGGTCATGGGTGAGCAGCAGATCAGCTTCGGGCAGGGGCTCCGGCTCAAAGAAATTATCGGCACTGCAGGTGCCTTCATACAAAAGCTGCTCAGGGAGCAGCTCGTATTTGATCATGGGAAAGCGGTGCCCCGCCGGCAGGGGGTGTGCATAGCAGGGCGCCCAGGCTATTTTCAACATGCCCCTAGTTCAAATCTTCCTCCTCCTCTACAAACGAATAGAGCGTTTCATCAAGCTCCAGGGTATCGGCATTGAACTGCTCTATAAAGCGGCTGATCACCTTAGGGGTAATGGTATCTACATTAAGGGCGGCATCCAGGCCCACGCCAAAATCCAGGTTGGGGTCCAGGTACACATGCTCCTGCACTTTTACGGCTTCTTCATCCTCCAGCTCCATCATCACCTCGGCCATGTACAGGCCAATTTCTTCCATCTCGTCATTGAGGGCCTTCAGGTCCCCGTTCTCATCTTCTTCGTAGCGGATATTTTTGTAATTGGGAAAGCGCTGCGCAGCCTTGTGCTCGGCCAGTTCGTATAATTCACTGTGGTAATGCAGGCGCAGGGTGTACAGCACGGCATCAAACACTACTTCTTTGCCTTCGTGCTCCCCTATAAAGTTGAAGTTGATGTAATCTTCACTGTTATCTTCCGATTCGATGATCAGATAGTTCTGTTTCTTGGCCTGCATCCGGCTGCGGTAATCGGCTATTACGGCGGGGTCAAAGCCTTTGTTTTCGTTTTCCATGGGGCAAAAATAGATCGGGGATTAAAAAAAATGCTGCTTTTACGTAAATATTTAGCGGGCCTGCAAAATTACCGTCAGCCCTCGTATAAATGAATCTATAAAAAACTGTGCAGCCATGCAACATAATCTGGCAGAATTACTGCGCCTGCACGAGGGAGAGCAGCTAGACTTCAAACAGCGCATCAGCAGCCTGGAAAAGATTGCCCGTACCCTGTGTGCTTTTGCCAACACCCGGGGCGGCCTGTTGCTGGTGGGGGTAAGTGATGACCGCAGCATCTGCGGCACAGATCCCGAAGAAGAAAAATACATGCTGGAGCAGGCGGCCACCGACTACTGCAATCCCCCGCTGCCGCTGCAGTACCAGGAGCTGGAGGATGAGGAAGGACGTACTGTATTGCTGGTACAGGTGCAGGAAAGTGCCCACAAGCCCCATGCATGCCGCAACCAGCAGGGTCACTGGCAGGTGTATGTACGGCTGCAGGATAAAAGCATTCCGGCCGGCCCCACCCTGCTTAGCCAACTGGAACGGGGCCTGGATGCCGTGCCCGATCCGGGTATCGCCCTAAGCCGGCACGAGAAAAGTATCCTGGCTTTTATTGAGCTCCACAAGCGCATTACCCTCAAGCAGCTGATGATCCTGCTGAACTTCTCCCGCCGAAGAGGGGAGCGCCTGCTGCACGACATGGAAAACAGGGGGTTAGTCAGACGCTTTGAGCATGAACGGCAGGAGTATTTTGCCTAATCTGCTGGACCCCTTCAGAAGACCAAGCCCTGCCGGTACCTGCATCAAGCAACGATAGAGCTGAGGGCTATAGAGCCGTATGCAACAAGCAGTTACAACCTCCTGCCTCAAACTTTACCTTAATCTACCAGCTTATCCAAAAGTCCGCTGATCAGCGACAGCAACAGGCTAAAGATAACCGCCCAAAAGAAGCCGTCAACCGCAAAGCCGGGCACCAGTGCATCCGTCAGCAGAATGATCAGGGCATTGATCACCAGCAGAAACAAGCCAAGGGTTAAAATAGTAATGGGGATGGTCAGCAGAATAAGCAGGGGCCGCAACAGGGCATTAAGCACCCCCAGCACCAGGGCAACCAGCAGGGCGGTCAGAAAGGAGCTGACCGATACACCGGCCAGAACGTAGGCAAGCAGCACTACAGCCAGTGCATTCAACAAAAATTTTAAAATAAAGCGCATAGCAAGGGTACGATTACGGTTAACTGAACAGGAATACCCCATCGGCAGCCTTTCCCTCCCTGCTTCTACTCCCCTACTGCAATCTGCTAGCCGAGGCTGCTAAAATGCACAAATAGCTGCAGATTTAAAAGCCTTTTGTTTGCAGAGGCACCCCACTGCTGACAACACTCCCCCCGCTTCAGCGGTTAAAGGCTAGCAGGCGTGCGGCAGTTGGCCAGTACGCCCTGTAGTTGATAGCTTTACTTCATGAATCACCCCCTGTACGATCTTGTTATTATTGGCGCAGGCCCTTGTGGCCTGGCCTGCGGCATTGAGGCCCAGAAGCGCGGCCTCTCCTTTCTGATCCTGGAAAAGGGCAATGTGGTGGAAGCCATTCGGCGCTACCCCATTAATATGAAATTCTTCAGCACGGCCGAGAATATCGAGATTGGCCAGCTGCCCCTGCTGTCTCAGGAAATACGCCCTACCCGCCTTGAAGCCCTTAAGTATTACCAGCGCGTGGCCCTGCATTACCAGCTGCCAGTAGTACGGTTTACTACTGTGGAGGGGGTACACAAGCAAGGGGACGGTACCTTCCGGCTCACCACCAACGGGCAGGACTACCGGGCCCGTTTTGTGATCATCGCCACCGGCTATTATGACCTGCCCCGCCTGTTGCAGATTCCCGGCGAAGGGCTCCCCCATGTGTTTCATTACTACGACGAAGCCTTTGCCTACAGCGGCACCCGCTGCCTGGTAGTAGGGGGCGCCAACTCAGCCATAGAGGTTGCCCTGGACCTGTACCGCAACCATGCGCAGGTAAGCCTGGTGCACCAGTTTGAGGGCCTGGACCAGGGGGTCAAGTACTGGATAAAGCCCGACATGGAAAACCGCATCAAAAAAGGTGAAATAAAGGCTTACTTCAGCAGCAGGCTTACGGCCATAGAAGCGGGCAGCGTTAGTCTGCGCCACCTGCCCTCCGGCAGGGAAGAAGTGCTGGCAGCAGATTTTGTCTTTTTGATGACGGGCTATCGGCCCGACGCCGACTTTCTGAGCCGGGCCGGTGTAAGCCTGCAGGGAGAAGCCTTTATCCCGCTCCTGAATCCGCAAACCTATGAATCTACGGTGCCGGGCCTGTATCTGGCCGGCTCCATCATAGGGGGAGAAGAGACCGCCAAGGTCTTTATTGAAAATGGCCGTCTACATTCGCTTCCAATCCTGGAAGATATTGCGGCCAGGCTAAAGGGCTAGGCCCTGCAAACGATTACAATTTTTGGGCGAAATTATTCTCACTTTCTTTTGCAGTATTGGCAATACTTTATGGAATTAGTTGCAGTAATCATAAATTTATAGAGCGTCTGTTACAGATACCACATACTCAGCATGCAGAACAAAATGTGGTGAGTACCAGCTAACACTACAGTAATTGCCGGGATTGTGTATATTTCCCAAAATTTCATCCGTATTGTTAACCCTTACTCGAAGCATGAAAAGAGGATTTCTAACACTGCTTGCCGCAGCTCTTGTGAGTGGAAGCGCCTGGGCCAGTGGGTATCAGGTATTGCTGCAAAGCAATCGCTCCACTGCCATGGGCAACATTGGTGTGGGCCTGCGCCCCGACCCTTCTTCCATAAACTTTAACCCCGGCGCCCTTGCCATGATGCGCCAGAATGGCATTCAGGTAGGCGCCAACCTGATTTATTCCAGCATAGCCTTTCAGCCTGAAGGCTCCGGTACTACCTACCGTACCGACAACCCAACCGGAACGCCCTTCCATGTATTTGCAGCGTTTGGCCCGGAAGAAAGTCCGCTGAAATTTGGCCTTGGCATCTATACCCCCTTCGGAAGCACTGTTCAATGGGAAGATGGCTGGTATGGCCGCTTCAGCCTTACCTCGCTTTCTCTGCAGGCCATCTACATTCAGCCAACCATCAGCTACAAACTCTCTGAAACCTTTTCAGTAGGTGCCGGCCTTATTTACTCCCTGGGTGGCGTAAATCTGCAGCGGGATATCAAAGAAGTTTACATGCAGGATGATCAGTATGCGCATGCCGAGTTGGATGGCAGTGCCAGCGGCTGGGGCTTTAACCTGGGCGCTTACTACCAGCCCTCTGATAAATTCTCTCTGGGCATTAACTATCGCAGCAGGGTAAACATGGACGTGGAAGAAGGTACAGCCACCTTCACCAAATCGCCTATGGTGCCTGAGGAGCAGCTGCCTTCTTCAGCCAGTTTTACCGCCTCGCTTCCGCTGCCCAGCACCCTTAGCCTGGGCCTGGCCTACTACCCTACCGAGAAGCTGATGGTGGGTCTGGACATTACCCGCACCGGTTGGGAGGCTTATGAGTCGCTTACCTTTACCTATGACCGGGCTGTGGCCGGAAGTACAGAAACCACTGCCGCCAGAAACTACGAGGCCAGCTTTGCCTACCGGGTAGGAGCTGAATATCAGCTGTCAGAAGCCTTCAGGCTACGTGCCGGCGGGTATTATGATGAGACCCCTGTACAGGATGGGTACCTTACAGCCGAAACTCCGGATGCCAACACCCTTGGCCTAACCGCAGGCTTTGGTGTGAATGTTGGTGAGAATTTTGTCATAGATGCCTCCTTCCTGTACATCAACAAGGAACAGCGGGACAATGTAGCCAGACCTGACGCCGGCAACATCTCCGGCACCTACAAAAGCGTAGCCGCCATTCCGGGCGTATCCCTTACCTACAAGTTCTAATTCTTAAGCCCTAATCTTTATGAAATATACGATAAAACCCGTCGCGCTGGCCCTCCTCTTTACAGGTCTGGCTGCGTGCGAAGCCGAAATAGAGCGGGAGTTTCCAGCCGATGCAAATGGTGAGGCTGACTTCTCCGTGTATGTTGCCCTGGGTGATTCCTATTCGGCCGGCACCTCGGATGCCCGGCTAAACCGCGTAGGTCAGGTCAACTCCTTCCCTGCCATTATTGCCGATAAAATGGCCGCCGTTACGCCAGATTTCACCTTCAACCAGCCCCTGCTGCCGGAGGGTACCGTAAACGGCACCCTGCTGTTCAGAGGCCTGGTAAACGGTCTGCCCAATATCGCCGCAAAAACCGATGGGATCAGCGCCAATGATGCCGGGGCTCCGGTGAGTGGCACCTTCCAAAACCTGGCCGTACCCGGTGCGCGCGTAGCCGACCTTACCAGCACCAGCATGATCTCTGATGATGCTACCTACTATTTCAACCGCTTTAAAGCAGCCGGACAAAGCCCCGTGCAGATGGCGGCAGCACAAAAGCCCACCTTCTTTACACTTTTCATTGGGAAATGATGTGCTGGGCTATGCCACTGCCGGCGGTGAGGATGAT
>NZ_AODQ01000162.1 GCF_000348925.1 Cesiribacter andamanensis AMV16 | reverse complement strand
TCCTGAATGCCATCAAGGAGTTTACCGACAATCCCGAAAGCGCAGATAAGAGCCTGGGCGCCTTTCTGCAGGAAATTGCCCTGCTAACCGATGCCGACAACAACAAGGATGCCGACCCCGATGTGGTGCAGATGATGACCATCCACGCCGCCAAAGGCCTGGAGTTTCGGGTAGTGTTTGTGGTAGGCATGGAGGAAGACCTTTTCCCAGCCAGATGATGCTCAGCAGCCGGGCCGATCTGGAGGAGGAGCGCCGCCTGTTCTATGTAGCCATTACCCGGGCCGAGCATCGCCTGTACCTGAGCTATGCGCTGAGCCGCTACCGCTTTGGCCGGCTCAAGAGCTGCGAGCCCAGCCGTTTTCTGGAAGAGCTGGACCCCAACTGCCTCAAAATAAACAAGAAGCAAAGCAGCCGGGAGCCCGCCAGCCTGGGGCCCAACCACAGCAGCCAGTATGCCAAAACCCTGGTAGAGGGCATCCGCCGGCAGCCGGTTAACCGTACCGCAGCCGCCGCTTATGTACACCGCCCTACCGCCAACTTTGTGGCCAGCGACCCCCTTTTGCTGAAGGAGGGCATGCGGGTAGAGCACCAGAAGTTTGGCTACGGCAAGGTAGAAGCCCTGGACCTGAACGGCTCCAACCGCAAGGCCAAGATCCAGTTTGAGCATGCCGGCGAAAAAACCCTGCTGCTGAGCTTTGCCAAATTGCGGATTGTGGAAAACGAATAATCCCGGCTTGACTCGTGCCACGAATTACTCGTGGCACGAGTGCGTGCTAAGCAGCCATCTTTCTTTAAAGTAGGCCTCAGTTGATGTTAATTTTATCCAGAATCATCCGTCAGAGCACCCATAGTAGACCCTGGATACCACACTGCTGTTTTCTATTATGAGCCCTGCCTGATGCATCAGGGAAAATGTGGAAGCGGGCTATGAGAACAGGCAGTTTTGTTCGATATCCTGCAGATGCTGAAGGACAAAGAGTTTGGGAAAACGTGTTCTTTGATCCAAAAAACGCCTTCACACAAAAAAATTTCCATAACCACCCCCTTAGCGGGCTAACATTGCCTATATAAAGCGGTTTATTACTAGATTAGCTGCGCTTTCTTTACCTTCGTAGCGGGTTATGGCTTTTCTGAACCAACCGCCCCAAAATCTGATTACTATTTTATGATCGACACCGAAAAAAAACTGACCTATAATTCAGCCCGCCCTGAAATTCTCCTGCGCGATTACGGCCGCAACATCCAGAAAATGGTGGCCTTTGTAAAGACCATTGAGGATCGCCACCAGCGCAGCCGCTATGCCTATACCCTGGTGGAGATGATGAAGCAGATCAACCCCATCATGAAGGAATCTGAGGAGTATAACCAAAAGGTGTGGGACGACCTGTTCATCATTGCCGGTTTCGATCTGGACATTGACAGCCCCTACCCCAAGCCTGCTAAAGAAAACATTGGCCGCAAGCCCCGCCTGCTGGAGTACAGCACCAACAAGATCCGCATTCGCCACTACGGCCACAACATAGAAGTGCTCATTGAAAAGGCCGCCAGCCTTGAGGATGAAACCGAAAAGGAAAATGCCGTGGTGTCCATTGCCCGCCTGATGAAAAGCTTTCACTACATCTGGAATAAGGAAACGGTAGATGATTCGCTAGTGCTCAACAACATTGATATCCTAAGCCGCGGCAAGCTCAAAGAGATCACCGACCGGCTCAAGGAAGGGGGTCTGCCCCAGCTGAACCAGCGCCGCAGCAGTGGCCCGGGCAACAATCCAGGCAACAGCAACGGCAAGCATAGTGGCGGTGGGCCCAGAAAGAATTTTTCAAGAAACAAACCACGCAAATAAGCATGTCCGCATTACGTGTAGTTGGAGGTCATCGTCTGAGCGGCGAAATTACTCCCCAGGGAGCAAAGAACGAAGCACTGCAGATCCTGTGTGCCGTACTGCTCACCGAAGAGCCGGTTACCATCCACAACATCCCCAACATTGTTGATGTAAACAAACTCATCGAGCTGCTGGGCGATATGGGGGTACAGGTAGAGCGCCTGGGCCCTGATTCGTACCGCTTTACCGCCAAGCATGTAAACCTGGAATTTTTGGAATCGCCCGAGTACCGCAAAAAAGCGGCTTCCCTCAGGGGGTCCATCATGGTACTGGGTCCGCTGCTGGCCCGCTTTGGCAAAAGCCGCATACCCCGCCCGGGAGGCGATAAAATAGGCCGCCGCCGGCTGGATACTCACTTTTTGGGCTTTCAGAGCCTGGGCGCCAAATTCAACTACGAAAGCGACAGCCAGTTTTACAGCATCGATGCCTCTAACCTGCAGGGTACCTACATTCTGCTGGACGAAGCTTCGGTAACCGGTACGGCCAACGTTCTAATGGCCGCCGTGCTGGCCAGGGGCACCACCACCCTGTATAACGCCGCCTGCGAGCCCTACATACAGCAGCTGAGCAACATGCTCAACCGCATGGGTGCCCGCATCAGCGGCATTGGCTCCAACCTGCTCACCATTGAGGGGGTAGAGCGCCTGGGGGGCACCGAACACACCATGCTGCCCGACATGATCGAGATCGGCTCCTTCATTGGCATGGCGGCCATGACGGGCTCCGAACTCACCATCAAAAATGTACGGGTAGATATGCTGGGCATGATCCCCGATGTATTCCGCCGGCTGGGCATCAAACTGGAGATTCGTGGCGATGATATTTACGTGCCCCGCCAGGAATCCTACCAGATCGAGTCCTTTATTGACGGCTCCATCATGACCATTGCCGATGCTCCCTGGCCCGGCTTCACCCCCGACCTGCTCTCCATTGTGCTGGTGACGGCCATACAGGCCAAGGGTACGGTGCTGGTGCATCAGAAAATGTTCGAGAGCCGCCTGTTCTTTGTTGATAAGCTGATTGATATGGGCGCCCAGATCATTCTCTGCGATCCGCACCGCGCAACGGTGATCGGCATGGATCGCAAGAATTCGCTGAAAGGCATTAAAATGACCTCACCCGACATTCGGGCAGGGGTAGCCCTGCTGATTGCCGCCCTCTCGGCCAAAGGCGAAAGCATTATCTATGCGGCCGACCAGATTGACCGGGGCTATTCCCACATTGTGGAGCGCCTGCAAAAGCTGGGCGCCAAGCTGGAGCGTATAGAGTCAGAGGGGTAGTTTCTCCTCAGCTCTTGCAAACCACCCATACAGAAAATATAAAACCGGCCTAGTGCCGGTTTTTTTTTGTTAAGCGAGCAATGGGCGTATACTCCTTAGTCTGTAGGAGAGCCTGCCTTCTTTCCTAAATGCAATTTAGCACAAGTAACAACTAGGTAGCGATCCTGCTTTAGCCGCACGGTTATACTACATTATATTGCTGAATCTATGGCGTTTTAAAATTCATTATGCACAAATAAACCCCTTTTGGCACTAACTTTAAACTTAAGATACATAGGCACACATCAATATAATTCTATTTCATCCATAACCCTTATGCCTAAGCCCCGTATTTACTTAAAGGGGCTACGAAGAAGCAAGCCTCCTATTTTTTAACCTTTGGTCGCCCCGGCGATCAAGAACAAAACCAGCGTTGAAGGCATGAAGCAGGAAGAACGGATCAAACAACGACAAAACCCCGACCGGGACAGGCCGCAGGCCCAGCGCACAGGCGCTGCTCCGGATGACGATCGCCACTACACCTCCCGCACCATTCCCGTAATTGAAGAAAGTGTAGAGGTAGACAAACGCGTGGTGGAAACCGGCCAGGTAAACATCAGCAAACGGGTAAGTGAAGAGGATGTAATTGTGGATGTTCCCTATGTAAAGGAGGAAATACAGGTAGAGCGAGTCCCCATTAACCGCTACATCGATACTCCGCCTCCGGCCATTCGGCATGATGGCGATACAACCATAATCCCCGTGTTGCGGGAAGTGGTGGTCAAGCGCCTGGTACTGGTAGAGGAACTGCACGTAACCAAAAAGAAAATTAAACACCAGGCTTCTCAGGACATGACCCTCCGCCGTGAAGAAGTGGAGATAAAACGTTCAGAGAACCCCTCTTCCAACCAAAACAAGGTTTGAGAATCAAACCTATTCATGTAGAATCAAAAACACATATACCTATGTCAAGCTCACAAACAGTAATCGGAATTTTTGAAACCAAGGAACAGGCCCGCGCAGCGGCCGACCACCTGGCTTCACAAGGATTCGATAAAGATACCATTGACCTGTCGGCCCACGGCAAAGACCTGACCGATACGGATCATGACCGTACTGACACCTTTTTTACCAACCTGCTGGGCCGGGACGACACCTCGTCCATCAGCTACCGGGAGGCCGCCCGACGCGGTACCGTACTTACGGTTCATACTACTGAAATGCGCAATGCAGAGCGTGCTGCCGCCATTATGGATGAGCACGGCGCCATTAATGTTGGAGATAAGAACCAGACCCGCGCTACCAGTGGCACTACTCATACAGGTACTGCCGGAACAGATCGCAACAGAGATCTGGACCTGACCAATAAAGACCGCTCTATTCCTGTAATTGAGGAAAATGTGCAGGTAGGCAAAAAAGAAGTAACCACCGGTGGTGTGCGCCTCAATAGCCGCATCATTGAAAAACCAGTGGAGAAAACCATGCGCCTGCGCGAAGAGCACGTGCATGTGGACCGCAAACCGGTAGACCGCCCAGCCAGCCAGCGGGATATGGATACCTTTAAGGCAGGCGAAGCCAAGGTGATAGAACATGCCGAGGTACCTCTGGTGAAAAAAGAAGCCCGTGTGGTAGAAGAAGTGCGTGTTGGTAAAGAAACTACCGCCCACAACGAAACCATTCGGGAAACTGCCCACAAAACCGATGTGCAGGTAGACAAGATCAATCCCGATAAGCCGCTGGACAGAGACAGAAACCTGGACAGCGATAGAGATAGCGACAGATTCAGAAACAGCTAAATCTATCCGCTGAAAAATCCTGCTTCGGGAAAGCGGTGGCTGCCAATCAGCCACCGCTTTCTGTATATTGGCGTATCTAAGCAGAAGCCACACTCCCTTTGCCAGGGTACCCCCTTAATTTTCTCCGGGAAATTGTGGAATGAAAAAACACACTTCCTACATTTACCCCAACAAACCAATAGCTTACACATGACCCATTCGCACGAGCAAGAGAAAGAAAGCCTGTTTGCGCATGTAGAACAACAGCTCCGCCAGCAGGGCTTTACTATAGAAACGATCGACAAGTCCCGCCCCTGGGGTGGCTTTTTTGTACTACATGAAGAACAGGCCCAGCAGTTTGCCAATACCTATTTTGAGGGAAAATCAGTAGATCAACTCCGCATATCGGGCAAGCTTAGCCCCAAGATCCTGATTGTTGCACCGGGTAAACGCCTCTCCTGGCAGTACCACCACCGCCGGGCCGAGATCTGGAAGGTGGTGCAGGGCTCGGTAGGCGTTGTGACCAGCCCCACCAATGTAGAGGGCGCTATTCGGGAGATGCAGCCCGGCGACCTGATCACCCTGCAGCAGGGCGAACGTCACCGCCTGGCAGGCCTCAGGGAGTGGGGCGTACTGGCCGAGATCTGGCAGCATACCGATGCCAGCCACCCCTCGGACGAAAATGACATTGTACGGGTGCAGGATGACTTTGGAAGGTAGCCTTTGCTACCTTTTTTTGTCGCTGCTGGCAGACCATGGCACGAATACACAAGATTTGTTCAGATAATGGTACCTTTACACCCCATGGCACACGAGCAAGTCAATAACCCCCTGCATGGCAAAACCCTGGAAACCATCCTGAATGAGCTGCTTGAGCGCTACGGATGGGAAACACTGGGCCAGTTGATCACCATCCGCTGCTTTACCGAAAACCCAAGCATTAAATCCAGCCTTACCTTTTTGCGCAAAACCCCCTGGGCCCGTAAGAAAGTTGAAGATCTCTATCTGAGAACCCTCAATACGCGCAAATTCTTAGACAAAAAAAAGCCGCGTAACCCCTCCTGATGCCCGGGCAGACAGCCCCCCTGGTGCCAGGCCAGCCCACTCCCGGCATTCACCTGCTGCCGATCACCACCCCCTAGCCCCAACCACCACACCATGAAATTTGACGAGTACCGCATAGCCCCTGAGATAAAAAAAAGCCTGCAGGAACTGGGATTCAAGCGTCCTACCGACATCCAGTACAAAGCCATCCCCCCCATTCTAAAGGGAGAAGATGTGCTGGCCATTGCTCAGACAGGCACTGGCAAAACAGCCGCTTTTGCCATACCGGTGCTGCACCTGCTGCACGAGCAGAAACAGCATGCCCGCCCCCGATGGCATCAAATGCCTGGTGATGGTGCCTACCCGGGAGCTGGCCTTTCAGATCACTGAAGTGTTTGAGCGGCTGGGCCGCCATACCCGCGTAAAAACGGTGAGTATTGTAGGCGGTGTAGAGCAGGAGCCCCAGATTGCCCGCCTGCAGAAGGGGGTGGATATACTGGTAGCCACCCCGGGGCGCATGTTTGATCTGGTGAGCCAGGGCCACCTGCTGCTGGAGCGGGTAGAGATCCTGATCCTGGACGAAGCCGACCATATGCTGGACCTGGGCTTTTTGCGCGACATCCAGGACCTGATGCACAAAATACCGCGCTACCGCCAGACGCTCTTCTTCTCGGCCACCATCAACGAAACCATCAAAAAACTGGCCTACTCGCTGGTGCGGCGGGCCATTCGCATCCAAATCTCCCCAAAAGATCCCGTGGCCAAAAACATCAACCACGCCGTGGCCTATGTAGAGATGGATGATAAGCGCTTCTTTCTGGAGCGGGTGATCGTAGAAAATCCCGAGAGCAAGATCCTGGTATTTGTACGCACCAAAATACGGGCGGAGCGGGTACACAAGGCCCTGGAGCGCATGAACCTGCATAGCCTGACCATCCACGGTGACAAGCAGCAGCAGGATCGGCTGGCGGTGATGCAGCAATTTCGCTCGGGTGAAACCAAAGTACTTATTGCTACCGATGTTAGTGCCCGGGGCATTGACATACCCGATGTGGATTTTGTAGTAAACTACGACCTGCCCGAACAGCCCGAAAACTATGTGCACCGCGTGGGCCGCACAGGCCGGGGCACTAAGAAGGGGCAGGCCGTATCCTTTTGCAGCACAGAGGAAAAACCCATCCTGGCGGAGATAGAGCAATTCCTGGACAAGCCCATTACCGTTATGGATATCAGTAAAGAGGAGTATACCGAAACGCTGGACTTTACCAGCGACAGCAGCAGCGACTGGAAATCCCTGATGCGGGAGCAGGAGGCGCTGGAAAAAGATCCAAAATTCAAGAAGAAGAACAAAAAGAAAAAATAGGCACTGCCCTATCTTTGCAGCAAGGCCCGGCCCCTTGTGTGCCCCAGTCCCTGAACACATGATCAATTACAACCCAAAAGAGTGGTTTACCTTTATCTTCCGCTTTACCAAGGCTGATACCTTCCGGCGCCTGCTGCCCCTGATGCTGGCCGTAAGCATCTATGCCGGGCTGGTGGCTTATCTGGAGCTTAACTATCTGAACCTCGCCGAGCGGGCCTACATCCAGAATGTGGGCATGATGCACAATGTACTGGGCTTTGTGATTTCACTGCTGCTGGTTTTCCGCACCAACACCGCCTACGACCGCTGGTGGGAGGGCCGCAAGGTGTGGGGCGGCATGACCAATACCTGCCGCAACCTGGCCATCAAGATCCATGCCCTGGGCCTGCCCGATACCGACCGCCGCTTTTTCCGTCAGATGATCCCGACCTACGCCATTGCCTTGCGCAATTCCCTGCGGGAAAATGAAGACTTTAGCGAAATAGATCCCATTCTGGACCTGAAACCCGAAAAGCACCTGCCCAACCAGCTGGCCGCCCGCATATACCAGCGCATCAACCAGCTCTACACCAGCAACACCATCACCTCGGCCCAACTGTGGGTCTTAAATGAGGAGGCCAAGTCCCTGACCGACCTCTGCGGTGCGGCCGAGCGCATCAAAAACACTCCCATCCCCTTCACCTACAGTGTCTTCATCAAGAAATTCATCTTCTTTTATGTGATGACGCTTCCGTTTGGCTGGGTATTCAGCCTGGGGTACTTTATTATTCCGGTAGTGGTGTTCATTCTCTATGCGCTCGCCAGCCTGGAGTTGATTGCCGAGGAGATTGAGAACCCCTTCGGCACCGATGCCAATGATCTGCCTCTGGACCAGATCTGTCATAACATCAAGAAGCATGTGGGAGAACTGCTGGCCGATAGCAGCAGTAAAAAAGAAAGCCTAAGCAAACTGGGTGCATAACTGCCCCCTTTGCCGGTACCTGTTAAAAATATTTGATCTTTACCTGCTTACCCTTTTGGCGGGCATAGTTGAGCAGGTCCTGCGTGCCAGAGCTTTTGCCATCCCAAAAGGCTACCACATGCTGCACCATGTTAATAATGGAAAAGGTACGGTTGGCATAAAAACCGGCCGGATTTTCATCATGGGGAATCACCGATAGCTTAATATTGTGTTCCTGCGCATACTGCTCAGCCAGCTGGTCGGCTCCTGTATCCCCACCAGATACGATCTC
>NZ_AODQ01000161.1 GCF_000348925.1 Cesiribacter andamanensis AMV16 | reverse complement strand
GCTGGCTGGTGAAGAACCGGCGCGAAGCCGAAGCCCTGGTACGCTGGTAAAAGTAAACGGGCTGCAACGGGGGCAGGAAGTGCTGCAGGAAATTAAAGTGGCCCTGGCGCAGGAGACCGGCACCATACGGGAGCTCTTTAAGCCCGGCCTGCGCATGGCCCTGGGGGTAGGGGTGGTGCTGGCACTCTTTTCGCAGATCACCGGCATCAATGCCATTATCTATTATGCGCCCGAGATCTTCAAGAGCATTGGCTTTGCCACCGAATCGGCCTTTACCCAAACCCTCTTTATCGGGCTGGTCAATACCATTTTCACCTTTGTGGCGCTCTGGCTTATTGACCGGGCGGGCCGCCGGGCACTGCTGCTCTGGGGCGTAGGGGGCATGGCGTTCTGCCTGCTGGCGGTGGGCATTTGCTTCTATTTCTCCATTACGGAAGGCCCCTGGCTGCTCATCTTTATCCTGGGCTTTATTGCCTGCTTTGCCTCCTCGCTGGGCCCCATTCCCTGGGTGATCATCTCGGAGATTTTTCCCACCAAGACCCGGGGCGTGGCCATGTCATTCTGCACGGTGGTGCTCTGGATAGGGGTGGTGCTCATTACCCAGCTTACCCCCATGCTGCTGGAAAGCATTGGCGGGGCCTTTACCTTCTGGGTGTTCATGATCAATGCCCTGTTTCTGCTCTTCTTTACCTGGCGGATGATCCCCGAAACAAAGCAGCGCACCCTGGAAGAAATAGAGCTCAGCTGGCTGCATAAACGTGGGTAGCCCTTTCCTGTACGATTTTCAGAAACTGCTAAGAGATATCCTAAGATGATGCAAACGGAATACCTATTGGCGAGATGGAAGGGGGCCGGGGCCCTGGTGGTTGGGCTAGCCCTGTGCCTTTTTCCCCTCGCTACTCAGGCCGGGCCCGACAATATCGCCCCGCAGGCCAAGGTAACCGCTTCTACCACCCTCAATGCCGACTTTGCCGCCGCTAAGGTAACCGACGGCATCATCGGCGTAGCCGGCAGGGGCGAGTGGGCCAGCGAAGGCGACACCACCGACTGGGGCTACATCCGCTTCCCCTGGATCGAGCTGCGCTGGCAGGAGCCCCGCACCATTGGCAGTGTGCTGCTCTACGACCGCCCTTCCCCAAAAGACCACATTGCCGGCGGCCGGCTGCAGTTTAGCGACGGCACCGAAATCTGGGTAAACCAGATCCCCAACGACGGCACCGCCAAAGCCATTCGCTTTGCGCCCAAAAAAGTGGAGTGGATCAAGTTTGTGACCACCGACGGCAAGGGCCGGGACCTGGGCTTTTCCGAGATTGAGGTATTTCCCGCCCGGGCCGACTATACCGATTACGTTAGCTGGGTAGACCCCTACATCGAGACCAATCGGGGCCGCTATTTCTTCTTTGTTACCGGCGGGCGCCCCTTTGGCATGGTAGGCGCTGCCCCGCATACCCGCAACAAGAACCAGAACGGCGGCGGCTATAACTACAACGAGACTGAAATACTGGGCTTCGGGCAGATCCACAACTGGATGATGTCGGGCCTGGAGATCATGCCTGCCACGGCCGAGGTAGACCCCCGGCAGGGCGAGCGTGGCTGGAAATCCTACTTTACCCACGATGATGAAATAGTGCAGCCCGGCTACCAGCGGGTATTCCTGCACAAGTACCGCAACTGGGTAGAGCTTACGGCCACCGAGCGGGTAAGCTTCTATCGCTTTACCTACACCCGCGATGCCCAGGCGCAGATCATTGCCAACCTGGGCGGCTACCTGGCCAACAGCACCATGGCTGGGGCAGATGTAAAACGGGTGAGCACCACCGAGCTGGAAGGTTCCTTTAGTTCCGTAGATCGCTACTGGGGCGGGCCCAAAGACGTAAAAGTATTCTTTGTGATCCAGTTCGATAAGGCCTTTGATGAGCTAAAGGCTTGGAAGGGCAAGCAGCTTTTGGAAGGGGCTACCCAGGTGCAGGGCGATAGTGCCGGCATTGCGGCCCTCTATCAAGTAAAAGGGGGTGACCAGCTGCAGATGAAGATCGGCATCTCCTACACCAGCATTCAGAATGCCCGCCAGAACCTGCAGCAGGAATGCCCCGGCTGGGACTTTGATGCGGTGCGGGCCGAAACCCGCACCATCTGGAACGACTGGCTGGGCAAAATGGCCGTAAGCGGCGGCACCGAAGCGCAGCGCACCAAATTCTACACCGATCTCTGGCATGTGCTGCTGGGCCGCCACAAGATCAACGACCTCAGCGGCGATTACCCCGACCGCACCCGGGGCACACGGGAGGGCACCTTTACCGATGCTGAATTTAAAGTACGCCAGCTACCCAAAAATAAAGACGGCAGCCTGCGCTTCAACATGTACAATTCCGATGCCTGGTGGCTCTCGCAGTGGAACCTGAATGTGCTCTGGGGCCTGGCCTGGCCCGAGGTGCAGGACGAAATGTCGGCCTCCATGCTGCAGTATGCCGAATGGGGGTACCTGCTGCCCCGCGGGCCGGCCGGTGGCGGCTACTCCTACATCATGACCAGCTGCCCGGCCACCAACCTCATTGCCAGCACCTTTCAGAAGGGGCTGCTCACCAAGGCCAATCCCAAACGGGCCTTTCAGCTCATCAAACAAAATCACCTGCCCGGCGGCATGCTGGGCGATGCGGCCGATATTGAATTCTATACCGAAAGGGGATACTGGCCCGGCAATGCGGGCATCACCATCGAGGCCGCTTTTCAGGACTGGGCCATTGCCCAGATGGCCGATAAGCTGGGCCTTAGAAAAGACCGGGATTTCTTCAGCAAACGCTCCCAGAGCTGGCGCAATCTCTACAAGCCCGATCAGAAGCTGCTTTTTCCCAAAGACCGGGAAGGCAACTTTATGCACAATAACCCCCTGAGCGGCGCCGGCTGGGTAGAGGCCAACGCCTGGCAGGGCAGCTGGGGCGTATCGCATGCCATCGGCGAGCTGGCCGGCCTTATGGGCAGCGCCGATACGCTCACCTCCATGCTCAATTATGCCTTTGAGCAGGCCCAGCCCTCCGATTTTGTCTTTGCCTACAATGATGGCTACGTAAGCTACGCCAACCAGCCCGGCTGCTCCAATGCCCACGTCTTCAGCTATGCCGGTAAGCCCTGGCTTACGCAGTACTGGGTGCGCCAGGTAAAAGAGCAGGCCTATGGCGGCGTTACGCCCGACCAGGGCTATGGCGGGCACGATGAGGACCAGGGACAGATGGGTGGCGTAAGCGCCCTGATGGCCATTGGCCTGTTTAACCTGCAGGGCAATGCGGCCAAAACCCCGGTCTACGACATCACCAGCCCCATTTTTGATGAGGTGGTCATTCAGCTCGATCCAAAATATTATAAGGGTAAGCAGTTTACCATTCGCACGCACAACAACAGCCCCGAAAATATGTACATCCAGCGCGCTACCCTTAACGGGCAGGAGCTGAGTACCTTCTGGTTTACCCACGAGGACTACGCCAAAGGGGGTACGCTGGAGCTCTGGCTGGGCCCCGAGCCCAACAAGGCCTGGGGGGTAGGTGCCCTGCCGCCCGGTGTCCGCTAGCGGCGGCACCCCTTTTATGCTAAATTCAATTCTATCCAGAATGATAAAGACCTGTAACACCCTCTTCATTGGATCTGCCCTGCTAACGGGCCTGCTGGGCGCCTGTTCCACCAATCGGGACGGGCTGTCCGAAAACGATCCGTCCGCTACCCGTCCGGTGGCCCGCGATACCTCCCTTACCGAGCTGCGCTTTACGGCCGAAGAAGCCCCCGAGTGGTCGAACCTTTTCAAACGCACTTCCGGCTGGTTTGGCGGCGATGGCATCTTTGCCATTCCGATGCATGGGGTCGATACGGCCGGTGCCGGCGCCGATACCACTACGCTGATTCTCTTTAGCGATACCCTTATTGGCGAGATTGAGGACAATGCTGTAGATGATGATTCCTATGTGATGATCAACAACTCCGTAGCCCTGCTGAAGGGGGTAGAGCCTCGGGAGGAAAACCTGAGCTTTCACTGGGCCAATCAGGGAGGGGATAAGCCCCAATCCATCTTTGTGCCCAACACCCCCAATACCCGGCCCGGCGAGTACTACTGGCTGGGCGATGGCTTTGTAAACCACCAGAAAGGGGGCGATACCTATATCTTCGGCTACCGCATTGCCAATACCGAGGCCGAAACCTTTGCCTTTAAGGAAGTGGGCAATACGCTCATCATCATTCCGGCCGGCAGCCAGCCCCCCTTTACCGACCAGCGCCAGATCGATACCCCCTTCTACATCGACTCCGACTCGCCCGAATCTACCGGCTCCATCGGTGCCGGCCTGTTTGTGAACACCAAGGAGGCCGGAGCGCCCGATCCCGACGGCTACCTCTATGTATACGGCATCCGCGGCAAAGCCAAGGAAGTGATTGTAGGCCGGGTGCAGCCTGCCAACATCGAAAACTTTGGGGAGTGGCGCTTCTGGGATGGCAGCCAGTGGCAGCCCGAGATGCTGAAGGCCGCCCCCATTGCCGACCGGGCCTCCAACGAAATGAGCGTAAGCCCCCTGCCCGATGGCCGCTACATCATGGTATTTCAGACCGATGGTATTGGCAAAACGGTAGGCGCCCGCCTGGGCCTGCGCCCGGAGGGACCTTTTGGGCCCATGATCACCCTTTGGGATGCCTCCGAAGATGTGGCGCCTACCAAAAACTTTATCAGCTACAATGCCAAGGTGCACACCAACCTCTCCCGGCCCGGCGAGCTGCTGATCTCTTACAACATCAACTCCTTTGATTTCTTCAACGATATCAAAACCCACCCCAACCTCTACCGGCCCAGATTTATACGGGTGAAGCTGGAGTAAGGAGGATGAAGCGTGTAGTCAACATGTTTATGAGATAGCTTCTAAGCACCAACCCAGCACCCCATGAAGCACCTTACTTCCTATCTGCCCCTCCTGCTGGCCCTCCTGCTGCTGCAAGCCTGCAAGGCCCCTGCTACTATGCAGCAGCCAACAGCCCCTGCCGCTACGGAAGTGCAGGACGAGACCCCCTTTGCCCTGGCCGGCGTGCTACAAAGCGGCATGGTCATTCAGCAGGACAAGCCCTTTCGCCTCTGGGGCACGGCACCGGCAGGCAGCAGCCTGCGCATTCAGGCCAGCTGGCACCCCCAGGCCGTACAGGCACAGGCCAGCGACAGCGGCAGCTGGATGGCTGAGATCCCCGTACCAGCCGCCACCCCCGGCAATTTCGATGCCCATACCATTCACATTGTGCGGGAGGGAGATGCCCTTACGCTTACCGACCTGCTGATTGGCGAAGTGTGGCTCTGCAGCGGACAATCGAACATGGACATGGAAATGAAGGCCAAGCCGCCCTGGCTGGAAGGGGTGCTGAATTTTGAAGAGGAGATTGCGGCGGCCAACCATCCGGCCATGCGCTACATCAACATCCAGAAAGGCTTTACCAAAACGCCCCAGCCCGATGCTAAAGGCACATGGCAGCCCGTAACGCCCCAAACCGCCGGCGATCTGAGCGGGGTGGCCTACTACTACGGCCGCCAGCTGCTGCAGGAGCTGCAGGTACCGGTGGGGCTGGTGGTTTCGTCCTTCGGCGGCTCGGCTGCCCAGGCCTGGACCAGCCGCGAGGCTCTCTCGGCCGATCCGTACGTAAAACAGCGCTACCTGGACCCCTACGACCAGAGCACCCAGCCCACCGAAAGCCTGGATTCTATCCAGACCCTGGAAAAGCTCTTTGAAGTGCTGGCCCGGCCTACGCTGCTTTACAATGCCATGATCCACCCCCTTACCCCCCTTTCCATCCGGGGCTTTTTGTGGTACCAGGGCGAGTCCAACAAGCTGGATGGTGCCGACTATACCCCCCTGAGCGCTGCCCAGATCCGGGGCTGGCGCAAGGCCTTTGGCCAGGGCGAGCTGCCCTTTTACTTTGTGCAGATGACCCCCTACAACTGGGAGGAGACTGATTCTACAGCCACCTACTACGCCCGCCTGCGGGAAGCGCAGGAGGCCATTCTGGCAGAGGTTCCCAATACGGGCATGGCCGTTACCATGAATGTGGGCGAGATAGACAACATTCACCCCCGCGATAAAAAGAGCGTGGGCGAGCGCCTGGCCCGCCTGGCCCTGCACCACACCTACAACCAAAAGGGGGTGCAGCATCTGGGTCCGGTGTACGAATCCTTTACCGTAAAGGGGGCGGTTGTGCAGCTGCGCTTCAAACCCGAAAGTATTGGTTCCGGCTTAACCACCAGCGACGGGAAGCCGCCCCGGCACTTTTACCTGGCCGGCGAAGACCGGATCTTTTACCCGGCAAAGGCTACCATTGTGGGCAATGAAGTACGCTTGGAGTCTGACAAGGTCAAAAAGCCCGTAGCCATCCGCTATGCCTTCACCAATTACCCCCTTACCAACTTCGGCAACAAGGACGGACTGCCGGCGCAGCCCTTCCGCACCGATCGCTGGGAAGAACCCAAACCCTGATCCTTCTCCCCTCAACCCCCAACAAATATGAATCCATTCCGCCCCCTGTATACCCCCTTTGCGCTTTCGCTGCTGGTCGGCCTGGCCCTTGGCGGCTGCAACAGCGATGCCACCCAGCAGCCCGATGCCCAAACCCAAACGCCCCACAACCGCACCATAGCCCGGGAGGGAGAATTTTCCATCAAGGCCGAATCCGTTCCGCAGTGGGAAGAAATGCTGCGGCACACCTCCGGCTGGCTGGGCGCCGATGGGGTGTATGCCGTAGCCCTCAATGGGGTAGAGCGGCCCGGCAGCGTAGGGGATGGCGAAACCATGTTCTGGTTCAGCGATACCATTATTGGCGAGATCGAGGACGATTCCCTGAAGGCCAACTGGGAAATGATACACAACTCCATCGGCTACATGCAGGGCAGCGAGCCCGATCCGGAGAAGATCAAGTTTCACTGGCGTACAGGAGAAAAAGGGGAAGCCCATTCCATGTTTGAGCCCACCACCCCCAATGCAAAGGAAGGAGATTACTACTGGCTTGGCGATGGCTTCTTTAACCATGCCGCCGACAGCACCATTTATATATTCGCCTACCGGATCATGAACGTACCCGGCGGCATTTACCCCTTCGATGATGTGGGCGTATCGCTCATTGCTCTGCCAAAGGGAAGTCGCCCCCCTTTCGAAAACCAGCGGCAGCTCGATACCCCCCTGTTCTTTAAAGACAGTCGGGGCAGGGGCAAGGTGGTGTTTGGCGTCAGCATTATGGCCAACACGGTAGGCGCCGGCGCACCCAAGCCCGATGGCTACATCTATGTCTATGGGGTGCGTGGCCCGCAAAAAGAGCTGCTCGTAGCCCGCGTGCCCGACCGGGAGTTTGAGAATTTTGGCCAGTGGCGCTACTGGGACGGCCGGGACTGGAATGCCGACATTCACCAGGCGGCCGCCCTCACCAGCCGGGTCTCCAACGAGATGAGCGTAAGCTTTCTGGAAGATGGCCGGGTCATTGCCGCCTATCAACTCGATACCAACTCGCCCACCGTGGCCATACAGGTAGGGCGCTCACCGGTAGGCCCGTTTCAGCCCATGAAAGAGGTATACCATACGCCGGAGATCTACGAAGACCTGGATTTCTATACCTACAATGCCAAGGCCCATCCGCACCTCTCGGCCCCGGGTGAGCTGCTGATCAGCTACAACGTAAATTCCTTTGATTTTATTGACGACATTCACCGCCACCCCCACCACCTGCGCCCCCGCTTTATCCGGGTAAAACTGGCCGAGGAGCGGAAATGATAATATCCGGCAACTCGTACCACGAATTACTCGTGGCACGAGTCAGCAGCCAGATTGTACGTGCAGCTGGTATAGTAGAATCGTTAACTAAATTGATATAGCCACGAGCTGCGGCTGATACAGTAAATCAGAAACAGATAAAACAAAGCAGCATGCAACCCTCACCACCCAACCCCACCCCCCTGCGCCTGCAGAATGCCAGCACCCTGCTGGAGGTGGACCTGTGGGGTGGGGCCATCACCCGTTTTCAGCTGTTGCCCGATGGGGTAAACCCCCTGAGCTTTCGCTTCGGCCCCGAGCAGATGCCCTCCAATAACCAGGGTGGGGCACCCTACCAGGGGCATTTCCTGTGCCTGGGCCGCTGGGGCGAGCCCTCTGAAGGCGAAAAAGCAGCCGGCATGCCCAACCATGGCCAGTTTGCCAACATCCGCTGGGAGGCTGAGGAAGGTGAAAACGAGCATATATGCCTGATGAAAGCCGCCGCCCCCCTGGAGGGCCTTAGGCTGCAGCGCCGGGTGCAGCTGGATGCACACAGCGCTATTTTTGCCGTGGAAGAAAAAGTACGCAACACCTACCCCCCTGGGCCGCCCCTACAACATGGTGCAGCATCCTACCCTGGCGGCCCCCTTTCTGGATGGGCAGCTGCGGGTAGACTGCAATGCCGGCCCGGGCTTCGACCAGCTGCGGGACCCCGAAGCCAGCCGGGAGCTGCACTGGCCAGCAGGGCTTACCAAAGGGGGTAATCCCCTGGATCTGCGCAATCCGCAGCAGCCCTATAGCTCGGTAT
>NZ_AODQ01000160.1 GCF_000348925.1 Cesiribacter andamanensis AMV16 | reverse complement strand
GGGTTAAGCCTGGTCTACATTGTAGTTACGGTTATTCTGATCATGAATGAAGAAAGCCTGTACAACAACCTGAACCTGCTCAACCTCATGGACTATTTTAAAATGTGGATGACGCTCGGCATCATTTTAATGAGCGGCCTGCTGCTCGTCTACATGCTGTCCATCCGCAGCCTGCAGGGCAGCCTGCGCCGGCTGGAAGGCGAGCATACCGCCACCAAAGCGCGCATGTACGATATGGAAGAATCCCGTAAGGCCGAAGATGAGCAGGCCGGTCGCCGCATCGAAGCCTTCCGCAGCTCGCTGGAAAAAGGCGGTCGCACCGATAGCAGTACCCCTCCTCCGGCCGACGGTCCTACCCCATCACCACGCCCCTGATCCGCTCTCCCCATGGAAGGAATCCGCCTAATAGAACAGCAGCTGCGCGAAGCCGCCCAGGTGCTGGAGAATTTTCTGAACAATGCCGACAATCTACAAAAGATAGAAGACGCGGCCCGGCTCATGGCCAGCAGCCTGCAACAGGGGGGCAAGCTGCTCTCCTGCGGCAATGGCGGCTCGCATTGCGATGCCATGCACTTTGCCGAAGAGCTTACCGGCAAGTACCGGGAAGAGCGCCGGCCGCTGGCGGCCCTGGCCATTTCCGATCCCAGCCACATCAGTTGCACGGCCAACGATTATGGGTATGAGCACATTTTTTCCCGCTACCTGCAGGCCCTGGGCCGCAAAGGGGATGTGTTGCTGGCCATCAGCACCAGCGGTAACTCCGGCAATGTGCTGCGGGCGGCCGAGCTGGCAAAGGCACAGGGCATAGCCGTAGTAGCGCTTACCGGCAAGGAGGGGGGTAAACTGGCCACCCTGGCCGACGTAGAGATCCGGGTGAGCCACCAGGGCTACGCCGACCGTATCCAGGAGATCCACATCAAGGTGATCCACATCCTCATTCAGCGCATCGAGCAGCTGCTGGGGGTGTGAGGGTAGTGGGTATTGCGTAGTGGACGGTCCGCCGCAGCGGTATTGAGATAAGGACTGCAGATGTAGGAGCTTACTTCTAAAACACTAGTTTTCTGCTTTTTTATAGTAGCTATCTCATAAATAGGTGTTTTCTCACCGTCATCCCGGCGCAGGCCGGGATCTCGTAACTTTTAGAGCAGAGATAAATTTTTTCTACTTAACTGTTGGCAGATTCCGGCGGGGCGGCCACCGCCTGCGCCGGGATGACGACAATAGCCAAAGTATCTATGAGGTCGTTCTAGTCGGTTATGGGAATAAGGTAGGAAAATAGCAATTTCTCAAACATTCCTTTCCCAAACCATTTTACTCTAGGTAAATCAAGTATTGTTCTGACAAGTCGGCTTCTTGCAGGAACCAATTCTCACTACCGCTGCGGCGGACCGTTTACTACCCACTACCCAATACCAACACTATGCTAGCCAAAACATATGGAAGCGCTGTTTACGGGGTCAATGCCCGCCTGATCACCATAGAGGTAAGTGTAGTACAGGGCCTTCACTTTTTTATGGTGGGCCTGCCCGACAATGCCGTTAAGGAAAGCCAGCAGCGGGTAGAGTCGGCCTTAAAATACCTGGGCTTTAGCATGCCCCGCCAGAAGGTGGTGGTGAACCTGGCCCCGGCCGATATCCGCAAAGAAGGATCGGCCTATGACCTGCCCATTGCCCTGGGCATTCTGCAGGCCTCCGACCAGCTGCAGGCGGCCGCCGAGCTGGAGCGCTACATCATCATGGGTGAGCTGGCGCTGGATGGAGCCCTGCGGCCCATCAAGGGAGCCTTGCCCATTGCTATAGAAGCCCGCAAGCAGGGCTTTAAGGGCTTTATCCTCCCCAAAGAAAATGCCTCCGAAGCCGCCATTGTCAACAGCCTGGAGGTGATTGGGGTCGAAAACCTGAAAGAGGCCGTTGAATTCATAGAAGGAAAGCGCTCCATCACACCCGAGCGGCAGGAAACCCGCGATATCTTCTTTGGCCAGCAGGACCATTTTGAGGTGGATTTTTCCGATGTGCAGGGGCAGGAGAACATTAAACGGGCCATGGAAATAGCGGCAGCCGGCGGCCACAATGTCATCATGGTAGGCCCGCCCGGCGCCGGCAAAACCATGCTGGCCAAGCGCCTGCCCACCATCCTGCCCCCCTTAAGCCTGCATGAGGCACTGGAGACCACCAAAATTCACTCCGTAGCCGGCAAGCTGGGCGGCAATGCCTCGCTCATTGCCCACCGGCCCTACCGCGCCCCCCACCATACCATTTCCGATGTAGCCCTGGTAGGAGGTGGCGGCGTGCCGCAGCCTGGCGAGATCAGCCTGGCCCACAACGGCATCCTGTTTCTGGACGAGCTGCCCGAGTTTAAGCGTACCGTGCTGGAAGTAATGCGCCAGCCGCTGGAAGAACGGCAGGTCACCATTAGCCGGGCCCGCCTGTCGGTGGATTTTCCGGCCAACTTCATGCTCATTGCCAGCATGAATCCCTGCCCCTGCGGCTACCACAACCACCCAGATAAAGACTGTGTATGCCCGCCCGGGGCCGTACAGCGTTACCTGAACAAGATCAGCGGCCCCTTGCTGGACCGCATTGACCTGCATGTGGAGGTAACCCCTGTATCCTTCGATGAAATGACCGGTGAGCGCAAAATGGAAAGCAGCGCCAGCATTCGCCAGCGGGTCATTGGCGCCCGGGAGCGGCAGAAGCGGCGCTTTGAAGCCACGCCTGACGTCCACTCCAATGCCCTGATGCCCTCGCAGATGGTTAAGGAGGTATGCCGCATTAATGAAGGGGGCAAGGCCCTTCTCAAACGGGCCATGGAGCGCCTGGGGCTGAGCGCCCGTGCCTATGACCGTATCTTAAAGGTAAGCCGCACCATTGCCGACCTGGCCGAAGCCGATGAGATCCAGATCGGGCACCTGGCCGAAGCCATTCAGTACCGTACGCTGGACCGGGAAAGCTGGGCCGGTGGCTAGGCTGTGTCTGAAGAATACATTTTTGGGATTCTAGCTGCCCTTCTATTGTGTCATCCCGACCAACGGGAGGGATCTTGGAGGCTGTTTTATTAAGATCTCTCCCGTTGGTCGAGATGACAAAACCCAACCTGCAGTACGTTATTCCATTTTTCAGACACAGCCTAGCTTACTTTTTGTCCCGGCTGTACTCGCCCCGCTTGATGGACTGGATGAACTTGGCCCAGTTCAGGGGGTTGAAGAAGGGGTTGGTGCGGATAAAATAGCGGTTGTGGCTATCCATGATCTGCTGCTGCGAGAAGCGCTTGTAGTTCTCGCTGCCATCCATTTCCATATTTTCCATCATCAGCGCCAGCAGCGTGGCATCCATGTTGCGCTTCATGATGTCTTCTTCCTCCTTGGGCAGCTCCATAGCCAGAATGGCCTGCTTAAAGAGCTGCTCGGTGGGGTAGGGAAAAATGGTGATCTCGGGCAGATAGGCCGTATCCGGCGATAGTTCGATGATCACCGTAATGGCATCACCAATGTTGTTGGGGATCTTGTAATGCTGCTTCTGATAGCCTGTATAACTAATCACCACACTATCGCCTACCAGCACGGGCATGCTAAAGTAGCCCAGGGGGTTGCTAACGGTACCTCTACCCGCTTTTGGCACATAAATGTGTACCCCCGGCAGCACGGCGGCGCTATCGTCGGCGGCCATGACAATACCGGAAAACTGTACTACAGGAGCTTTGCGCTGGGCCTGAACGGGCTGGCTAAACAAGACAAGTGCCACCAGCAGTGGCAGCAGAAGAACATAAGGAGTACGTGTTACCTTCACAGGGGTACCGTTAGGAGCTGGCAAATTACGTTAAGTTCTAAAAATTAAATAATTTTAGGAGAAATAGGTTCCGCAAGGGGGCCCTTTTGTTTACAACGTTCATGCGCCTTAAAAATTTCAGCCTGCAATTCGGTACCCAGCTCTTTAAAGCCCTCTCAGACGAGGCCCGCCTGCGTATGCTGCACCTGTTGTACCGAAAAGGCGAAATGTGCATCTCCGACCTGCAGCTAACGCTGGAGTTTACCCAGACCAAAACCTCTCGCCACATTACCTACCTGCGCAATGCCGGCCTGCTGGGTTTCCGAAAGGATGATCTTTGGATCTTTTATTTCGTAAAGGAAGAAATGGAAGATGTGGTACGCCAGCTGCTGGACCCCATGGAAAAAGATCCGGAACTAAAACGGGACCTGGAAGTGTATCAGATCCTGAACTCTAACCGCGAATTAGCAGTAAATAAGCTGCAGCGCCGCCGCTGGATGGGACCAAACTAAGGCCCTGCTTCTTTACCTTGCACCGAATACCCCCTTATGCGCCCCTTAAAAGCCCGCTACCGCTACCTGTTTTTTGATCTGGACCACACCCTCTGGGACTTTAGCGCCAACTCGGAGGCCACCCTGCGGGAGCTCTACCAGACCCATCAGCTGGCGCAGCTGGGCAATTTCTGCTCCGATACCTTCTGCAAAACCTTTGAGACCATAAACTACCAGCTCTGGGACCTGAATGAAAGCGGCAAGCTGCAGCGCGACGAGTTGCGCCGCCTGCGCTTTGTGCGGGTGCTGCAGGCACTGGGCGCTGAGGCCGATGAGCACATCGCCTCCGAACTGGACAAGGCCTATCTGAGCCAGTGCCCCGCCAAGCCGGGCCTGCTGCCCTTTGCCCGCGAGGTGCTGGAGCATGTGCAGGGCCGCTACCCCCTGTACATCCTCACCAATGGCTTTCGCGATGTACAGGCTATTAAACTGAGTGCTTCGGGCATTGGCCACTACTTTGCGGGGGTCTTTACCGCCGAAGATGCCGGCGTGGCCAAGCCAGATGCCCTCTTTTTTGAACATGTGCTCCGGCAAACCGGCGCCCGCGGGGAGGAGTGCCTGATGATCGGCGACAACCTGAAAGCCGATATTATCGGCGCTGCCGCTGCGGGCATCGACAGTGTGTATTACAACCCCTATAAGCGCCGCTACCATGTACCGGTGCAGCAGGAGATCCACTGCCTCAGCGAACTGCTGCGCCTGCTTTAATAGCGTTCCTGCTTTGGATTTTTCCAATCTGCCTATTGTTTTCAGAGGCGCTTCCCTGGCGATCTAATCAGGCCTTGTCAATGCGCTAACTGTAAGAGTAAGAGCCTTCAGGCTGCTCCCATTCTTTCTGTTCCTCATGTAATGTTTGGGCCAAATGCGGATTGATAAAGCGCGCATTTCTGCTTAAAATTGAATAGTTCTAAGAAAAAAATAGCGTGCAAGTACTGCTGGCCTCCTTATTGGGCATCCTTGTGTTTTTATCTACCGCCCCTTCTGCCTCCGGACAAGATCTGGAACGCATACAGGAAGCAGAAGAATGGCTAAAAAAACCACAACGAGACTCTGTTTACATCGATAAAGTAAATTATCTATGTAACGTTTATGCCCTTTCCGGCAAAAATGATCCGCTCCCCCTCATTCATCAGGCCCTCAGGCTGTCCGATAGCCTGGGCTATGTACGGGGTAGGGGCATGGCCCACATGAACCTGGCCATCTACAATGATATCCGCGGGGAGTACCACAGTGCGCTTGAGAATTACCTGATCTCTCTTAAGCTGCTCAAAAAGGCCCGGGATGAAGATAACCTGGCCCACCTGTTGCAAAACCTGGGCTATTTCTACAGCCTGCAGGGCAATTACAAAAAGGCCATTGAAGTTACCAAAGAAGCGGCCGACCTGATCTATAAGAACTGGGGAGAAAAACGCGCTAGTTATTGCTGGAGCAACCTGGGCCACTACTATGCCCAGACCACTGATTATGACAGTGCCCTGTACTTTACGCTGCGTGCCTATGAGCAGCTAAAAGTAGAAAAAGATACCGCCGGCCTGGCCGATGTGTTCTTTAACCTGGCCAACATTTCCTGGAAGGCCGACAAGAATCCCAAAAAAGCCCTTAACTATGCCATGCAGGCGCTGGAATTCTACATCGCCAACCCCATTGAGGTAGAGACCTACATCGACTGCAAGTCCTTTATAGGCGAGATGCACCTGCGGCTGGGAAACTATGCCATGGCTGAGTATTACCTGAAGGAATCGCTGGTGCAGGCCCGCCAGCACCGCCTGCGCTACCTTATGAAGAATATTTACCGCTCGCAGGCCGAGCTCTACGCCACCATGGGGGTCTGGCAAAAGGCCTATGAGAGCCACAGCCGCTTTTTTCAGTTGCATGACTCCATCTACAACGAGCAATCGACCAACCGGGTGGAGCAGCTGAAAGCCGAGTATGAGCTGGAGAGCCGCGAAGCCAAAATTGAGCTGCTCAAGCAGAGCAAGATCATTCAGGATGATGAGCTGGAGCGGCAAATGATCATTCGCAACAGCTTTATGGCCCTGTTTGGCTTGTTTTTGCTGGTAGCTGGTGTGCTCTACAAAAACAACCGCAGCAAGCAGCAGGCCAACCAGCTGCTTACTCGCCAGAAACACCAGATTGAGGAGCAGAACCGGGAGATCATCAAGCAGAATGAGCTTCTGGAAGAACAGAAAAAAGAGCTGCTCTCGCAGGCCAGTTATTTAAATCAGGCCAGTAGCCAGATAAGCCGCCAGCAGGAGGCCATCGAGCAGAAAACCTCGCACATTACCTCCAGCCTGGAGTATGCCCGCCGCATACAGGATGCCATGCTGCCCCAGCCGGCTGAATTAAAGGTGGCGCTCCCTGATTCTTTTATCTGGCTCAAGCCCAAGGAAATTGTCAGCGGCGATTTTTACTGGTTTGCCCAGGTGCGGGACAAGATTTTTCTGGCTGCCCTGGACTGTACCGGGCAGGGGGTGCCCGGCGCCTTTATGTCGCTTATTGGCGATCTGTACCTCAACCAGATCATTCTGCAGGAAGAAGTGCAGCAAGCCGATCAGATCCTGAACCGCCTCAACGAGCATGTGCACCGCTCGCTCAATACCGAGAGTGCCTACAGCCAGGATGGGATGGAAGCCGCCCTTTGTGTGATAGACCTGCAGCTGCGGGAGCTGCAGTTTGCCGGCGCCCGCAGCAGCCTGTACTATAGCAAAGGCGAGGCTATTGAAAAAGTAAAAGGCGACCGGCAGTATGTGGGCGGAACCAGCAGCAAAGCCTTTAGTGGATTTACGGTACACCGCCTTTCCTTTCTGGAGGCTACCTCCTTTTACCTGTGTACCGATGGGGTGCGGGACCAGTTTGGCGGCAAGACCGATAAGAAATTTGGCGAACGGCGGTTTATGGACCTGCTAAAGGCCCATGTGCACCTGCCTATGGAGCAGCAGAAAGAAAAAATCCGGCAAAGCCTGCAGGACTGGATGCAGCAGCACGAGCAAACCGACGATATGATGGTGATGGGCTGGCGCTTGTAATCGAGTGAGGCTTTGCCAGTGGGCCTTTTTTCGTACCTTTGCCGGGTCTAGCATTTTAAAACCCGAGCCGTCATGTCAAACGGATTTTTCAAAGTACCCTATCCCAAAAACGAACCCGTTCTCAACTACGCTCCAGGCTCTGCTGAGCGCAAGGCGCTTAAAAAGGCCCTGGAGGATCTTCGCAGCCAGCAGGTAGATGTGCCCATGTACATAGGCGGCGAAGAAGTGCGTACAGAGAAAAAGAAAAAAATGAGTCCCCCGCATGATCATCAACATGTGCTGGGCTATTACCACGAGGGCGATGCCCAGCATGTGGAGCAGGCCATACAGGCCGCCCTGAATGCCAAGGAGCTGTGGGAAGGCATGAGCTGGGAAATGCGCGCCAGCATTTTCCTGAAAGCTGCCGAGCTGATTGCCGGCCCCTACCGGGCCAGACTCAATGCCGCCACCATGCTGGGCCAGTCCAAGAATGCCTACCAGGCCGAGATTGATTCTGCCTGTGAGTTCATCGACTTTCTGCGCTTCAACGTTTACTTCATGAGCGAGATGTACAAGGTGCAGCCCGAGAGCGCCCCCGGCATCTGGAACCGCCTGGAGTACCGCCCGCTGGAAGGTTTTGTGTTTGCCCTTACCCCCTTTAACTTTACCGCCATTGCCGGCAACCTGCCCACAGCCCCCGCCATGCTGGGCAATACCGTGGTGTGGAAACCGGCCGAAACCCAGATCTACTCGGCCCATGTGCTCATGGAAGTGTTCCGCGAGGCTGGTGTGCCCGATGGGGTAATCAACCTGGTGTATGTGCATGGCCCTACGGCCGGTGAGGTGATCTTTAAGCATCCCGATTTTGCCGGCATCCACTTTACAGGCAGCACCGGCGTGTTCCAGACCATCTGGAAAACCATTGGCGAAAACATAGGCCGCTATAAGAGCTACCCCCGCATCGTGGGCGAAACCGGTGGCAAGGACTTTATCATGGCCCACCACTCGGCCAATGCCAAAGCGCTGGCAACTGCCATCAGCCGCGGCGCCTTTGAGTACCAGGGGCAGAAGTGCTCGGCAGCCTCCCGCGCCTACATCCCGGCCAACCTCTGGGAAGAAGTAAAGGGCTATGTGCAAGAAGACCTGAAAAGCTTTAAGATGGGCCCAACCGAAGATTTCGGCAATTTCATCAATGCGGTGATCGATGAAAAGAGCTTCGACAAGATTAGCCGCTACATCGATAATGCAAAAAACGATTCCGGCGTAGAGCTGGTAGCCGGCGGTGGGTACGACAAGAGCAAGGGCTACTTTATTGAACCAACGGTCTTTAAGGTAGAGAACCCCAGCTATACCACCATGTGTGAGGAGATCTTTGGCCCGGTGCTGACCATTTATGTCTACCAGCCCGAGCGCTTCGAGGAAACCCTGGAGCTGGTGGATCAAACCTCG
>NZ_AODQ01000159.1 GCF_000348925.1 Cesiribacter andamanensis AMV16 | reverse complement strand
ACAGGGTAAATTGCTAAATTCCTCTTCACTGGCATCTGGAGTAGAACAATCGGTTTGAGCATATGTGTTGAGGGAAATAAGAAAAAGGATAAAGAAGAGATAGAGATGCTTCATTCGTTTACTTTTGGATGGTGGTATAAAAGTACAGGGTGGTAGGGCGATCACCGCTGTAGCTATTAAGGTAGAGGCTGTCGTTATAGAATATCTGGAGGTCTCTGTATTCATGGTATAAACATGGGCTCTGCTTAAGGTAATACTTCATCCGGAGCGTATCTGTCTGATCCTGGCCAAAGTGCAGGTAATACGTTTTGATGTTCTCGTTTTGAAAATCTTCCTCACCTCGTATTATTGGATAAAACTGAATAAATCCCTCCCTACTTTCATAGATTACTACATCCTGACCCTTATCATCCGTTACGGAAAACTTTCCCCAGTAAGGTCCTCCAACTAACGTCAATAGGTTGACAGATGTATTTTCGTCGATTACTGTGAAATCTAGGGGGATGTGATAAATTGTCTGCTCATCTTTATTGGCTCTGCAGGGGTTCTTCTCGCATGAGAGCAGTAGTGTAGCGATGAACATAGTAAGAAGTGATATGCTTCTGTAAAAGAATTGTGGCATAATTTTCTATTAAAATGTGAAAGTAATAACTCTATAATACAGATACTTCTAGTGGCTACCCCTACTAAAACTACGGTTGTAGCTAAGACTTGGCAGGCTTACTATTATCATCAAGGTGAAGTGCATGGTATTTTGCATTCCATGGTCCAGAGGTTTATTTAGGAATCGTGGTATAGAAAGTCACAAAGGGAATTTTCTCACCAGAGGAAGTTAGAGAAAGCTCTTCGTTATAAAATATCTGCAAATCCCGGTACTCATGAAAATCACACTTGCTTTCCTTGAGGTAGAACTCCATTCGTAGCGTATCTACATTGTCACTACCAAAGTAGAGGTAGTATTGCTTTATGTTCAGGTTCCTAAGATCATAGTCTTTGTCACGCAGGTGTTCAAATTGAGTACGACCTGCTTGGCTTAGGTAAACTCGAACTTCCTCGCCCTGATCATCACGTATTGTAAAGTCATAATAATACTCGCTGGAGTAGTGGAGAAGGTTTCTGCCGTCCGATTTGTTTAAAATTTCGAATAGGAACGGCCTTTCATATAGCCTGTCATCATCACTATTACAACGACTGCCGAAAGGTCCATTCTCGCAGCTAAAAAGGCACGAGCTAGCGAAGAGGATGAAGAGGAGAAGGCTTCTTTTCATAGTATTTGTTTAGTGAAGTTGCTCATGGCTCAGGCTATGTGATTCAAGTTAGGCTGTGTTATTTTGGTAATGTATGTATTGTTTTTATAATTTGCATTACATAACCAGCAAATACTCATTAGGACTTCATCAAAGCGCCAGACATTTCTTTCATTGCTTAAGTAGCTTGGTCGTGTTTTCCTTGTACAGGCTATAAACCGTCTGGTCCTTATTAGTGAGTAGGTAAGGGAGGAATACCTCGTCTATTTGGACCAGGCCAGCCTCGATGATGGCGCCCTGAGCTTCGATTCAGTCCTTAACGATACGCCAGCCAATCCGAAGTGCCTGCTCCTAACCTCTTCAGTCTTACTACCCATTACCCAATACCCACTACTAAATTCCCCACCTTTTTATATCTTTAACGTTCAGGAGAAAACACAGCCAAGGTGCAGCAACTGCAATTACACATACAGGAGGGACGGGACGAGCGGCAGACGCTTTTTTGCGATGTATTGTTACCAGTACCGGTGCCCAAGTATTTTACCTACCGCGTACCCTATGCGCTCAACGACAGCCTGATGCCGGGCTGCCGGGTGGTGGTGCAGTTTGGCAAAAAGAAGATCCTGACCGGCATAGTAGCCGAGGTGCACGACCGGGTGCCGGAGGCCTACGATGCCCGCTACCTGCTGGAGCAGCTGGATGAGCAGCCCGTGGTGCAGCCCCTGCAGCTGCGCCTTTTCCAGTGGATGGCCGACTACTACATGTGCACCCCCGGCGAGGTACTCAACGTAGCCCTGCCCAGCGGCCTCAAGCTCAGCAGCCAGTCGCAGGTGCAGCTGCACCCCGATTTTAGCTTCGCTACCACCGAGCACAGCTTTAACGAAAAGGAGCTGCTGCTGCTGCAAAGCCTGCAGGCGCAGGACCACCTGTCCTATGCCGATGTGGAAAAGCTGCTGGGCCAGAAATCGCTCTACCAGCTCTTTAAAAACCTGCTGGCCAAGGAAGCCATTCTGCTCTACGAGCAGGTAAAGGATAAGTACAAGCCCAAAACCGTGCGCCGGGTGCGCCTGCAGCCGGGTCTGGTGCAGGATACGGCCAGCCTGGAAGCGCTCTTCAAGGCCCTGGAGAGCCACCCCAAACAGGCCGATGTGCTGCTGAAGTACCTGCGCGAAGTACCGGTGCTGAAGGAGCCCGGCCGCAATGAAAAGGGCCTGGCCAAAAGCGAGCTGGTGGATGCGCAGATTTCTCCCTCTTCGGTACGCACCCTGGTGAAGAACGGCATCCTGGAGGAGTTTGAGGAGGCGGTGCCCCGCTTCTGGATCCCGGAAGCCGATGCCAATGTGGATATACACCTGACCGGGGAGCAGCAGGGAGCCCGCCAGCAGATCCTGGATCATTTTGAGGACAAGGATACGGTGCTGCTGCACGGCATTACGGGTTCGGGCAAAACGGAATTGTACATTTCCCTGATCCGGGAGGCGCTGGACAATGGTTCGCAGGTGCTGTACCTGCTGCCCGAAATTGCCTTGACCACCCAGATCGTGGGCCGGCTCAAGAAGGTATTCGGCGGGCAGATGGGGGTGTACCACAGCCGCTTTTCCGATAACGAGCGGGTAGAAGTATGGCAGGGGGTGCTCAACGGCTCTTTTCCGCTGGTGGTAGGGGTGCGCTCCTCTATCTTTCTGCCCTTTCATAACCTGGGGCTCATCATTGTGGATGAAGAGCACGAAACCTCCTATAAGCAGTATGATCCGGCCCCGCGCTACCACGCCCGCGATACCGCCCTGGTGCTGGCCAGGATGCACGGCGGCAAAACCCTGCTGGGCTCGGCTACTCCCTCCATCGAAACCTACTACCAGGCCGAGCAGGGCAAGTTTGGCCTGGTGCAGCTGCACAAGCGCTACGGCGAAGCGCAGCTGCCCCAGCTGGAGCTGGCCGATACCCGCCTGGCGCTAAAGCAAAAGACCATGAAGGCCATGTTTACCCCCGCCCTGGTCGATGGCCTGAAGCTGGTGGTAGAGCGCAAGGAACAAGCCATTGTGTTTCAGAACCGCCGGGGCTATGCGCCCTACATCAACTGTGAGGAGTGCAGCTGGATTCCCAAATGCCAGAACTGCGCCGTAAGCCTTACCTATCACCTGCGGGTGAATGAGCTGCGCTGCCACTACTGCGGCCTGGTGGAGTATGTGCCCACCGCCTGCCCGGCCTGCGGCTCGCACAAGATCAAGACCGTAGGCTATGGCACCGAAAAGCTGGAAGAAAGCCTGCGCCTGCTCATACCCGAAGCCACCGTTGAGCGCATGGACCTGGACACCACCCGGCGCAAGAATTCCTTTCAGGTGCTGCTGGACGACTTTGGCGACCACAAGATCGATATTCTGGTGGGCACCCAGATGGTGAGCAAGGGACTGGACTTTGAGGGGGTAACCCTGGTGGGCATCTTTGATGCCGACCGCATGATTCACTACCCCGATTTTCGCTCGCATGAGCGCACCTACCAGCTGGTGACCCAGGTGGCGGGGCGTGCGGGCCGCAGCAGCAAGCCCGGGCGGGTGATCATCCAGACCAGCAATACCGAGCTGCCGCTGCTGCACACCATCCTGGTGGCCGATTACCTGGGCCTCTATAAAACCGAGATCGACGAGCGGCGGCAGTATTTCTATCCCCCCTTTAGCCGGCTGATCCGCCTGGTGGTGCGCCATAGCGAGAAGGAACTGACCGAAACCGCCGCCAAAGCGCTGGCCGAGCGCCTGCGCAGCAAGTTAGGGGTGGAGCGGGTTCTGGGGCCGGAAGAACCCCTGGTGGGCCGTATCCGGGGCCTGTACCTGATGCACATTACCCTGAAGCTGGAGCGGCAGGGCCTGGATGTGCCCGCCGTAAAGCAGTACCTGCTGGAACAAAGCCAGCAGCTGGTCAGTGAAAAAGCCTTTAAAGGGGTAGAGGTGGTGCCGGATGTGGACCCGTATTGAGTGAAGATAGTAGGTGGGCTAGCTGGAGGCATGTTGGTGAAACCACCATCAATGGGAAAAGTCGGCTAGCTGCAGGATTGTTGGTGAAAACACCAACAATGGGATGGGTTCCCAACGTGGCCCGCACCAAACCTGTGATAGTAATTTGCTTCCCTATCGCAGGTTCTCCGAACCTGTGAACCTAATTACCTGGGTTCTCCGAACCCCTTAGGCACCCTACACACAAGCGCCTCTCTATGCCTCATGCCCGGTACGCCCATTCTTCCCAGCTAATTCCAAAGGCTTTTCAGGCGCACTATTTGTATTCCCGATTTCGGCTATAGGTGGCTTGTTGTGGCTGCAGCTATGCACCGGGAGGCGCACGCATTGCAAACGCGCGCAAGCCAGCGAAAGCTTTCGGGCTAGGGTGCCAGTCTATCAGCTGACCTCTTTTTTAGGGCATTCTTACCCGTTTAAATACCTGCCCGCAGGCAATTTTGGGGTTGGTATGGGGATGGTTGGTATGGTTGGGGTCACATTCCAGGGCAAAATCTTCCGGCTCGGCATGCACCATCAGCACTTTGCCCATCACATCCAGGGCGGAGCCATCGCCCAGGGCCCACAGATCGGTTTGCAGGCTCAGGCTGCCCTTGCCATCGGAGCCAATCTCGATGTTGCCGATATCGCCCAGGTAGGGGCGTCCCCAGGGGGTGCCCATGCTGGGGATGGTGCAGTACTTTTCGCTGCTGCCGCCGTTCCAGTGCATGCCCGGGTCTTCGCAGCTGCCTTCATGCAGGTGCAGGGCATGCCGGCTGCCGGGGGTAAGGGTATACAGCTCTATGGTAAGGCGTACAAGATTTCCCTCCCGCTCAAAACGCGCATCGCCAATCTGGCGGGGCGTGCCGCTGCTACTTAAGGTATACAGGGAAGCAAAGGCCCCGGCGGGGGTGGGGCCAGGCGTTTCTTTTTCGGTACAGGCTGCTGCCAGCAACAGCAGCAGGAGCAGCAGGGGGAGGAGGGAACGGATCATCGCCGGAGGTAATAAATGAGTTTGCTGACTAAATATAGGCATAAGTTGGCATACCCACGGACTAAACAGCTAAAGAATAGCGGGTCGCCTGTGGGGGGCTGCTCAGGACTATCCCTTTTATTGCTGGTGGTCTGAATTAGCGTATGCCGTAGAGTGTTTCCGGGGCGGGGCAGGGATTCCTTTTCCAAAACCTGCTACATATAGGCAAACGGTTCCGGATTCTGCCCCTTAAGGCCGGATTTGTAAGGCTGGTACCTAACATCTGATCCCTGGCCGGGTTAGTTTTTCAGGAACAAACGCTAACCCCATGATCCATACAAGTACAGAAGATCGTGTAACGGACTTTCGCAGAGACGATCTGGCCCTGGAGCCTTACCTGAGCGGCTCCAACCATATTAATACGGGCACCGGCGAGCGCATTGCCTCTATTGTGGGCGGATCGGCCCTGCTCTATTATGGCTTTCAGCGCCTGAGCATTAAGCGGGTGCTGATGAGTCTGGCAGGGCTGGTGCTGCTGAAGCGCGGTATTTCGGGCCATTGTGAGCTCAACGAGGCCATCGGGCGCAACACAGCCAAGCATGAGGGCTCGCCGGTACTGGTGAAAAAGTCCATTACCATCAACAAGCCGCGGGAAGAGGTGTATGCCTTCTGGCGCAAGCTGGAGAACCTGCCCCGCTTTATGAAGCACATCACCGAAGTAGACCAGCTGGATGCGGAGGGCAAGCGCTACCACTGGCAGATGGAGGCCCCCAAGCTGGGCAAAAAGATCGACTGGGAGGCGGAGATCGTAGATGAAATTCCCAATGAGCGCATTCTGTTCCGTACCTACAATGGCTCGGATGTAGGCCAGGCCGGAGAGGTTACCTTTAAGGACGGTCCGCAGGGGCAGGGCACCGAAATGCAGGCCACCATCAAGTACTATCCGCCCGAGGGATCGATTGGCAGTGCCATTGCCCGCATGTTCAACAGCCTGATAGAAAATGTGGTGCATGAAGATATGCGCCGCTTTAAGTACCTGCTGGAGACCGGCCAGCTTCCGCTGGGCAAAGGCACGCCCGGAGGCTCGAGTGGTGGGGGTAATCCTACCAGTGAGGAAGAAGAAAAGTAAGCGCCTTAGGAGGGCAGCAGATCTTCAGAAACAGCGGCCTCGGCTTTGTCTTTCAGGTAAATGCGAAAGGCAGTGCCCTGGCCTTCTGTGCTTTCTACCTCTATCTTTCCCTCGGTGCTGTCTACAATACGCTTGATGATAAACAGGCCAATGCCGGTGCCTTCTATGTGGGTGTGCAGGCGCTTGAACATGGCAAAGATCTTGTCCTGCTTGTCGGGGGCTATGCCCATGCCATTGTCTTCTACGGTTAGCAGGGTGTAGGGGGGCTGTTTTTCAACCGCTATGCGAATGCGGGGGCTGCGCTCCGGAGAGCGGTACTTGAGGGAGTTGGTCAGCAGGTTGTAGATGATACTTCTGAAATTACTGCGGGAAAACAGCAGCTGCAAGCCCGGGTCACAGCTCACCTCAATTTGCGCCTCAGAGCTTACAATCATTTCCCGGATCAGCATCTGCACTTCTTCTATGATCTCCAGCGCATCAATGGCCTGCTCCTGCTCCTGGCTGCGGCGCGGAATCAGGGCCACTTCGGTCAGGTCTTTAATGGTGCCCTGAAAGCGGCCAATGGACAATTCCACCATCTGAAAGAGCGACTGCAGGTGCGGATCGGCAGCATCTACCCGGCGGCGCAGCAGCTCAATGAGGCCCTCGATATTGGCAATGGGGGCTTTGAGGTCGTGGGAGGCGGTGTAGACAAAGGCATCCAGGTCTTCATTGGCCATTTTCAGCTGCTCGTTCATGGTGCGGAGCTCTTCCAGCTGCTGTTCTACCTTTAACTGGGCCTGTACCTTTTCGGTAAAGTCGGTCAGGATGCCGATCTTATAGGGCAGGCCGGCCTTGATGCTGATGCGGGCAATGCGCACCTCCAGGTATTTTTTGCCCCGGAAGGTAGAGCGTTCGGTGGTAAGGGTGGCCGAGCCCACAAACTCTTTGGAAAAAAAACTCTCCAGGATGCGCTGCCGTTTTTCATCGAACAGGCGCACAAAGGGCGAGCCGATCAGCTGCTTTTCCGTTACGCCCAGAATCTGGCTGGCATGCCGGTTTACGGCCAGGATCACCCCCATTTCGGTCATCAGCACCGCGCCTATGGGCGCTTCTTCCAGAAATTTATCCAGGTACTCGGCTTTTACATCTTCATACAGATGGGTGTTGGATTGCAGGCGGGGTGCGGGTGAGCCCGTACGCAGCTGCTGGTACTGGCGTCGCTGCTGGGTGCGGGCCATGGCATTGCGCACAGTATCGGCCAGGCCGGCGCCAATGTCATTGGCCAGGGGCTGTACCGTATTGCCGATAAAGGGGGTAAAGAGCAGCGCCTGCTTTATTTTGGTGTAGGAGCTTTTGTCGTTCAGGATCAGGATGGAAAGAAACTGGTCCTGCGCATGGATCTTCTGTGCCAGTTTTATAGGGTTGCCCACCCGCTCCCCAATCAGGAAAACGCCCAGCTTCCTGCTTTGCTCAGGCAGCAGATCGCCGGCCTTATCCTCGGAAAATTCGGCAAAGGCACCCTCGGGCAACTCCAGCTGCTGGCGTAAGATAGCAAGGCTTGTTTCTTCCAGACCTGTATAGGCAATGTGGGTCATGCAGATAAATCAACTCAGTCAGACAAAATCGGCTGGTCCAGCAGCGCGCGGCCCAGCCAGGTATAGAGCAGGTCGGTGGTAGGCGACATGATGTGCGCCGCCCGCACATCGCGCAGCAACACACTAAAGCGCCCGTTTTCCCGGTAAGCAATGCCGCCGCTAAGGGTCATGGCCTCGTTTACCACCTCTACGGCGCAAGTGGCTACTTCGGCCTTTGCCGCCAGGATGGCCGGCAGGGCATCAAAGTTGCCGGCATCACCCTCCTGAGCCGCATAATACAACAGGCGCCGTGTGCGCTCTATCTTGGCCCAGAGGGTGCCCAGGCGGTGCTGCAGCAGGGGCGCCTGGCTAAGCGTCTGGCCGCTATGGGTATAGTTCCGGCTGAGCAGGTGCTGGCGGGCCTCGTTAAAGGCAGCCTGTGCAATGCCCAGGTACGTAGCCGACATGGCCGTTAGAAAATAAGGAGCCACTACCGTAAAAATATACCAGAGCTGGTCGCCCTGTTCGCCCAGCAGCCTGTGCGGGGCGATGGTCACCTTCTCCAGCTCCAGTCCCAGAGAGGAATTTCCGCGCATGCCCAGGCCCGACCATTCGGAGCCCCAGCGCAGGCCCTCATCCCCTTTATTCACCAATACGCAGGAAAAGAGGTTAGGGTCGGCCTCGGGGTCTACCGCAACCGTTGATAGTACGTAGGAATCGGCCTGCCGGCCGTTGGTAACGAATGATTTTTTGCCCCTGATCTCAAAAGAGCCGTCGGCCAGGGGAAGCAGCTGGGTCTGCGGATAGTAAAAATGGGCCCCGGTGCCCGCTCGCTCAGGCTAAGGGTGCTCAGGTGCCGGCCTTGTGAAATTGGTACCAGGTAC
>NZ_AODQ01000158.1 GCF_000348925.1 Cesiribacter andamanensis AMV16 | reverse complement strand
AGTTAGGGCCTTCGTTGTTCAGGGTGCACCCAGGTTTTTGGCCTCGGTCCACTCGCCGCTCTGCACATTTTTTTCAGAGAACCAGATATCTTCCTTGTCATTTACCCCCCCTACGTTGCCGGGGTGGTTGCGGCGGCTAAAGAACAGGGTATTGCCATCGGGAGAGAGCAGGGGCTTCAGTTCCTTATACTCGCTGTTGATCTGCGGGCCCAGCTTGCGGGCCTGAATATCGGGGTTTACATCGGCCGCCACATTTACATCGATCACAATGGGGGAGCGCGACCTTGAAATACCAATGGCATCAATGCTGTGGTAGCCCGGCAGGGCGGTACCGTCTATCACCACCTTTATGGCGGCTACATCATACTCGGTGCGGTCCAGGAAGATATTGAGCAAACGCCCCTGGGCGCCGGGCAGGGCCTGAGGGGTAAAGGTTTCAATGAGGTATTCTTTGCCTTGGGTATCATAGGCGTAGACCTCCGATACGGCCGAGGGGTTGTAGGATTCGGCAATAACGATCTGGCGAATGCGCATAGGCTCATCAAAGCCTACTTTTATAAACTCTTTGCGGTTGGGCCGGTCGGGGGTCCAGGCATTGGGGTTCTCGCCACCGGCAGGCAGCACGTTGGGGGCGCGCAGCGCCTGTCTTCCGGAAAATTGGGTGTCGGATATTTCGCTGGAGACTTCCAGCACCTTTGATGCCCATTGAACGTTCTGAGCATAAGTTGCTCCAACTGCTAACAATATAAAGCAAAGGAAAAGTAAACCCGATCGGTAAAGGTGTGATCTCATATCCTTAGTAAGTAGTTACGCGTGTAAGGTTTGGTCTTGAAAATTAAAAATATTTTCCTGAAGCACAAGAATAGTCCCCGTAAGTTACAAATTTTGCCGGATTGTGAATAGAAGGCGCAGAATTTCGGAAGAATTATTATTCCTGTAAAATTCGTATTTCCACGCGTCTGTTAAGCTGCCGCGCCTCCGGCGTATCATCCGTAGAAAGTGGGTTAGAACCCCCAAAGGCGCGGGTTTTTACCCGGTCTTTTTGTATGCCTTTGTTGATAAGGTAATTGCGGATCACCGTTACCCGCTCGCCCGACAGGCGTTTGTTAGCCTGGGCAGGTCCTCTAAAATCGGTATGCCCCTCCAGCTGAATGATCAGCCGCGGGTTGTGGATCATCATGTCCACCAGCCGGTCCAGCAGGGGGTAAGACTGCTGCATCAGAATAGCCTCGCTTTGTTCAAAAAGGATGTTGTCAAATTCCATGATCTGGCCAATGCGCACCGGCTCCATCATAAAATCCTTGCGCACAAGCTGGTCGTGGTCAAAATCAAAAATATCGATCTGCTGGCGCAGGGGTACATACCCCTCTGCAATGGCCTCAAACATGTAGCTGCGCTCGTTGAGCACCGGCATCTGGTAGGCACCCACCTTGTTGCTGGATGATACGCCCACATCATCGCCATGGGGCAGCTTGCGGAACCGGATGCGAGCCGTAACCGGTGTGCTGTCTTTGGCACTCAGCACCCTGCCACTGATAAACACCAGCGAATCCGTCGCATTCTGCGCATAACGTACCTGAGCGGGAAGGGTACCGGACATGATCCCCACCAACAGCAGGGATAACAGTAAATACCGCAGGCTTTCTCTCTTCTTCATGAACATTACTGGTTTCATCAGGGCAAATGTACCGGTACAGGCGCCTTTCTTCCACTTTATCCGAAAGAAGGGTACTTTGCACCAAACAGAAAACTAAAATACGGCAAAACTAGCTTCTTTGTAATATAATTACGTACTTTTGTTTTAATGTGATAGAGTAGCGAGAAGTTCTTAGACAAGCCGTTACACCTCCTTCACAGGCTCTTTCATGCTTCCTGCTGGAAAAAAAGAGGATATCACCGCTCAGGCTGCAACTTCTGCAGATGGTGCTGCCGGCCTACTGCTGCCGGCAGAAGTCTATTCTATTGTTAATTTAGTAGAAGACCCCTGCTGCCTGGTACTCCCCGACAGCCGCATTCAGGCTGCCAACCCTTCTTTTCTCTCTTTTGTTGGCAAGCCCGGCCTGCAGGCCCGCCAGCAAAGTTTTACCGACTGGGTTTTCCCCCAGGACAGGCCGCTTTTTCAGCGCATGCTGCTGCTGGCCAAAGCCAAACAGCAGGTATACGAGCTCAACCTTCGCCTGCTCACCCCCACCCACAACCAGCAGCCCTGCCGGCTGCGACTCATGAGCATCGGCGCTTCAGTAGGCATTGTTATCACCCCTGCCAAGGCCCAGCCCGAGGCCGGGGAAAGCCAGGAGTTTGACCGGCTCACCCCCGCCTCCCTGGTCTATGACCGTCACTTCAACCTGATCAAAATCAGCCGGCAGTTTTGCCACATGCTGGGCTATGGCTATGAGGAACTCTGCCAGATTGACCCCGCATCGCTGCTGCACCCCCAGGACCTGCCCCTGTTTACCAATGCCATGCGCAGCCTGGTGCGGCGGGATCAGTCCGGCTTTAGCTGCGAGCTCCAGCTGCGCCACCAGGAGCAGCACTACATCTGGATCCAGTATACGGCCACCCTGGTAGAGAACCCCGGCGAAGAGCCCTACATCACGGCTGTGGCCCTGGACATAAGCCCCCTGAAGCAGCGGGAAAAACGCCTGCAGGAAGAACAGGAAGATATGAGCCTGTTTCTGGACCGGGTAACCCACGACATGAAGGGCCCCCTGCGCTCGCTGATGGCCCTGCACCACATTGTGCAGCTGGAGCATGGGCAGGACAGCAAGGTAATGGAGTACTTTAACCATTACCATGCCACCGTGGCGCGGCTCAACGCCACCGTATCCGATCTGCTCTCGCTCTCACAGGTAAAGCGAGGCACCGATCGCATAAGCCCCGTGAATCCACGCACCATGGTGCAGGATTGCCTGCAAACCCTCTGCCACCTGCCCGATTTTTACCGCATCAATTTTACCATACGGGTAGAGGTAAAGGAAGATGTTTTTGTAGAGGCACGCCTGCTGCAAACCATTATCCAGAACCTGCTGGAAAATGCCATCAAATACTGCTCGGAGACTGCGCCCAAAGTGGTGGTGCTCATTAACCTCAAGGAGGGCCAGTTGATTGTGGATGTAAGCGACAACGGCATTGGCATTGATGAGGAGGCCCAGGCCCACATCTTCGAAATGTTTTATCGGGCCACCACCCGCTCCAGCGGTACCGGCCTGGGGCTGTATATCCTCAAGAATGCCGTTGACAAGCTAAAAGGCACCATCCAGCTGCGCAGCGTGCCCCGCAAGGGCAGCCGCTTTATTGTGCGCATCCCCTACGTTTCCCCTTCTGCCTCTGCCGAACTGCAATAAGGCTTGCGTGCGCGGCCAAAGCTCCTTATTTTAGCAAAAACTAGTACAGCACCCCCATGAAAGGAATCATTCTGGCCGGCGGCTCTGGCACGCGCCTGCACCCCCTTACCCTGGCCGTAAGCAAGCAGCTCATGCCCGTGTATGACAAGCCTATGATCTACTATCCCTTGTCCATACTCATGATGGCGGGCATACGGGAGGTGCTGATCATTTCTACCCCGCACGATCTGCCCCATTTTGAGCGCCTGCTGGGCGATGGCCAGCGCCTGGGCTGCCAGTTTACCTATGCCGTGCAGCCGGAGCCCAAGGGCCTGGCCCAGGCCTTTACCATTGGCGCCGATTTTATCGGGGCAGAAAAGGTGGCCCTGATTCTGGGCGATAACATTTTCTACGGCAGCGGCCTGGCCAACATGCTGCAAAGCAATACCAATCCCCAGGGAGGGGTAGTGTTTGCCTACCATGTGCAGGACCCGGAGCGCTATGGGGTAGTGGAGTTTGATGACGAGCAGCGTGTGCTGTCCATTGAAGAAAAACCGCTGAAGCCAAAATCCAACTATGCGGTGCCCGGCCTTTACTTTTACGACAATCAGGTAGTAGACATTGCCCGCAACCTGGAGCCCAGCCCCCGGGGCGAGCTGGAGATCACCGATATCAACCAGCACTACCTGCGCCAGAACCAGCTAAAAGTGGGCATCCTCAACCGGGGCACCGCCTGGCTGGATACCGGCACCTTTGCCTCCCTGATGCAGGCCGGTCAGTTTGTGCAGGTGATCGAAGAGCGGCAGGGCCTTAAGATCGGCTGTATAGAGGAGGTGGCCTACCGCATGGGCTTTATTGATACCGAGCAGCTGCACCGGCTGGCCCAACCCCTGATGAAGAGCGGCTACGGCCAGTACCTGATGCACCTGCAGCCGCAGAAAAGGGGCGTGTTATAAGCCGGGCAAAGCTATCTGGCAGCCTTCAAAGGCACTATCTGGGCAGATAGGGGCACCAACCCTGCCCATTTTGCTGCGTACACTAACATGATATCACCAGTTTAGTGTCAGACATGAGCAGCACCCCCCTTTTGAACAGTCCCCTTGGAAGCGGTCTCCTGATGGCCGCCCTGTTGAGCCTTACCGCCGCCTGCAGCAGCGGGCGCGAGTCGCTGGCCGAAGGGCCGGTTTCCTTTACCCAGCCCGAAGCCCCCACCGAAATTGAGTACGATCAAGCCAACAATGAGCTGTTTGGCGCCTATCATTCCATTTCGGATGAGGTCTGGCAGGAAAAAGAAGTGCTCAACAGCGAGCTAGACCAGCAGCTGGTAGCGGTAGACCTGAAAATTGAAGAAGTAGAAGACCAGGCCAAAAACGTACCGGCCGCAGCCAAACAAGCCTACGAACAGGTAGTTGATGATATGGATACGGAGCGGGAGCGCCTGGTGGAGCAGTACCAGCGAATCAATGCCGCCACTGATGAAAACTGGGAAGAGGTAAAAAGCGGTGTGCGGGAAGTAATTCAGGACGTTTCGCTTGCCGTTACCAACTTAGCCACTACCTTAGACCAATAAACAGCAACCCTATGAGACTAGCCGGAATTGTCATGACCATTATGGGCCTTATTGCCCTGGTATTTTCCATCATTGGCATTTTTACCTCCAGCAAGGGGGTAGATACCGTTACCTTCTTTGCCAATTCGTGGTTTCCCATCATGTTTATTTTCTGGTTCGGCGCCGGTGTCAGCATCCTGCTAACCTTTCCGGCGCATGATGAGCACAGACCGCATACCACCCGTACCACCACTCCCCCGCGCAGCAGGTAGTTGGTGCGCCTGCCTCCTATGAACTACCGCCTGTACCATACGCTTTTGCCAGCACTTGGCCTGCTGCTCCTGTGCGCCTGTGGCAATGGGTCCAGCAATCAGCAAACGCTGGAGCCCGTGCAGCAGACCACCGATCAGCTTCAGGAAAACCTGGAGGCCAATTTTTTACTGGATAGCTACAGCTATGGCCTTATGCTGGTGCATTACAGCGAACTGGCTGCCCAAAAAGCTAGCACCCCTACCGTAAAAAGCTTTGCCGAAAGCTCCCTGGCCTATCATCAGAAACTGAATGAAGAGGTGGAGCACCTGGCCGCTGCCCGCAAGCTGGCACTGCCGCAGACACCCGGCGAGGATGTGCAGGCCTACCGGCAGGAACTTGCCGAACTGCCTGCAGAAGCATTTGAAATACGTTACCTGGAGGTGCTGCGCGATATTCAGACCAAAATGATTGGCCGCTACGAGCAAGCCACCAGCGGTTCACTGGAAGAATACCTGCACAACTGGAGCATGAACACCCTGCCCAACCTGCGGGCCCACGCCCAAACCGTAACCGATCTGTTGGAGCAGCTGCAGTAAGGGGCACTGCCCTGGCTTACCCTTTTCTGAGCATCTGTAGGGTAAACCAGCCCAGCAGCACCATAATAGCGCCCATTACAGCCCATAGCCAACCCTTATGGCTGAACAGCGGCCGGGCCAGCGCTCCCCGGGACTGCCGCTGCTCTTCCGGGCCCAGCTGCAGCGGGTCAGGGGCTTCCGGAATAGTGTCCGTAAACCGGTCCAGGTCATAGCGGGCAGGCCTTGCCGCTGCATTGCCATACACCAGATAATAGGTGCCGGGTACTGCAAAACGCGCCACCAGCTCCCATTGCGGACTGCTCAGGCGCGCGCCCTCCAGCTGCAGAGGGGCATTGTCATAATTGTCGATGATGAGGCGAAAGTGCCTGGCAATGGTGGTGGGAACGCTGAATTCTGCGCCCTCCAGCGAGCTAAGCGTACTGCTGAGCAGCGTCTGATAGCGGTACTGCCAGCCGCGGGGGGTTTCTGCACTATCGGCCAGGTACTGGATGCGCAGGGGGCGGTAGTAGGCCAGCGTATCGGCCACCTGCAGCCGAATGGCCGATACGGGCACTACCTGGGCCAGGGAGATCTCCACACGGCTCTGTCGCTCCTTTTTATCATGCACTACGGCAAAGCGGGCGGGCTTACGCTCCTGGTAACGGCCAGGCAGGGTATCCAGCTCGGTAAGACTAGCCCCCAGGAGTTTAGGGGATTCATCACTATAAATACTGAGCCGTAGAAAGGGGTAGTTGGTCCTGGGAAAGCGCAGGGTGGTGAAGCGGTAATCGGCCAGGCCGTTCTTAATGGCCAGCAGGCGTTGCCGATCAGCCAGCAGATGCCACTCCTGCTGATCGTGGCTTCCTTCCAGGCGGGCCCGCCAGTCAAAATTCTCCCGGTCTAGCTGCAGTTCCAGCTGGTTTACCTCCCGGCCCTGGGGCAGCTTAAAGGTATATTGATAGCGGCCGGGCTGGCTGCTTTGGTTCAGCATGCTAAAGGAGAGCGGCTTTTGCACCCATTCCCGCTCGTGGCGGCGCAGCACATAGGGCGCTTCTACGGTATCGCCCCCGGGCTGTACCCCCAGTATGCGGATATCGGCCAGGTTGGGCTGCAGCCGGCCAAAAAGCGAATCGGGCAGGGGAATGGCATGCCATTGCTGCGCCTGGCCCTGCAGTTGCCGCTGGTAGGCATAGCCCCGGTACTGGGCCTTAGCCTCTGCAAGCAACACCACCACCAGCGTAAGGCTGACAAAAAGGCTAGGCCGTAGGTTCATCGAAAATAAGGGCTTTGTATTTGTTGTACAAAAAGGAGATGATGAGCAGCAAAACGCCCAGCGATACAAACACCACCGTTTTGGCAATGGTATCCAGGTGCACAATATCGTAAAAGAAGAGTTTTATGAGCGTAACGGCAAACAGCACAATAGCCCCGATGCGCAGCGCTTTCTGCCGCTTCCAGATGCCCAGCACAATCAGCAGCAGGGCATAGGCTCCCCACAGCAGGCTCAGCCCAAATTTATAGGTCTGGCTGGAGCCGGCCATGTCCATCCAGTGGATCAGCTCACTGCTCAGTATCCACAGCAATACCCCATACAGCAGCATGTTGGCCTGCGGCCGATGCTGCTGAAGGGCCATAAAGGGGGTGCGCAGGTAGCGGTAGCTGGTCCAGAGCATTCCTCCCAAAAACAGGAAGGAAAAGTAGCGGATCAGCACATGTCCTGGGCCCCGCTGGTAATACTCGGCCATGTGGCCGCTCAGGTAACTTTCCCGCAGCTCGCTCAGGGCCAACAGTCCGCCCCAGAGAAATACCAGCAGCAGCAGGCCGTTCAGTCCCAGGTTTACCAGGCCCAGCGGCCGGCTCCTGATCCGCAGCTGATTAACCAGCGCCAGCAGGCTTAGAAACAGCAGGCTATAGTTCAGCATCCACACGCGCCTGAACAGGAGCAGGTCATGATCCCAGCCCGATAGCTCCACCTGCTCATAATCGGCAGATGTATAGGTAATGTAAGAGGCCTGATAAAGCCCCTCCCAGTAGCGGGCAATCTCCAGCCCGAACAGCTGATAAAGCGCCAGCAGAAACACCGCCGGCAGCCCTACCCGCAGCAGCTGCAGGCGGGTGGCTGCGCCCGTCAGGGCCGGGGGGTAGCGCAGGTTGAGCCAGCTCATCAGGCCAAAGGCCGCTGTAAAAAGCAATGTAAGCAAAAAGGCCCCGTTCAGCACCGGCCGGATCTGGGTTTGACCCTCCGGAAAATAGGTGGCCGGGCTCTCCGACCAATCGTGCAAAATACTCCCAAAAGCCAGCAGCATCAGCGCATATGAAAGGCTTTCATAAAAACTAACCCCGCGGCTGCGGCCAATCCAGAAGAGCAGGGCCGCCTGCAGGGCCCAGAGCAGACTTACCCACTGCCCCTCCAGCTGCACCGGCACCGCCAGGGTAATAAACACCAGCACCAGGCCGCCCATCAGGTAAAAGAGCGTGCGATCGGCCAGCCGACGCCGGTAAATGAGCACCGCCACCCCAAAGTGCAGCAGCGCATTCAGCAGGGTAAACAGGCCCAGCAGCTCCTCGCCCTGCGGCAGGTCCTGGATCAGGGCATAGCCCACCCCATAAAAGATAAAGGCATTGAAGAGCAGCAGCACTACATCGTCTTTCTGAAACTGCTCCAGGCGCAGCAGCTTGTAGGCCAGCAAAATGCTGTAAAAGATCAGGAAGAACAGGGCCAGAAAGCCAAATGCAATGCCCCAATGGCTAGGCTCCCGCACGGTATAGCTAAGGGCAAACCAGCCCATGTACACCAGCCAGCTAAGGCCAAAGGCCGTATAGACCAGCGATTTCCACTGCCGGCTAAAGGAGATCAGCAGAATGCCCGCATTCAGAATGGCCATGTAGCTGAACAGAATGGCCACCCTGCCCGATCCATCGCTCAGCAGAATAGGTACCGCATAGGCGCCCACCAGGCCAAAATGAGCTATGACGGCCATGTTGTACTGCAGGGCCGCCACTACTGTAAAGACCGTAAACACTACCATCAGCCCAAAGGCCACCCCCTGCGGGATCAGCGCATAGAAGTCGTAGGCCGCATAGGTAATGAAGTAGAAGATGGCCATGGCGCCGCTCAGCAGCACGGCGCTAAAGTTCAGGTATTCCCTTTTAAGCTTAAGCGCAAAGGCCAGCAGGCCCAGGCCCGCCAGATAGCCCAGCACAATGCGGGTGAGGGGGCTTACCAGATCATGCTCAATGGCGTATTTGGCCCCAATGCCTACCCCCAGCACCAGTATGGCAATGCCCAGCTTGCTGATGAGGTTTTCGCCGATGAACTTTTCAAGGTTTGCAGCGGGAAAGAGGGCCGTACGGGCAGCCCGGGCTGGAGCACCGCTCGTGGGCGCAGCCCCTGCCGATGGGGCAGCCGGCGGCC
>NZ_AODQ01000157.1 GCF_000348925.1 Cesiribacter andamanensis AMV16 | reverse complement strand
CTTTACCGCAAACAGGGTACTGATGCCGTGCGACTGCAGGAACATCATCACATTGCGGATCTCCTGGTGCTCCTTCCAGGCATTGCGGATCGAGACCAGTTTGAGCTCGGCAATGCCGGGCACTTCGGTGAGGCGCTCAATTTCGGATTCAAAAATGTGCAGGGTGTCTTTGCCAAAGTGCTTTACAATGCGCTTGGCCGTAACCGGACCTACCCCCTTGATGAGGCCTGAGCCCAGGTACTTTTCAAGTGCATTGGCGGTGGCGGGCTTTCGTTCTTCTACCCGTTGGGCCTTGAACTGCCGGCCGAACTTGGGGTGGTTCACCCACTCGCCCCAGAAATCAATGGTGGCCCCGGCAAAGACCTTTGATTGGTGTACGGTTACGGGCACTTCTTCGCCGGGCCGGTCAAAGGGGGTCACCTTTAGCACCGACCAGCCCGTTTCCGCACTGTGAAAGGTAACCCGCTTCACAATGCCGGAGAGCTTTTCCAGGCTGGGCGAGGGACGATCGGGTTGCAGGGGCAGCTGGCGCATAAGGGGGCATTTCTCCCGATGAAACGGGTTTTTATCCCCTTAAGGTAAGCAGGAATGGAGGAAAATGCCAGTGTAGGTTAGGTGAAGCCCTCCAAGGGATTTGAAACCCTTGGAGGGCTATAGGGCTTTGGTTAGGTTGTCATCCGCATTCTGCCCCGTACTTTTTTACTCCGCAGTTCTTCTTCCCCTTCTAGTGGAATGGCCTCCTTTTTCACTTTCTTCTTTTTACCACCACACCAGAAAACCGGTAACCGGCAGGCTGGCGCAGATGAGGCTGATGAAAAAGGCCAGGAGCTTGCCGGGAAATCCCCCTACGGCGCCAATGTGGATGTCGTAATTGAGCATCATGAGCTGATCGGCCAGGCTGGCTTGGGCATAGCGGTCGCCCTGCATCCGGAGAGGTTCCAGGCTGTACTGATCATAATAGTATTCATTGCGGTTGTACCACGATCCCTTATCCTGGTAGGCAATGATCTCAATGGGGTCGTCGGCCTCAGCCGGTACCGGCTCCAGGTAAAAGCCCTGTGCCCGGGGCTCCTGCGCCAGGGTGAGGTACCAGGCTTTGTCCAGCACCGATATGCTGTCGGCGGGGAGCACCCCTGCCTTTGAGGGGTCGGAGTGGGGGTGGCTGTGTTCGGGCCGGGACTGTCCGCCGGAGGTGGCAAAATAGAGGGCATCGGCAAACCAGGCAAAGCTCCAGACCAGCCCGGTAATGCCCAGCGCCAGCGCCAGCAGCAGGCTGTAGAAGCCCAGCACATTGTGCAGATCATAGTTGACGCGCTTGAAACTTCCCCGCCATTTGATGGTGAAGCTTTTGCGGTACTCCGATTTCTTCGCCCTTTTGGGCCACCACATCACCAGGCCTGTGACCAGCAGCACCACAAATACCAGGGTGCCGATGCCCACGATGGGGCGGCCAATTTCATAGGGGAGCCAGAGGGCCCGGTGTCCATCTATCACAAAGCGGAAAAAATCAAAACCATCCCCGCCCAGGGTTTGCTGCTTTTGCAGAAACTGGCCCGTATAGGGGTTCATGAAAATGGCGGTGAAGGTCCGCTTGCCATTTTCGGAGCCAAAGTAGCCCACCGCCGCGGCGCCTTCCCGGTTGCTGTAGGTAAGGCCGGTGGGTGTTTGGCCGGGCATGTACAGCCGGGCGGTATCCAGCAGCTGGCTGGGGGGTACAAAGGGCATGGCCTGGGCCTCTACAAAGCGCCAGGGCTCCAGTGCATCTTTAATTTCTTCCTCAAACGCATACAAACAACCTGTAATGCTCACAATAAAGACAATAATGCCGGAGCCGAGCCCCAGCCAGAGGTGCAGCCAGTCATTGATCCGTCGGATTGCGCTTTTTTTTGTCTTTTGTCTGCGTTTCATGGGCATTGGGAGTAGAAGAAGGATGAGCCAGCCTGCTTTGGCGTTGGAGCAGGCTGGCCCATCCTGGTAAACTTAGAGTTTGAAGAAGCCCGCCAGGAAGTTGGCTTCCAGTTCGGCGCCTTTGGTGGCCGTATGGGTGGTCAGGTCTATGCGGTACACATAGATGCCGGAGGCTTCCGGAATGCTCATGTAGAGGTGATTACCATCGTGCAGGGCGGCCAGGCGGCGGCCGCTGCCGCCATGTACCGGCAGGCCGTCGATGTAGGTGATCGTCTGGTTATAGAGGTCAAGCACGGCCGAGCGCAGGGGCCCATCGGACCAGCGCTGCTGATCGGTATTGGCATCCGTATTGATCTCGGCAAAGGCTTTGCCATTGCCCAGGTACTTCAGGTGGGCGATGTTCTTGCCACCGGTGAGTGCTTCCACATCCAGGAAATAGTCTGCATCGAACTCGCTTTGGCCGGCAGGGATGCGCAGGATAGCCCCTTGCTTGGTGGTCTGGCTAAAGCCGTTGGCGGGGTTGGAATGGGAGAGGGCATATACATCGCCCCGCTCATCTACGATCAGACCGGATTTGGTATTGAAGCCGCCAATGGGGCCGGTGCGCTCATCTTCGATCACTTTCTGAAACTCCAGGCCGGGGTAGGAGTAAACGGCCACCTGCGCCCCATCGGTGTAGGGGGTATTGTAAGTGGTGGGGTCGCTGATGTAGTAGCTCACAAACAGCTGGTTGCCGCTGATGCGCATGCCGGAATACGAAGGCGCCTGCAGGCTGCTCAGGTCGGATACAGGGTGCTGGCGGGTGTTGGTTACCGTTACGGAATTGGCATCGATGGTATGCAGGCGCACCACATCAGAATTGGACGAAAGCTCCAGGGCTACCAGCGTATTGGCATCGGCCTGCACAATATCGGCCAGGCTGTTGGCAAAGGACACATTTCCCAGCTGGCGGAGTGCACCGCTTTCGGTTTTGCTGATGCCCACCACATCTACGGCGCCCAGGCCGCCAATGCTGTAAATGGTATTGTCAATCTGGGTGAAATCATAATACCCAGGCTGCTCAATACCCTGGCCCACGGCAGAGAGCGAGCCGCTCATGACCTGCTCAAAGGGTACGGTGTAGTAGGTAAAGCCGCCATCGCTGCCCTGAACGGCCAGGGAGAGCACATAGGGGGCATCATCGGCAGGAGTAGGCGGGGTTTCAGTTCCCTGGCAGGAGCTGAGGACAGCTGCTGCGCCAAGGCTTAGAAGCGGGAGGACCCATTGCCGTACAGAATTGATCGAAAACATAGGTGTAGGAGTATTTAAGTGAATGAAAGAGGGATTAGAGGACCCATCTGAGCTTTAGGTAAAAGGCCCGTCCGGGTTTTTGTAAATAGTATTTATCATAGAGCCTGGCATCCAGCAGGTTGCGGCACTCCAGTGCCAGGTTATATTTACCCTGCTGCAGGCTATAGGCAAGCTCCAGGGCGTGTGCTGTTTGCCGGGGTATTATTTTTTTAGTGTCGCGGGAGCCCAGGGCAGCCCAGCTCAGAAAATACTGCTCCACAAAGCTGAAATGGTAGGTGAGCTGCAGGGCCGATTCCCGTGCCCCTACATCCTGAAAGCTGAGGCCGGCATGGGCATTTCCAAAGAGGTAGGGGGTATTGGGCAGGCGGTAGCCCAGCTGGTAGTTGCGCTGGTAGCCGGTATTGGTATAGGACTGGTTGTAGATGAACTCGGCCTGGTCGGTTATATCCTGAAAGGTCATGTTGCCCCCCAGGCGCAGGCGATCCCTCCACTGGTAGAGCAGGGAGCCTTCCACCCCCAGTGTACGCGTTTCGCTCAGGTTGCTGGAGGAGGTCTCGGGGCTGGCTACGCGCACCACCTGGTAGATCAGGTCCTTGGATTCCCGGTAAATAAAGCTGCTTTCCAGTGATAGCTGATGGTGGTGGCGCAGTTTTAGGGTGTAGGCAGCGCCCAGGTTGAGGTTATGGCTTTGCTCCGGGCCCAGGTCCGGGTTTGGCAGGATAAACAGGCCATTGCCAAAGAGCTCCGCCGCCCAGGGCATGCGGGAGGTATGCTCGTAAGAGGCTTTCAGCTGCAGGCTGGGGCGCACAAAATAGGAGGTGGCCAGCCCATAGCCGAAATTGTCTTTTTGTACCGACTGCCCCTCGATCCGGCGGCTGGAAAGGCCAAAATCCACCTCTTTGCTGGTAGCAGCTTGCAGCAGAAAGTACTTGGCAAAAAGTGTGGTGCTCCATTTTTTGCTGGGATCGAAGGTATAGGCCAGTCCCAGCACCTGCTTGTTCAGGGTTTTGGGAAACTTGTTTTCGATCCTGTCCGGATTCTCGGTATCAAACACTTCCCGCTGAAAATAGGAGTACGAATGGTTGAGCGCCAGAGAGTGCCTGGGGCTAAGCACATACCTCAGGTTCAGCTGGCTGTTGAGCTCACTGTCGGTAAGGGTGGTAAAGGTTCTGGACAGCTCCCCATTGTTGGAGCCGGGCGTATAGGTGGCCTCGCCCAGCCAGTTGTAGGTGACACCCCTCAGGGTATCGATCACCTGGCTTTTGGTACTGTTGTAGGCCGTGTACAGGCTTGCGTGTAACCCCTTGGTTAAGAGGTTCTCCTTGCTCCAGCGCAGGCTGGGAATCAGCGACTGACTGTTTTGGGTGATGCCGCCGTACACACTGTTCATGGTGGAGCCGGTCTGCACCTGCTGATCATTGCCGGAGGCCAGCAGGCCCAGCAGAAAGTTGTCGGCCCAGCGGCGGTTTACCCAGCCGGTTTCCAGTTTCAGCAGGCCGGAGCGGTAGCGGTCATGAAAGCGCTCTACCTCGGCCGAATCCACAATGCGGTTGTCCTGGCGGATGGGCACCCAAACCCGGTAGTTGTTATCAGAATAGTTGTAAGCCAGGTTGCTCCTGAGGGTGAAGCCACTTTTTGGGGCGGTATAGGCGCCGTTGAGCGACAGGCGGTGGGTATTGAAGGAGCCAATGGCATACGAGGCATCCAGAAAGTTGTGCTGCTGGTTGGTGATGATGTTCACAGCGCCGCCCAGGGCATCGGTACCCAGCCAGATGGGCACCACCCCTTTGTAGATCTCGATGCGCTCGATGCTGTTGACCGGGAGGTTATTAACGCTGAGGGAGGAGCCGAAATTATCCATGGGGATGCCATCCAGGAAGAACTTCACCTGATCGCCCGAAAAGCCATTTAGCGTAACATTGAGTGCCGATCCCAGCCCACCCTCTTCCATGATGCGCACCCCGGCTACGCGGTTGAGGAGTTCTTTGGCATCAGAGGTGCTGTTGTAGAGGTCTTTGGCGGTGATTGCCGTTACAGTGTAGGCTTGTTCTCTCACCTCCTGGCTAAGGGATTTGCCGCTGATCTCCACCGCCTGCAGCAGATCGGCCTGTTCGCTGAGGGTACAGGAGACGGTTTTCTTATCGCCTGCTTGTAGTTCAAGATTTAGTTCCTGCGTCTCGAAGCCCAGGTAGCTGATCTGCAGCACATAGCTGCCGGGGGGGATATCCCGCAGCTCAAAGCGCCCATTCAAATCCGTCACCACGCCGTTCATGCCCGGCTTCAGTACCACTGCCACCCCCATGAGGGCCTCTAACGTGCCGGAGGTTACACGGCCGGCCACCGTGGCCCCTGTAGGGGTTTGGGCGCCTAATAGCTGGCAACAGAGGCTTAAGACTAAAAGGAGGACCGTTGGTAGCGTGTGGTGATGCACGGCCTTTCTGGGTTAGGGTACAATCTTGCCCCAAAACTAGGGGTGAAAGCGGAGAAATAAAACTTATTTAGACTAATTCCAAATAAATATTTTTCCTCAGCGATTCTGGGTATGCCAGAGGAGTAACCAACTTCATCAGGCTTGCCATTTGGTGATCTGGCGCATGGGGGATATGAGGAAAGCACGGTGCAAGGATGCCTGCGTACAGCAGGTTCAGGTAGGCCTAAAGGGGGGTGCCGGGACATTGACTGTGTGCAGCCTACCTCCTAAATGTATGCGAACGATGAGGGGAAGGGAGTCAGAAAATACAGGTTTGAGCGAGTACAAACCGCTAAAGGGAGGGATAGAAACGCTTGCTGATGGATATGCAGGGCAGAAGCAACAAGGTATCTTGTGAAGAAAAACAAAACCCGCTGCAAATCAATAGCTTGCAGCGGGTTTCTGTACTTCTATAGTGTTCCCGAAGGGATTCGAACCCCTATCTTCAGAACCGGAATCTGAAATTCTATCCATTGAACTACGGGAACGGATTGAAAACGGTAGCGCAAAAGTAGCGTTATTCCCCTAAAAACCGAAATCTGGGGCTAAAAAAATCAACAGTTGCCAAACTTCTTTCAACACTTGCATTAGATGCCTGTTATACAAGCAGATAACCTATTTAAGTAAACGATCGAATATATGAACGCATCCAATCTTGATGTACAATACACCGCTTCGGCTACCTCTACCGGCGGCCGCCAGGGTGAGGTAAAAACCTCTGATGGTACACTGTCCCTACGGACCACCGAACCTAAGGAGCTGGGGGGCAAAGGAGAAGAAGGCGCCACTAATCCCGAGCAGCTCTTTGCAGCCGGCTATGCCTCCTGCTTTAGCAGCGCCGCCAAACTGGCCGCCGAAACCATGAACCTGCCCCTTCAGGAAAATGATATGCAGGTAACCTGCCATGTATCCTATGGCAAGGATAGGAGCGATACGGGCTTTGGCCTGAAGGTAAAAATGGAAGTGGCCGTAAACGGTTTGGAGCAGGATGCCAAGCAGCGTCTCATTGAAAAGGCCAACGAAATCTGCCCCTACAGCAAGGCCATCAAGGGAAATGTAGAGGTGGAACTGGTTACCAAATAACGTATACACCGAAGTGAGCTGCTCTCTCATACGAGGGCAGCTTTTTTTATGCCCGGGAGTGCAGGGCAAGGCGGTTGCCTTCAGAGTCCAGAAAGAGGGCCATAAAGCCGATTTCTTTGGAGATAAGGGTCTTTGGCTGCAGAATGCGCCCGCCGGCAGCTTCCACCCGGCTCAGCTCCAGGGCCAGATCGCCGGCCTGTGAGGTAAAATAGATCAGGACCCCATCGGTGCTGCTGGGGCTGTAATGCCGCGGATGGTGGATGAGCGACCCGCAGGAACCGCTGGCACCGTGCTTGGCCGGAAACCAGGCCATGTCCAGACCCCCCATAGGCCTGCGGAGCAGCTGTACGGCAAATACCTGCTCATAGAAGCGTACGGCCCGGTTCATGTCGGTTACAGGTATCTCAAACCAGCCTACCAAATTTGTCTGCATACACTCTGGTATAGGGGATGATCATCATGTGTGCCGCCTGTGCCGGCTGCCGGCTGGGCGAAAGATCCAAGAAAGCAAAAAAAATGCAATAGTGCAGGCTTGCTCTCCAATTTCTTTCCCGGCTGTCAATCCAGTAAAAAACGACCCCTGCTCACCGAACGGGAGCAGGGGTCCTGGGTTGGTCATCAGCGGGAGTAGTTGCAGTAAGGGGTAAGGTAACCCTTTAGTTTATCACGAATATTTGCATGATGGTGGCTTTGTTGGATACCACCTGCTGCTGCAGCAGGAATACCAGGGCACCGGCAATGTAGCCGATCAGAGCCAGGCCGCTCATTTTGCGCAGGTACCACATAAAGTTGATCTTTTCCAGACCCATGGCGGCCACCCCGGCGGCGGAGCCAATAATGAGCACACTTCCGCCTGTGCCGGCACAGTAGGCCAGGAACTCCCAGAAGGCGTGGTCGGTGGGGTATTCTACATGGTACATGCGCATCATAGCCGCTACCAGGGGTACATTGTCCACTACGGCAGAGAGCAGGCCAACCAGGAAGTTGATGGCGTAGAAGTTGCCGATCTGGGCATCCAGCACATTGGCCATGATGGCCAGCTGACCGGCAGATTGCAGGGCGCCAATGCTCAGCAATATGCCCAGGAAGAAGAGCACCGTGGCGGAGTCTACTTTTTTAAGCGCCGTCAGCACCGAGAATTTGGTCTTTTCTTCTTCCGCTTTTTTATGATGTACCAGTTCAATCACTACCCACAGTATCCCCAGACCAAGCAGTATGCCCATGTAGGGGGGCAGGTGGGTGAGGTATTTGAAGATGGGCACAAACACCAGGGCCGCTACACCCAGGCCCAGCACCAGCTTGCGCTCAAAGGGGGTGGAGTCCAGCTTGCTGTGCTCCACAGGGGCTACGTCAAGTGCCTGGAGGCTATTGCTGGAACTACTTCGTTTAAAAGTGAGGTACAGCATGGGGAAGATAAAGCAGGCCAGGCTGGGGAAAAAGAGCGTCTGCACAATGTTTTCGGTAGTGATCTGTCCGCCAATCCAGAGCATGGTGGTGGTTACATCCCCAATGGGGGTAAAGGCGCCGCCGGCATTGGCAGCGATGATGACCATACCGGCATAGAACAGGCGCTGGTCCCGCTGAGGCACCAGCTTGCGCAGTAGCGATACCAGCACAATGGTGGTGGTAAGATTGTCCAGAATGGCCGAGAGCACAAAGGCCAGGCCTCCCAAAATCCAGAGCAGTTTTTTGGAACAGCGGGTTCTGATGCGGCTGATGATCACCTCAAAGCCATCGTGCAGGTCAATGATCTCCACAATGGTCATGGCGCCCAGCAGAAAGAATAGAATGCCTGAGATCTCGCTCAGGTGGTGCATCAGTTGCTCATTAACAAGATGCACATCGCCCAGTTGAGTGGCGTAGATGGTCCAGCAGAGTACGCCTGCCAGCAGGGCCGAAGCGGCCTTATTGATGTGAAAGGTATGTTCCAGGGTAATGAACAGGTACCCAATTACAAAGATGGCAACAATCCAGATCATGGCGCTGAGGGTTCGTAAATCTGACCGTAAAGCTACTACCGGTTTGTTTGGTTAACCTATGATTTAGGTCATTTTAGACAGTATAATATTTGGCAAAAAATAACATGGCAAAACAAGACGTTAGGGTCTTAAATTATTGTTTAGCCGGTTTAAAGCCCACTGATGTATTGGATTTAGTATGTGGCGTCCAAATTTTCTTACCTGAAGGTGCTGAAAAATGAAGCTAACCAATGTCAGGAAAGTACCTTAGTGGCTGATTTTCAGCAGTACTTCCGGCGGCTAGGCCGGAAATTTTTACCGGCAACCGTCCTGAAGTGAACGGGCGGTTACCCTCTTCTGGTGCACCCTCTGACAGGGCATCGATGGGGGAGCAGCCATGAGTCATCCCGAATTTTAGAGAATACTTATTT
>NZ_AODQ01000156.1 GCF_000348925.1 Cesiribacter andamanensis AMV16 | reverse complement strand
ATCAGAGTCTTACTTCTATCCTCTTACCTCTTACCTCTAAAAGCAATAATGGTGGCTATAGCGCAGGGGCCCACCTCTTCCCATTCCGAACAGAGAAGTTAAGCCCTGCAGCGCCAATGGTACTTGGGTAACACCTGGGAGAGTAGGTCGCCGCCAACCCCTTTTTTATTCCTAAGCGAATAAATAACCCTTCAGGCCCCTTTACAGCAATGTAAAGGGGCTTTTTTATGTTCTGCCTCTCAAAAAACTAAAGCAACCTAAAGCCTTTCTGCAATATGTCCAAGGGCTTTTATAGCTCTCTCCCCTAAACACTCTACCCCAAATACAGGGGGCCCGCAGGAGGGTAAAAATCCTAAAAAGGGAAAACCCCCTTCTATACCTATATGGAGGGGGGATTTAGCTCGGACTGGAGCTGGAAAAAGCGTAAGCTTAATGTCCTTTTCTTGCCCGCACCATCTCTTTTTTACCAGGCGCTCCGGGTAGCGTCTCCACGGTCAACGCCAGTGAGTTCAGATCCCGCTTTAACTGACCCTTGGCGCAGTATGTGCAAAAAAGACCCTCAGTGGCCAAAGCGGCAGCCACCTTTGCAAGAAGTGGCTTTTCCCAAAGCTCAGGCTGCTTGCTGGGCGCAAAGGCATCAAAGAAGACTACATCATAGCTCGAAGAAGAGAAATCAATTTCCTGAAGGGGGGTGGTTGTCTTGTGCAAAACAAAGGAGTCTTCTATAATCACATCTTCTTCCCAGGAGGCTTCATGAAGGCGCAGCATATCCGCCTGCCCACCCAGCAAGTCTGCATAGTTCAATTCTTGGACTAATGCCAGCGAAATGGGGTAAGGTTCCAGCGTAGTAAAGCGCAGCTGTACCCCATGCCGTTTTGCCCACTGCAGGCTCAATAGTGCATTCAGGCCTGTACCAAAGCCAATCTCCAGCACCTGCAGGCTACGGGCGTCAGCATGCTGCTCCCGCCAGGCATCCAGGCCTTGTCTGATGAAAACGTATTGTGACTCCTGCAAAGCACCATGGTGGGAGTGATAGGTCTCATTTAGCACAGGATGAAAAAGGCTGTGGCTGCCATCGCCTGTTTTGATCAGCTGAGGCTCCTGGCCAATGGGTTGTTCACTCATACATTGTAGGTCTGAGGGGGCGTATCCAGCGTCGGGCTCACCCGGTAGAGCATCACAACGGCATAAGCCGAAACCCCCTCCATGCGGCCTACAAAGCCCAGTCGTTCGGTGGTGGTTGCTTTGATGGAGATGTCTTCGGGACGCATTTTCATTACTTGTGCCAGCGTTTGCTGCATACTGCCGATATGGGGGCGAAGCTTCGGAAGCTGCAAACAGACGGTAGAATCGATATTGCCAATTTCCCATTTATGCTCCCGAATGAGCGCTACCACATGGGCCAGCAGTTTTTTGCTGTCGATTCCCTTATACTGAGGGTCAGTGTCGGGAAAATGGGCGCCTATATCGCCCAGGTTAGCTGCACCCAGCAGGGCATCGCAGATCACATGGATCAGTACATCGGCATCGGAATGCCCCACGGCACCATGAGTATGCTCGATCTGAATACCGCCCAGCCAAAAGGCCTGTCCTTCGGCCAGCTGGTGGACATCATAGCCCATGCCCACCCGAAACTGGGGCATGTGAGGAGTAGTAATCATGCTGTTTTAGATTTAGCGATATAATGCAGGGTAGAGGAATTTTGGGGCAGCAGAATCTCGTTGGCCATTGCCCGGATATCATCGGCCGTTACGGCCTGTATGTAGTCAGCTTCCTTATTGACCAGATCCGGATCTCCCAGCAGCGCACTAAAGGCCAGGTTCATAGCCCGGTTCAGCAGCTCTACCTCGGAAAATACCAGACTGGACTCGGCCTGATTCTTTACCTTTTGCAGCTCTTCTTCGGAAATACCCCCTTTTACCTGCTCGATGATGGCAGCAATTTCCTGCTCGGCCTGCTGATGGGTAAAGCCGGGTTTTAGCTTGCCGCTAATGACCAGTAGCCCCGGATCCATAGAACCGGTTACGTAGGCCGAGATATCAGCAAACATCTGCTTGTCCCGCACCAGGGTCTGGTACAGCAGGCTGCTCTTGCCTCTTCCCAGTACATCGCTCAGCAGATCGGCGGTGTAGTAGCGGGCATCGCTGCGGCCGGGCATGTGGTATACTTTGTAGAGAGCATTCAGGGGTACGTCGGCTTCTACCGTCTCCAGACGGGCTTCGGTCTGAGGCTGCTCCAGGGGTAGTTTACGCTCATAGGGAGCACCAGCCGGAATGGGACCAAACCACTTTTCGCTCAGAGCCTTTACCTGCTCCAGCTCCACATGGCCGGCTACCACCATAATGGCATTGTTAGGCAGGTAGTACTTGAAGAAGAACTTCTGCACATCCTCTAGGGTGGCCTCTTCTATATGCTTTATCTCCCGGCCAATGGTAGCCCAGCGGTAGGGGTGCTGCTTGTAGGCCAGTGGGCGCAGCTTCAGCCATACATCGCCATAGGGCTGGTTGAGGTAGCGCTGCTTGAATTCCTCAATCACCACCTTGCGCTGCACCTCCAGTACTTTGGGATCAAAGCTCAGGCTCATCATGCGGTCGCTCTCCAGCCAGAAGGCCGTTTCCAGGTTTTCGGCCGGCAGGGTAATGTAATAGTTGGTGATGTCGGGCGAGGTGAAGGCATTGTTTTCACCCCCTACCAGCTGCAGGGGCTCATCATAGGAGGCAATGTGCTGGCTGCCGCCAAACATCAGGTGCTCAAAAAGGTGGGCAAAGCCCGTCTTGTGCTCGTCCTCATCCTTGGAGCCTACATTGTACAGAATATTCACAGCCGCCAGGGGGCTGGAGTGATCCTCATGTACGTATACCTGCAGGCCATTTTGGAGGGTAAACGTTTTATAATCGATCATAGAAAACAACAGTAGTGTGTAGGTATAAAACGGCTCGGGCTCCTGCTTGTTGGAGAAGAAATTTGGGCCATTCTGTAATATAGCCCAAGAACTTACCTGCCTGCCAGAGCAAAGGTAAAAAATATTTCCTAGCTCCGCCGAAAAGGCTACCTTTGGCATCGGAGAGTATTTTTATATGAACTTCCAGAGAGAACATTTTTCAGACGAAGAGCTGCTTACCATCTATGAGGCCCTGCTGTGGCCCCGGATGATTGAAGATAAAATGCTGATTCTGCTGCGGCAGAACAAGATCAGCAAGTGGTTTTCGGGCATAGGCCAGGAGGCTGTGGCCGTGGGGGCAACCCTGGCCCTTGAGGCAGATGAGTACATTCTGCCCATGCACCGCAACCTGGGGGTATTTACCACCCGCAATGTACCATTTGAGCGCTTGTTTGCTCAGTTTCAGGGGAAAAAGTCCGGATTTACCAAGGGCCGGGACCGCTCCTTTCACTTTGGTACAAAGGAGCACCATATTGTGGGCATGATCTCGCACCTGGGGCCTCAGATGGCCCTGGCCGATGGCATAGCCCTTGCACATAAGCTGGATGGCGAGAAAAAGGTAGCCCTGGTCTTTACCGGTGATGGCGCCAGCTCCGAGGGCGACTTCCACGAGGCCCTGAATGTGGCCGCCGTATGGGACCTGCCGGTGATCTTTGTGGTGGAAAACAACGGCTGGGGCTTGTCTACCCCCAGCAGCGAGCAGTTTCGCTTCCGGCACTTTATAGACAAAGGGCCGGGCTATGGCATGGAAGCGGTGCAGATTGATGGTAACAACATTCTGGAGGTATACAGCACCATACGCCGCCTGGCGGCCGATCTCAGGGAAAATCCCCGCCCGGTGCTGGTAGAGGCCATGACCTTCCGCATGCGGGGGCATGAGGAAGCCTCTGGCACCAAATACGTACCCAAAGAACTCTTTGAGATCTGGGGCAAGAAAGATCCGGTAGAGAACTATGAGCGCTTTCTGTTGCAGGAAGGCGTACTGAGCGAAGAGCAGCGTAAAAAGATCCGCGCTGCCATCAGCAAAGAAATTGAACAGGGGCTGCAGGGCGCTTTTGCTGAAGCTGAGCCCCAGGCCGATACTAGTGAGGAAGTAGGGGATATGTATGCCCCCTACCAGCAGCAGGTGGTTGAACCTGCCAGTGGGCAAACCGAAGAGAAGCGCTTTATTGATGCCATTTCGGACGGCCTGCGGCAAAGCATGCAGCGCTTTCCCGAGCTGGTGCTCATGGGCCAGGATATTGCCGAGTACGGCGGGGTCTTTAAGATCACCCAGGGCTTTGTAGAGGAGTTTGGCAAGGAGCGGGTACGCAATACCCCTCTGTGCGAATCGGCCATCATTGGTGCCGGGCTGGGCCTGAGCATCAAGGGCCGCAAGGCTATGGTAGAGATGCAGTTTGCCGATTTTGTGACCTGTGGCTTTAACCAGATTGTCAACAACCTGGCCAAGATCCACTACCGCTGGGGACAAAATGCCGATGTGGTGGTGCGCATGCCCACCGGGGCAGGCGTAGCGGCAGGCCCGTTTCACTCGCAGAGCAACGAGGCCTGGTTCTTTCATACTCCTGGCCTGAAGGTGGTGTACCCCTCCACCCCCTATGATGCCAAGGGGCTGCTGTGTGCGGCGCTGGAAGACCCCAACCCGGTCATCTACTTTGAGCATAAGGTGCTGTACCGCTCCCTGAGTGAGGCCATCCCCAGCGACTACTACACCCTGCCCCTGGGCAAGGCACGGGTAGTGCAGCAGGGCAGTGAGCTGGCCATCATTACCTATGGCATGGGTGTACACTGGGCCAAACAGGTAGCAGAGCAGCTGGGCGTATCGGCCTACATTCTGGACCTGCGGACCCTTTTGCCCTGGGATAAAGAGGCCGTAGCCGAAGCAGTAAAACAGACCGGCAAGGTGCTGGTGCTGCATGAGGATACCCTTACGGGGGGTGTAGGGGGTGAAATAGCCGCCTGGATTGCCGAACACTTGCTTCACCTGGCTGGATGCTCCTGTGATGCGGGAGGCCAGCCTGGATACCGCTGTACCCTTTGCCCCGCCGCTGGAGCAGAACTTTCTGCCCAAGAGCAGGCTTGCTCAAAAGCTGGAAGCGCTCATGGCCTTCTAAATGAACTAATTAGTCCGGCCTGTTGTAGTTGTAACATCTTAATACCTGCTGCTTTGAAGCACATTACCTCATTTCGTTTGCCGCTGTTCCTGCTTGTACTGCTGGGGGCACTGCTCTTTGGGCAGGGAGCCGGCGCGCAGGTCGTAAACGATTTTGAGCGTGAATTAAAGACAGAGAAGCAGAAGAAACGTGCCAAAAAGAAAAAGCGCAAGGATCCCGACCACTCCCCACGAGACAGGGTGGTAAACCTGCGCAAGAAACCACAGCAGCACGACCCCAAGCCGGGATCATATCGCACCGATAAGGAAAAGCCGCGTCTTGAGGAAATTCCCTCCATAGACGGCAGGGCCGCCCGCCACCTGATGCGGGAACGTCCCCGGAAGGTGGGCCAGCCTAAAGGCACCGCTTTTGGCGGCCGCTTACGCCAGCCAAAAGGAGAGGTAAAGGAGCCGGGCACCCATTATACGGAGCGTTCAGACCGTCAAGGAAAGCAAGCCACAGCCTCCCGCGGTACTCAGCATGATGGCCAGCTATCGGTAAAGCGGCGGGAGATCGATGAGCCCGGAAAGGTATACGATAAAAAGGAGCGGGAGAGGGGAGCCCGCCGCCGTGATCTGCGGGGCACCGATAACCAGGGCGACCTTAAGGTAGATCGCAGGTCTATAAACCAGCCCGGCGTGGTATACAATGATAAGGACCGTCAGAAGGCAGTGAGGCGCAAGCCACCAACAGGTACTGATCACCAGGGACATCAAACCGTAAAAGCCTCAGAACGGGTAGCCCCCGGCACCCACCATTCGGAGCGGAATGAAAAAGCTGGGCAGCGCTACAGCAGCTACAACGCCACCCGCCATGGTGGCAACAAATCGGTAAAGACCAAATATGTGCGGGAGCCTGGCACGCACTGGTCGGAGCGCAAGGCCTCGTTTGCCAAGCAGTATAGCAGCACCCCGGCCACCAGCCACCAGGGCAATACGCGCATGATGACCCAGCGGCAAAAAATGGTGTATTACGGCGATCTGTCCGAAAAAATGAACCAGTACCGGGGCAATCTAAAGATACGCAAGCGCGATGCCGACATGCACCCCAGCGTGGTGGCCCGTTACAACAGGCTGCGCTCCGATGAACAAAGGGCCAAAGCCCGGAAACGAAGCAATACGATTAACCGTATCTTTACAAGTAAGCAGCAGCCCAAAACGGTAAAGGCAAAGCCCATGAAGCCGCGCTACGATAAGGGGGAAAGTGAGATCTGGTATGAGTAATATGAAGTGGAATACGCTCGATTCGGTAGAAGAACTGGAGCAGCTGAAGCAAAAAAGCCATCAGCAGCCCATCATCATCTTTAAGCACAGCACACGCTGCCCCATAAGCCATATGGCGCTTAGCTGGTTTGAGCGTTCCTGGAATGGGGAGGAGATGGGGGCTGCAGAGCCCTGGTACCTGGACCTGATCCAGTACCGGCCCGTATCCTCACAGGTAGCGGCCGAGTTTGGTGTGCAGCATGAGTCGCCGCAGCTCCTGCTGATCGAGCAGGGCAGGTGTACCTACCACCGCTCGCATTCCAACATTTCCTATAAAGAGCTTAAGAAAAAACTGGATCAGGAATAAGCAGAAATTCAGGCTTGATCAGAAATTAAAGCTGATGTTCTGCTGAATATCGGGGTGCAGGCTTTGCGCTACCGGGCAGGTAAGAGCCGCTTTTTTCAGCTTGTGTTTTTGTTCATCTGTAGCCGTGTGGGCGCCCGGCCACTCCATGTGTACATCTATGGCCACAATGCGGCGGGGTGTATTGCTGCTCATGTGCTTGGTTATTTCCCAGTGTAATCCGCTAAGGTCCACGTCGTTCTTCTCCGCCCAAATGCCCATAATGGTTGCCATACAGCTGCCCAGCGCGGCTGCTACCAGGTCGGTAGGTGAAAAAGCCTCTCCCTTTCCGTTATTGTCCACGGGTGCATCGGTGACAAATGAGCTTCCTGACCGGCTGTGGCGTACTTCGGTGCGTAAATTTTCGTTATATCTTCCCGTACTGGTTGGCATAAACTAGTGCGCTGCTTTTTAGTTATCCTATTAATTCCTACCTTCAAACATACACAGATACGCATTTCAAACAATGAAGGCGCCTATATTTTGCATACTTTTTGCCAGCTTCCTGCTGCTTACCCTTGAGGCCAGCGCCCAGCAGCGCGAGAAAGAAGAAGATGAGTATACCCGCGAATATGTATGGGGTATCAACAAAAACACCAACGGGGGCTATATAGGCGGCTTTAACCTCAAGTTTTCCCGCAGGGTGCAGCCCAGCATGTTCCGCACCCTGGGTTTTGAGATCGTGAATGTAAAGCATCCCAAAGAAATCAGGGTGCCGGCTTTCTCCGGCGGCAGCTTTATTCTGGGCAAGAGCAACTATCTGTACAGCATGCGCTTTAGCTATGGCATGGAGCGTCTCCTGTTCCGCAAAGGGCCTCAGCAGGGGGTGCAGGTTACGGTACACGCCTCGGGCGGACCCACCCTGGGCATCATAGCCCCCTACTACATAGAGGTGCATGGGGGGAGCTCCAGCGTATCGGGCTTTACCACCACTGCCCAGTACGATCCCTACAACAGCGCCCATGTGGTAAACAACATCTATGGTACCGGCAGGCCACTGGAGGGCATTGGCCAGAGCGATATTACGGCCGGTCTGCATGCCCGTACCGGCTTTAGCTTTGAGTTTGGCACCTTCCGCACCAATGTAAGCGGGCTTGAGCTGGGCATCATGCTGGAGGCCTTTCCCAATGAGGTGGTATTGCTGCCCCGTTCAGAAAACCAGCGCCTGTTTCCCTCTGCCTACATCACCCTCTTTCATGGCAGCCGCCGCTAAGGAAGCTGGCTGTTATGCGAATTAATCCGTACCTTTGCGCTCTATAGAAGGGAGGTTATCCGATGATTGAACTACCCGTTATTTCGCAGGAAGTAACCAGAACCAAAAAGCCCAACTGGCTGCGCGTAAAGCTGCCGGTAGGTAAAGAATATGCCCGCGTTCGCAAGATTGTAGACGAGAATAAGCTGCACACCATTTGCGAGAGCGGCAATTGCCCCAACATGGGCGAGTGCTGGGGTGCCGGCACAGCTACCTTTATGATCCTGGGCAATGTATGCACCCGCTCGTGCAGCTTCTGTGCCGTAGCCACCGGCCGGCCACCGGAGTATGACCTGGACGAGCCCCGCCGGGTGGCCGAAGCCATCCATACAATGGGCGTAAAGCATGCCGTAATTACCTCCGTAAACCGCGATGAGCTCAAAGACCGGGGTGCCGAGATCTGGTACCAGACCGTACGCCTGATAAAGGAGCTTTCGCCCGCCACCACTATAGAAACCCTTATTCCCGATACCAAAGGCAACTGGGAAGCTCTGGAGCGCATGATCAGCGCCGGCCAGGAGGTGGTAAGCCACAACATGGAAACCGTAGAGCGCCTGTATCGCCCCGTGCGTCCGCAGGCCAAATATGCCCGCAGCCTGGAGCAGATCCTGCGCACCAAACAGGCCGGAAAACGCACCAAGTCGGGCATTATGCTGGGCCTGGGCGAAACCCAGGACGAAGTGTTTAAAGCCATGGATGATCTGGCCGCCCACGGCCTGGACATCCTCACACTGGGTCAGTACCTGCAGCCCACCAAAATGCACATTGAAGTGGCCGAGTTTATTCGGCCCGAGGTCTTTGAAATGTACAAGGAAGAAGGGCTAAAAAGAGGACTCAAATATGTAGAATCCGGACCTTTGGTACGTTCTTCTTACCATGCCGAGCGGCATGTGCATGTGTAAATAGCATTATTCTGAGCATATCTGGGGGCTTCTGTAAAAAGAAGCCCCTTTCTTTTTGTGTTTTTCTTACCCCCTACAGCTTTGGGTCCGTTCTTGCCTTGTTGCGGGGCAGGGGGGCAGCTATCTTTGTAGTACTAGGTTTTCATGTAGCAGTAAAATCCTTTTCGAGAGTTGAATAATGAATGTTAAACATGAGTCATCCCGAATTTTTAGCGGGACACTTAATAAAAAGGCCTCAGAATGAATCTTGAGGCCTTTTTTATTAAGGTAGGCTGTCATCTCGACCAGCGCGGCCGCCGCGCG
>NZ_AODQ01000155.1 GCF_000348925.1 Cesiribacter andamanensis AMV16 | reverse complement strand
ATGGCTGCCGCCTCGGTGGAGGGGAGCACGGCTGGCAGCAACGAGCCTGNTTGGTCAAAAAGAGAGAAGGATACAGCGCTGGTAACGTGTATTTACCAGACCACTGATGGAGATATAGTAAAACAGGATGGAAAAGCTCAGATAGTACCAGAATTTCCGGCCAAACTCATCCCACTCCGGATTAAGGATAAAAAAAAGTCCGCGAAGCAGGCATAGGGCAAAAAAAGCGAGTAGAAAATGAGCTGCCCATCGATACCGGACCGAATCGGCAAAACTTAGCGTTTGTACAGTGAGCGAGCGGTAGTACCGATAGACCTTCCAGCTGGCGACAAGATAGTAAAGCAGTGATAAAAATCCTGCCATCTGGTACCAGGGGGCCAGATCCTTGTCCTTACCGTCCTGATAAAAGTAGGCATATCCGAAAACTAGCTTATCAGCGAGCACGACAATGGCGGAATAGAGCAGATATGCTATGGCAGGGATAAAGTGGATGAAGTGTTTTCTCTTCAGCACAAAGGAACGATCGAGGAGGGATCGAAAATAAAAATACAGGATGGGCGGCAGGAGAAAAAGTTGTTGAAATGGGATATAGAACAGCAGGTCGCGGGTCAGTCCGCCCGAGTACCAACCGGCATAGCCCAGCATAAAGGGGGCAATGTAAAGGGAGCATAGCAACAGAAAGAGCCCCAGCCATGTACTCGCCTGAACACCCAAAATCCTCCCCCTTCCAATCAGAATTCCCGAAAAGACGATTCCATGGATAAAAAACAAGAGCAGCGATGTGCTTTTCAACCCAAAATGAAACATCATCTTTTTTCTAATGATTTTTATGCTAGTGCAACCTGCTCGAAAGGTAATCTAGCATAATAATGAAATAAAGTAATGTAGCGAATATACTACTCGGCATCAAATGCCGAAGGAGATAAGTGGCAGATTGCCCATTAAGATTCTGTCAAAAAGTTTACCTGGCGCCTGCAATGTAATACCTACTTACCCGATTTGCCAGCTGGATGTTTGTGTATTCTTACTACCTAAACATTGGGAGCTGCCATTGGGAAAAAATTAAGTACTGCGCCCTGGGCAGCTTATTTTCTTGCATACCACTAAGCCCCGGACTTTATTCGCGTATGCGGGTGTGAAGATGATCGTAACCCTTTTGAATGCAATGTTTTTTATTTTCGTATGGAGATACTTAATAAGCATCCATCCATGCAGAGGTATTCAGAGGGATAGCTATTGGTGCAGAGGGTCCTATCAAGTAGGCAGCAAAGCCTGTAGATCTGTACGGGGGTAGGGCCATCCCCATCCTCTGTGTCTAAACAGCTGAAGGGCTTTCCGGCCCTTGCCGGAAACTTCCCCTTCAGCCCCAGGCCATGACACGAAACGACCGCCTTCTGTATCTTTCTCTTCCCCTGATCGGGCTATTTGCCTATACGGCTCTGAGCAAGCTGCTGGCGCCGGGGGTCTTCCGGGAAGCGCTGCTGAACCAGCCGCTGCCTGAGGGACTTAGCCTCAGCCTGGTGTGGGCCATCCCCCTGGCGGAACTGCTGGCCGTAGGCCTGCTGCTCTATGCGCCCTGCCTGGGGGACTTGCATATGTGAATATCCTGGCCTGCATGCTCTTTGGGGCTATTTCCGGATCAGCTGTTGCCGCTGCCTCGGCCATAGGCGGCATCATGAACCCCCGGATGGCAAGAGAGGGATATTCCAGGTCCAATTGCTTCATATGCGCAATCGCATAGGCCAGGGCATCTACTTTTTTATCCAGGTACACATCCGGAGCAATGCCATGCGGGTCAATGGGGTTTTTATCCAGATCCATTGCCCTGAGCGAGGAGGGAAACACCAGCTCAAAACAGCCGATGATCTTCGCTAATCCCTTGAACCCATCCACCACGACGGCGGTGTTTTGCCCATACACCACCACTTTATCACTTTGCTTTGCCCGAAAAACAAATGTTTCTCCGGAGCTGGCACTTTCTTCATCTGTTAAGAGCACCACCTTGCGGGGGCCTTCATACAGCGTATCGGTAGAGATCGTAAAAGAATACTCATCCGGGTACCTGAAGTAGGCCTGCCCTGCATGGACATCACGTCTGGATTTATAGTGCCACATCCCTGCCTTGCCAAAGAAAAGATGCCCCCACAGATCAGCAATGCTGTTGGGCAAGGCAGGTGAAGCTTAAAAAAATCGGTTTAAATCAAAAAGCAACTAAAGGCTTTTTACCTTTAAGAATGTAGTGAGGTGAACGTATGCTCCACCTGCACCGTAACAATCCAGGCAGTGCCTTTCTGCCCGGATTGTTCCCTTTTAGTACTTCATTAATTTTTGTTAATCCGCCATTTTCTCCAGCTTCCTGGCACTAAAATGATCAGCATAGGGTACAGCGCTTCTTAACTCCAGCTGCTTAAGCTGTTCTCGCAGCTGAGCGATTGCTTCATCTTTTTCAGTCAGCTGCTCTTCGTAGCTGCGCGTACGGCGTATGACTTCTTCCTGGGTTGCCTCCAGCTCTTCGAGGTGTTGGCGCATCTCTTCCTCCTGTGCCTGTATGGCTTCTGCCTGATACTGAGCCTGCTCCAGCAGCTTTTTGGTTTTCGCATTCACCCGGGCAGATAGCAAGGTAGAAGCAATGCTCTCTGAGGCCTTCTTCAGGAAGTTAATGTGGTTTTCAGGAATCACCTGCAGGGAGGCGACCTCCAGTATTCCAATGATCTCATCATTGTTGACAAGGGGCACGATCAAAATACTGCTGGCAGTGGCATGGCCCAGGCCTGAGGTAATGGTCGTATAGCCCTGGGGCACATCGGTCAGGTAAAGTACATCCTTTTCCAGGTAGGCCTGCCCTACCAGGCCTTCTCCGATTTCAATGCTGCGCTGCAGATACTTTTTCCGGTTGTAGGCAAAGCAGGCATTCAGACTAAGGAATTTATGGTCCTTTTCATCCTCCTCCACCAGGAACAAGCCCCCCTGGTTCAGCTGCAGGTAGGTCACAATTTCTTTAAGCACCCGGTCGGTGAGCTCCTCCAGGTTGTTGATATTGTTTCTCAGGATCTCCCCGATTCGGGCAACCCCTGTATTGACAAAGCGCTCGTGCTGCTCCCGCAGCGATGCCTCCAGCAGGCTTTGGCGCATGTTGATCAGGGCTTTACTCAGTTCGTCCTGCTGCTCACCAAGGGTATGCTCCAGACTTAAGTTCCCCTTGCTGATCTCCTCGGCAAAGGCAATGTTCTTCTCTACATTACTCAGCTGTTCTTCCAGCAAGAGCTGGTTGAGGCCATCGGCAATGGTGCGCCTGGATAGGTCGTACGACCAATAGCCGCAGATGCCGATAATGAGCACCGCCAAGGCTGCATGGAAGGCAAACGTCTGCATGTCCATGTAGGAGAGCTGGGTAAAATATACTCCCTGCATGCCGCTGTACTGCAGGTAGGCCAGGCCTGCATGGTGCACCACAATGATGAGGGAAAGCGGAATATAAAGCTTCCAGTTCTGGTAAGTGATCAGCAAGGTTGCGGCTACAAACGCCCAGAAGTGCATTTCAAACATGCCGTGCATCTGGTAAATAAACTGCGCCATGAAAATGGCGAATACACTGCTGGCCACATACTGATGCAGCGCGGAATGGGGCAGCAGGTATTTGCAGGAATAAAAGCCCAACAGGCAAAGGCAACCTACACCCAGGCTGATGAGCCAGGTATCGTAGAAGAAAGAAAGGAACAGGCCATTGAGAAAAAAGCCGATCATGGCACCTGATATGATGGCATCTGACTTTTGCGTGATGGCCTGAAAAAAGCGGGCCTTGCTGATCTTCTTCGGATGTAAAGCTTGGTTCATAGGTTAAAAGTTGAGGAGAGAAAGCGTGTTTTCTTCGAAAAATTGACAGCCATACGACTGGCTGGCCAACATTCCAAACTGGGGGGCCTCCCGGCCTGCCAAAAGGTGCTGCAGGGCTATTTCTGCATAGTTGCTGTTCTTCTGTGTACAGTAACGTGCCCTATTGTAGTTACCCCTGTAAAAGAGCGTGCCTTCTGCGGTCAGCACCACTGCCTGGGGCGTAGCATATACCCCGCAGGCAGTGGCTATGGCATCCCCGCTGTCCACATACACAGGTATGGGCGCCTCGATAAGCTCCCGTGCCTTCTTGTAATCGGCAAATTCAGGGATGACAACTGCAAACTGTACCTGCTGCCCATAGGTCTTTCCCAGGTAATTGAAGTGCTTCACATTAAAGCGGCTGCAGGGGCAGTCGGGATTAAAGAAATGGAGCAACAGCCCCTTGGTATCCCCTTTTGGCAGCAACCCGCTTAGGGCCAGCGAATCGCCGATCACGGCGGGTGCATAGTGTAGGGGAACAGGGGTAGGCAGCACGTATTTTACTTCCTGCTGCCAAAACAGATAACCCACCCCTGCTGCCGATACGAGCAGCAGGGTAATGGCCATCAGGCGCCTGGTTTTCATGGTAGTTTAGGTTGAAGGTAATGTAAAAGCAAGATGAGAAGTGGTAAGCAGCGGCTGCCGCCCTTAGACCAGCTGCTGAAGTTCCTTATGTGCCGATGGATACTTTGCCAGTGCTTCCGGGGAAGGCTGCTGGGCGCAGGAGATCTTATGCACAAAGTGGAAACGGGCAAGATGGTAGCTGGGATCCTCGCCAAAGAAATTCAGCTGCATTTGCCGGAGCTCCTCTTCCCGGTACTTTTCCAGCGGGCAGGCAAGCTCGTCTGCAAGGCGTTCCTTTCTTTTCTGCTCCAGCATGGAATCATAATACAGGCTTATGGCCAGGGCTGCTGCTTTCTGGCGCAGCAGGTACTGGAAGTCTGCTACCGAATCCCCAAAGGCATTGTCCAGGAAACCAATGGCCTTCGCCCTTGCTGTACTCAGGGGCTGGCAGCCTTCGGTAAGCTTCAGTGCTTTCTTTTTACCCACCCGTCTGGGCAGCAGATAGGTCCAGTATTCCGATCCATAGAGCCCCCCCATCTTTTTGTAGTGGGGATTCAGCACAATGCCGTTGCGGGCATACACTTTATCAGCTGCCAGGGCTAGAATAGCCCCACCCGCTCCGGCATTGCCCTGCATGCCGGCAATGACCAGCTTGGTGTCGGTAAGGATGATTTCCCGCACCAGGTCATTCATGGCATTGATGTTTTCCCAGGACTCCTGCGCCGGGCTCCGGGCCTGCTCAATAACGTTCAGGTGAATACCGTTTGACCAGATATCATGGCCACCCATCAGCACCAGCACTTTTGTGCTTCGCAGTTTTGCCCGCACCAGAACCTGCTGAAGGCGCTGGCATTGCTCAGTGCTCATAGCGCCATTATAGAAGTCAAAATGCAGATAGCCCACCCCTTCAGCTTCTTCGTACCAGATGTCTCTAAAGCCTGGGCAGCTGTGGTTCGGGCTGAAAGGATCGTAGGAAGACTCCGCTACCCCCATTAGCTGATCCCCCAGTACCAGGGTGGCCGGAAGCTTAATTCCACCCGCTTCTCTTTTCAGGTGAGTGATCCAGACGGCCCCGTCGCCCGTAGCGCGGCAGATGGCGCCATTGCGGGTCGCCAGCAGCTCGCCTGCTGGTCCGCTTAGCTCCCTTTCTTCATGTGCACCAAACAGGCGGTAGCGCTCCCCTAAAATTGTATCCAATACGCCGGGGGTACTGTCAGCGGCCCTTATCCTTTTAAGGATATTGGCAGTAGTATCCTCCCAGTTCAGGCATCGGTCGCTGGTTTTCACCGGACGATGCAGCCTACCCTTAACGAGCGGACTGGTGTAATCCAGCGGTTCCGGGATAAAGGTGCCGCTGGCAAATTTTTCAACCGCTTCCAGCAGACCCTGTACAGCGGCCTGGGTTACCTCATGGCGGTAGAGGGTACTTTTGCTTACCGCACGCATGGGAAAAGTTAGGGAGGCCCAGATATCGCCGGCATCCATTCCCTGGGCTGCCTGTAGGATGGTTACGCCCCACTGCTGCCACTCATCCATAATAGCCCAGTCCAGAGAAGAAGGGCCACGATCACCTTTAATGCCCGGGTGCACGATCAGCACCCTGTGCTTTTGCCAGATAGCGGCAGGAACGGCTTTCTTTAGAAAAGGAGCAATGATCAGGTCGGGCCGAACCTGCGCTACTGCCGCTTCCATGGCCCCATCGCTGGTGGCGAGCTGGATCTCTACTGTATGGCCATGTTCCCGAAGTTCCAGAGCAGCCCGCTGGCTCAGTCCATTGTGAGCAGTTGTCAAAAAGAGAATTTTCATCTTGAGGCGTTTGTAAAATTCTGGCACTAAAAAGTGTTTTGCCACTGTACATACGAAAGGACTAGTAAGTGCGGTTCTGTTCTGCCATGGCCACCTAGAGGCCACATTTCCTTAACTGAAGTAAGAATTATTGGCTATTTTGGTAGATAATATTTATAAAAATGGACTTATCAAAGCAGCCCAGAAGTCCGCAGAAGTGAAACGGTGATGCTATAGCCTATCCTGAGGCACTAACAATCAGGCTATTTGCAAGGGCTTTAACGGTGTGGAGATAGGAAGTCAGTCATCCACAGGCTGTAGTCAGCGGATCAAAAGCGTGGATGTAATAAAAGAAGGGATAAAGGCCGGCAAAACGCTACTGCAGCCATCAGGTTCAGAATCGTGATGGAGACTTTTCATGACGTCCCCTAGTTCTCCACGCCTATGGAACTGCTTTGCGTATATCTACTATAGAACACGCAATCTGCTCTTTATAGCAAGTTCATTAGATTATGGAATACTAGCTACCTATCGCTTTTTTAGGTGAAATCAAAAAAATAAGCACATGATTCCAACGAAAAAAAGCGTCGGTTAAATGAAAAGTAAACCACAGTTTTATGGCTTATCTATACATCAAAAGCACCTTCCGCTTGCAATGCTCCCCCTTCGGCAACCGTATGTATGAGCCCAATCAGACTTCTCCTACACCTTCCTCATCCGGAGCGCCCGGTTTGCTGCCATCACGCAAAAGCCGGGCTTTATCCTGTAAAGCCAGGTTGGATTGCTCCTGTTCCGCTGCGCTACCCTGCTCATTCAGGAAATCCTGAATGGTCTCTTGGGCCGTACTTTCCCTACAGGAACTTTACCGGGCAGGAATGAATCTGGTAAAAATTGGCGCTGCGAATATCCACCATATGCGTTGAGGTGATAAACATTACTAAACGCCTGGCATGACTGAGGAGCTGATATCCCAATATAGTGGCATCAGCTGAGCACTTGAGCGGAGAGAGATTCATAGAGGTAGGGCCACCCTCTACCCCCGTGTCTATACTAGTGAAGGGCTTTCCGGCAAGGGCCGGAAACTTCCCCTTCAGCCCCAGGCCATGACACGAAACGACCGCCTTCTCTACCTTTCCCTCCCGCTGATCGGGCTATTCGCTTATACGGCCCTGAGCAAGCTGCTGGCCCCGGGGGTCTTCCGGGAAGCGCTGCTGAACCAGCCGCTGCCTGAGGGACTTAGCCTCAGCCTGGTGTGGGCCATCCCCCTGGCCGAGCTACTGGCTGTTGGCCTGCTGCTCTATGCGCCCTGGCGGAAGTGGGGATTTGTGCTGTCCGGGGGGCTGATGCTGCTTTTCACCGGCTACGTTTCCCTGGTGGTGCTGGGCTATCTGGGCGAGCGGCCCTGCTCCTGCGGGGGCATCCTGGAAAGGCTCAGCTGGGAGCAGCACCTTGTGGTCAACCTGCTCTTCTACACCCTCTCCCTTTGGGGAGGGCTGCTTGCCCTTCTACCCTCCTCCTCCACCTCTTCTTAAAAAATTAGCGCGCGCTACGCCTGCCCGGGCAGGCAAAGGGGCAAGCCGAAAACCCTGAACAGAGTAGGCAATTGTAGTTAAACCGTTTCGGCTTTTTGAGTAGTTAAAAAAGCCGCCAATCCCATGAAAAAGATTAAAAATTACCTGGCCGTGATGGCCTTTGCCGCCGCCTCCCTGGGCGCCTTTGCCTTTAGTCCACAGCAGAGTCCGGATCCCAACAAGATCCTCTATGGCAACCAGAACGGTAACTGGATTGTGCTACAGTCCGGCCAGTCCTTTCGTTGTGTAACCGCACCCATCATCTGCGTAGCCCAGTTTGAAAACGACGACCCCACGCAACCAATGACCTACTCTCGCACCGGTGAGTTAAAACTGTAATCTCCATCCCTTTCGGATGAGATATGAACCCGAAAGCACGGTAGCCCTACTACCGTGCTTTTTTTTGGCTGCACCCATGCTAGCCTACCACCCAAACAGCCGGCGGATAGGCGTATAGCCCTCAAACTCCACCTTCGGGCTAATGTAGTCCTCCTTCAGCGGCTGTTCCCAGAACAAATCGGTGCTGAGGTATTTGGCATTGCTATCGGGCAGCACGGTCACCACCGTGGCCTCGGGGCCCAGCTCCTGTTGCAGGCGGATGGCACCGAGCACATTGGCCCCGGAGGAAGGGCCCACCCCCAGGCCCAGCTGGGCAGAGAGCTTCTGCACCATGCGGATGGCGTCTCCGTCATGGGCCTGCACAACCGCATCCAGCTCGTCCAGCTTCAGGATGGGCGGCACAAACTCATCGGAAATCCCCTGAAGGCGGTGACGACCCACTTTGCAGCCCGTAGACAGCGTGGGCGACTGGGCCGGCTCCAGGGGGTGCAGGCGGATCTGCTGATTGTGTCGGCGCAGGAAAGCCGCTACCCCCATGATGGTGCCGCCCGTCCCTACGCCGGCCACAAAAGCGTCCGGTGTTTTGCCCAGCAAGCGCAGCTGGTACCAAATCTCCGGCCCGGTGCCCCATTCATGGGCCTGGGCGTTCAGCTCATTTTCAAACTGCCGTGGCTGAAATACCCGTGGCTCCCGCTCAGCCCGCTCGCCGGCCAGCTGGATGCTGCGCAGGAAGCCTCCTTCCTCTGCGCTGACCAGCCGTACCTTGGCGCCCATACTCTCCAAGAGTTCGCTACGCTCCCGGCTCAGCCAGTCGGGCATGTAGATGCGCACCGGGTGGCCCAGCGCCCGGCCCAGGGCGGCAAAGGCAATGCCCGTATTGCCGCTGGTGGCCTCTACAATGGTATCTCCCCGGCGGAGAAGGCCCTCCTGGTAGGCCTGGCGAAGAATGTGCAGCGCCATGCGGTCTTTGATGCTGCCGCTCAGGTTGTAGTACTCGCATTTTACCCAAATGCGGCCCGGCTGGCCCTGGTAGCGGTAGCGCAGCTCCAGCATGGGCGTATTGCCGATCATGAAGCGGAGGTTACTAAAGGCCTCGCTTTCCTGTTTGGGAAGCGTAGCTGAAAGG
>NZ_AODQ01000154.1 GCF_000348925.1 Cesiribacter andamanensis AMV16 | reverse complement strand
GGATGATCCGGCCTGGCTGCGGTCGCTTAAATTCTGGAAACGGCATCTGCGCAGCCTGCTGGCTAAGGGCAGCGTTGCTACATCCTTACAGGCAGTACCTAACCTCCCTGTGCCCGCCTCTGCCCGGAACCCCTGGACACAAAAAATACCCTGGCAGCTGCTGCTGCGTCGCCACCTGCTGGTAAACCTGCTGCACAGGCTTCAGGAGGTGATCAGCATTGCCGAGCGCCACCGGCTGGAACTCCTCAGAACCTTCAGTGCCCTCAGCCTGCTGCCCGACCGCCAGCCGCAGCCCTCCCGCAGCGATTTGCTGCAGGAGATCCACCAGCGCAGGCAGCAGGCCCGCACCCTTCTGCTACAGGCCGGCGAGCAACTGCAGCGGCAGCTGGATGCCGTAACCGGGCGTCTGTACATAGAGCTGGAAAGAGACTATGGCAAGGCCGGCACCCTGGAGCTGCCTGCTGCCCTGCTGCGCCCCGCCCGCCTGCAAAAAGAAGAACAGCAGCGCCTCCTGAAAACCGAAGAGCTGCTCAGCCACTGGCAGAATGCCCGCCTGTCCGTCAGCAGCCGCTGCTGCCTGCTGCTACAGGTGTACCAGGCGGCCGATGGCCTGCAGGAGCAACACCAGACGGGCCGTCACCACTGGCTGGAAAGCCTGCAAAACGAGCTGGCCCCGGCCTTTGAAACGGTAGCAGACAGCCTGCAGACCCTTAGGCAGGAGCTGGCCCAGCCCCCCTTCCCGCAGCTTTTGGCCCTATTCGGGAGCAGCTGAGCCAGCAGCTTCCGCAACACCAGCTGGAGGCCGCAGCCCGGGTGCTTATGCAGCTGGGCCTGCCCGCCCGGGTACAGACGCTCAAAGATCCCTTTCAGGAAGTGCTGGCCTCCCTGCCTGCGCAAAGCACGCTAAACCAGCTGCCCGAGGGGGCCGAAGCAGGCCCTCTGCCGCCTGACCGGCTCGTTACCTTTAACCCCCGGGAACTGGCCGGCCTGGAGCTACTGCCCCAGACCGTACGCAGCCTCACCCAAAAAAGCAATGAGGTGCGCCAGCAGCTGGAAGAGATCCGGCAACGCCTGGGCGAGGTACCCGAGGCAGCCCTGTACAAGCTTACCGAAGCCCAGGCCTTTTTGGAGCAGCAGCCCGGGCAGGAGGAGCAGGCCCGGAGCATTGCCCTGGAAGGCATAGACCATGCCCGGCAGCAGATCAATGCCCTGGGCGATCGCCTGCAGCAGCTTACCACCACCATCTGGCAGGAACTGGAGCAGCTGGTTGTACAGATGAGCAACCACCTGCTGCAGCTCAGCAATCCGGAAATGGCCATCAGCCTGCAGCAACACCTGCAACGCAAAAAGAGCCGGAAGCAAAAAGCTGCAGAACAGAAGCGTAACAGCCTATCCAATACCCCCCTGCGGCGCCTGCAGGCCAGGCTTCAGCAACGGCTCAAAACTGCCGGGCAGGAACAGCATCGCTTTTGGGCACAACTGGGCCTGGAGGAGCCGCTGGCCTCCTCTCCCTCTGCCCCGGCCCTGCCCGACTACCTGGCCGAAAAAGAACAGGCCCTGCAGCGCCTGCCCTTTGTCTACCAGCGCCTCTTTACCCCCGAGCCCCTCCCTGACGAGCTGCTGCTGGTAGGCCGTACGGCCGAGCGCCATGAGCTGCAGGAAGCCAGCCGGCGCTGGCAGCAGGGGGTATTCTCCTCTCTGCTGCTGGTGGGCGAAGGCGGCAGCGGCAGCAGCAGCCTGCTCAGTCTGTTTGCAAAAAAACTACCCCCTGATACCCCTCTTGCCCGGCTGCCCCTGCAGGCAGGGATTGACAACAGGGTAGCGCTGGCCCGCCAGCTGGCACCCCTGCTGGGCCTGCCTGAGCATACGGCATGGGAAGCGCTGCAGGCCTGGCTCCGGCAGCCCCCGGCACCCCAGGTAGTGGTGGTAGAGGATATCCAGTACCTGTTTCGGCGCTGGATGGGGGGGCTGGCCCTGATGCACGATTTTCTGGATCTGGTAGCCGGCAGCAGCCGGCAGGTGCTCTGGCTGTGCAGCTGCTCGCTCTATGCCTGGAAGTACCTGCACCGAACCCTGGAGGATGCTCAGGCCTGGAGCCGGGTAGTGGAGCTGCAACCCTTTAGCCAGGCAGAGCTGCGGGAGCTCATCATGCGGCGCCACTTGCTAAGCGGCTACCAGCTCCAGTACGAGCCTGGCCCTCAGGAGCAGCGCCAGCCCATTAGCTCCCTGCCGGCAGAAGAAAAGCAAGCCTTACTGGAAGAGACCCTCTTTACGAATATGCACCGCTTTGCCCAGGGCAGCCTGCGCCTGGCGCTGCTGTACTGGCAATGGTCGGCGGTAGCGGTATCCAAAACCACCATTACGCTTAGGGCTTCCCTGCCCGGAGAGCCCGTACTGCCCGAGCAGCTGCAGCCCAACAGTTACTTTATGCTGCAGGCTCTGCTGCTGCACGGGCAGCTAACAGCCCCTGAGCTGTGCCGCATCCTCAACCAACCCGAGCGGCACTGCCGCAGCCAGCTGCAACTGCTCCACAAGCTGCAGCTTATTCTGGAGCAGGGCTCCGGCTATACCCTCAACCCCCTGCTCTACCGCCTGGTGGTAACCGTATTGAAACAAAAAAACCTGCTTCACTAATGAATAGTCTCCTCTCCCTATTCCGCCTTGGGCTGCTGCTTACACTGCTGTTCCTGTTGCAGCCCGGCCTGCTGCCCCTACAGGCCCAGGTGGCTCGCACCCCTGAACAAGCACAACTGCAGCCAGCAGCGGGGGAGCGGCCCCTGTCACAGCCTGCAGCTGTGGAGCAAGGCAGTGGGGGCCCCTCCCTTTCGCTGGACTCCCCGCTCTGGAACCTGTTTTGGGTAGTGGTGCTGCCGGCGCTGGGCTATGTGCTCATTCGCCTGCTTACGGCGGCGCTTCGCCTACGGGAAGAGCGCCACAAGGGCAAAGGGCTGGCTGATGGTCCCCTTCTTTCGCTCCTGCAGCTGCTGGTTTGGCTGGGGGTGCTGCTGGTACTGGCTACAATTCTGTTACCGGCCGGTGCCAGCCGGCTGGTGCTTTGGGGAGTTGTGGCGTTGGTGCTGGGCCTGGCCGCTCAGGATATGATCCGCAATACGCTGGCCGGCATCAGCCTGCTGCTGGCACCTCCTTTTTCCCTTGGGGATAAGATCTGGCTGGGAGAGCACTATGGTGAGGTGATAGGGGTAGGCCTGCGCCATACCCGCCTGCGTACCCAGGATGAGGGGGAGCTTGCCCTGCCCAATTCCCTATTTTTTACCCATAGCCTGCGCAATGCCACCGGTGGTGAAAGCAGCTGCCTGGTTGTAACCGAGCTATATTTACCCCCTGGCATTGATAGCGGCCGGGTGCGCCAGCTGGCGCTGGAAGCTGCCCATGTAAGCCGGTACATCTACCAGAACAAGCCCGTTGCGGTGCATTTTAGCCATGTGCTGCACCATACCAAAAGCTGGCTGAAAATGGAGCTCAAGGCCTATGTGCTGGACATACAGTATGAGCCTGCCTTTCGCACTGAGCTTACCGAGATCCTGATGCGGGAGCTCACACAGGCCGGCCTGCTGCAGGAAGACGTCCGCTAGCAGGAACCAAAAAGAGCCCGGCCGCTAAGCCGGGCTCCCGTTTGTTATTTCTGCAGCTGCAGCTATACCCGGCTGCCGGGCTGGTAGGGGGTCTTTAGCGACGTATGGATGTGCCGGAAGGTTTGGTTGAAGTCCATGGGTTGATCGGGCAGTATGGTTCTGGCCACCTTCAGGCCTTGGGGGGCAGCCCGCCGGGCAGGGCGGTCACTAACCGACTGCTGCAGTAACGATCCGCCTACAAGTTGAGAGACAGTCGCCAGATAATCTTCCGGGGTCCGGCCTTCCGGGGTACGGCCTTCCGGGGTTCGGCCTTCCGGGCTACGGTCTTCCTGAGCCCGGCTGTTTTCCAGGCTGGCAGTGGAGGCTGCAGCCGGTTGGGCCAGGGGCTGTTGGTGCTGGTAGAGGGCTTTTAGCTCCTGGTGAATGTGAAGAAAAGTTTGGTTAAAATCCAGCGGTTGATCGGGCAGGGTGGTTCTGGCAATGCGCAGGCCGGGAGTTGGGCTCAACAGGATCTCCTCCGCTGCTACTGCTTTTGGCGCTGCTGCAAGCAGTCCCTCCATCAGGGCTTTACCCAATCCTTCTACCCGCATTCTAAGTGCCCGCTCCAGCGATCGAATGCCGCCATTCAGTGATACTCCTACACTTAACATATCCAAATAAAAATTATCGCTCTTTGTGTTTTTACGTACTCGTGTTGGTTGGCCATCCACCAAAAGGCCGTTGCCGGAACCAGGGGCGAATCGAACACACACCTTGGTTTTGCACTAGTCCACAACTCAGAAAGGGGATGGGGGTGAGCGGCCTTTTTCAGTCCTGCTTCTGATCAGGAAGCACTTGTGTGGGGACCGCACGTACTCTCTATACGTGCAAGTAAGAAAAAAGTAACCTGAAGTAGATTTTAATTTTATTGCCTAGCATCTTCTTCAATCTCCTTTTCACTAAATTTTTACAGTCATATTGCTAACTATCAACCTATTAACTCCATGTGTTCATCGAAAAAAAATTTATGGCAACACATAAAATAAAAGAATGTTTAGGTAAAAATGGATAATACTACCTTTCAACCGACTAAACAGACAGGTAATAAATAAGGAATAAAATAAACAAAACGTGCCGGATATGCAGGTGGCACACGATCCCCTGCTGTCCTGTAGATGAACCGGAAAAGTACTACTCCTACAGGCATGCTTACCATCTGATCCAACGGCCTTAAGCCCAATTTCACAAGGGGTAAAATTTTAGCACAAAAGCATCATCTGCTGCCAGAGGATTCCGTATAGAGAAACATCAGCCGGGAAGATGGCTACAGGCAAAGCAGGCTGCAACACCCCCTTATTGTTATTCCTGCAGGCCTTTGCATTGCCAAACCTTTATACCCGCTACCCCCTTTTACCTGAGTACGCATGCTGAAGCAGCTTTTATCTTGTAGTGTTCTTGTTCTGTTCCTGGCCGGCTGTGCCCAGCACCGGGAAGCCGATCTGTCCGAAAAACGCCAGCAAGCCAATGGCGGTCTATTCTTTCTGAGTGATTCAATTCAGGGCCATCGGGTGAAGGAAGATCTGCGCTTCAATAAAAAGGGGTATGCCTTTGTACAGGAGGAGCCCATTCTCTCCCTGAGCGATGCGGAGCTTGGCTTTTTCTACGACTCGGTGATTGCCTCCGACACCTTTGCCCTGCTTACCTTTGACCTGAGCGACAGTGCGCTGCAGCAGTGGCAGGCCAAAACTGCAGGGGCCTCCCGCAAAAGAGTGGGACTGGTGGTAGATGAAGAGCTCATCCGCTGGTTTCCGCTCAGCAACAGCCCCTATCCCGCCCTGCAACTCTGCTACTGTGAGTACAGCCGAAACGAAATACAGGCGCTGGAGCAACGCCTGAAGGGACTGCCCCACTAAGCCTGCACCTCTGCCAGGCAACAGGAGCAGCCGCGCTCTCACCGGCACCCCTGGTAATCTCTACGGCTTTTTTGCTACCTTCGCAGCAGCTTGCGCCTCACCTTTTAGAACCGTTTATGCCCCTCCGCTCCATACCCCCCATCGACAGCATTATCTTTGACCTGGACGGTACCTTATGGGACTCTACCGCTACAGTAGCCCGTGCCTGGCAGGCCGCCGCCGGGCAGCTGGACTTTGCCCTGCACCCCATTACACAGGAAATGGTGCGCTCCATTACCGGCCTGCCCTATGATGTAATCTACCCAAGGTTATTTCCCCAGCTCAGTACCGGCCAGCTGGAGGAACTTAAGCGGCTTTGTGCCATAGAAGAGCTGGCCTTTCTGCAGCGGGAGGGCGGCAGGCTCTATCCCGGCCTGATGGATACCCTTCAGGCACTCCGCCGGCAGTACCCCCTTTTTATCGTCAGCAACTGCCAGAGCGGCTACATAGAGGTATTTTTGGAACATCACCGGCTGCAGCACTTCTTTCAGGATATTGAGTGTTTTGGCAATACAAAACGCAGCAAGGCCGATAATATCCGCCTCATCCGGGAGCGCAACAGCTTGCAGGCCCCCGTGTATGTAGGCGACACCATAGGCGATTACGAGGCCAGCAAAAGCAACCACATCCCCTTTATCTATACCACCTTTGGCTTTGGGCAGGTGCCGGAAGCCCATGCCCACATCAGCCATTTTGACCAGCTGCTGCAACTGGTAGCAGCAGGATAGCCTCTTTGCAACCCCCGTTCTAAAAAAATGCGGTCGGCAGCCAACCCTTAGGGCATGGGTCTGGTCATAGGGGTAAAGCCCCTCCTGCCATGCATAAAGTACTGATTGCCCTGCTGTCTGCCCTGCTCATTGCTGGCTGTGCCGATAGTTTTGAACAAAAGGTTGTAGAGGTGAAATTTATCAACCACACCGGCTACCCCATCCAGGACATTACGGTCAACGCTATTCCGGTAGGCGATCTGGCCCGGGGTAGCGCCAGCCCCTATCTGGTATTTGCCCGGTTTGGGACCGATACGGGCATGCCGGATGCTGACTTCAGGGGGCGGGTAGGCAACCAGCTGCTTGAATCGACCAGCCGCTATTACTGGTGCGGTACCCAAAAAGCCCCCCTGGCGCCCGGCCGCTATGAAGTAATTATTGAGCTGGTAACGCTATCTGAAGACGAACTACTTTTTGACCTGCGCTTTGTACCCTAAGCGCCTGTGTACCCTGCCTTACTTTTTTGATCTTCAGGATTGGTTTTGCTCATTTGCCAGTCCTGTTAAAGGCAAAAAAGCCCGGCCAGACTGGCCGGGCTTTTCTTTTTCGCTTTGCAGCTGCTCCTTAGCCTCCGGCGCGGTTCAGCTCCTCCAGCGTGGTGTTGCGGCGGCGAGCATCAAACTGCTCGCCTTTGCTAAAGCGGTAGCGCAGGTTAATGCCTATGCTGCGGTTAAAGAAGTACTGGTTAAACTGGTTTACATTTTCACCAATATTGGCGCCCCCTACCACACGCTGCCCCTTCAGGATATCATTGGCAGTAAGGCTCAGGTCCAGCTTGTCTTCCCAGAAGCTCTTTTTAAGGCCCAGGTTTACCCAGTGCTGCTTTTCAATCCGATACAACCCCCATACAACGGGCCCCTGATAGCCGGCATTCACCTCCAGGCGCAGCCCCAGCGGAAGCATTACGGTATGGTTTGACTGCAGCATGTAAAAGAGTTGCTTGTTGCGCACCAGCTGCCCATCCAATACCGAACTAAACTCCTGGCGGGCTACCACCAGTGTGTTGTTGCTATCCCACTTCTTATGAAACTTCACCGGGGCTATGGCCGTCATGCTCAGGTTTTGTGAGTCATCTACATTGCTGCGGTTAAATACAGTGGTACTGGTTTCTACATACTGGCTGGGCACTTCGGCAATAAAGTCTTTGGTAAGCTGGTACTCCAGCACCAGCGTATACTGCTGCTTAATGCTTTGGGTAAGGCTAATGGCGTGGGTATACTGCGGCCGCAGGTAGGGGTTGCCCTGCGCCCAGGTAAAGGGGTCCAGGTAGAAGATAAAGGGGTTCAACTGCTCGTAGTTGGGGCGCTGAATGCGGCGGCTGTAGTTCCAGTTCAGCTGGTACTGCTCGCTTACCTTCTGCTGCACAAACAGGCTGGGAAACAGGTTCAGGTAGCTGCGGTCCGTTACCTGACCGGTGGTAAGCGATTTGCCTTCGGACAGGGTCTGCTCGGCCCGCAGGCCGGCCTGCAGGGTAATGCGGCTGCCCAGCTTGCTGCTAAAATTGGCATAGGCCGCAAAAATGTTTTCTTTATAAATAAAGTGATTGGTGCGGTTAGGGTCTGGCAGGGGCGTTTCGGTATTGTGGAAGTAAAAGCGCAGATCATTATCAGAGATCACCCGGCTTACCTTGGCACCCAGCTCCAGGCGGCGTCCCTGGGGCAGGGGGCGGGTAAAATCTGCCTTGGCTGCATAGATATCATAACCGCTGGGATTTTCGCTCAGCAGAAAATCGCGCGTTACCGGTCTGGAGCTGGCCAGGGTATCATACAGGTTAAAAAAGCTGGCGCTGGTCTTATCGGTAATCCGTACATAATCCAGGTCGGCCGTAAGGGTAGTACCTACAGTATCAAGCCTGCCCTGGTAATGCAGATTGGTGGTGTAGTTGGAATAGCGGGAGGCCGTGAGGTTGCGGGCATCAATACGCAACAGGGGCTGCTGAGGAGCAGGGCCAATTTCGGTATCGGTGCGGAAGTCGAAGCTGGCATCCTGCAGGGCAATGTTGGCCATAAAGCCCAGGCTATGGCGGTCATTGAGGCTATAGTCTGAGCCAAAGCGCAGCGAGGGTGCCTTGCGGATCACTTCTTCCCGGGCATCCTGATGAAAGTAAACGGTTTCCTGCGGACCGGCAAATTCTCTGAAAAAGATCCCTTCGCGCCCCCGTACCCGCTGGGCGGCATCCAGGGTCAGAAAGGTGTTCCACTTGCCGGCTTTGTAGTTGATGGTACCCCCTGCAGAATAGCTGTTCAGGCGGTTATAGCTGTAGCCGGCATAGAGGCTGCCGTTCATGCCCCGCTGGTCATTCTTTTTCAGGTTGATGTTGAGAATGCCGGAAGACCCCTCAGCATCATATTTGGAGGAGGGGTTGGTGATAATCTCGATGTTTTTGATGTTTTCGGCCGACATGCCCTCCAGCATGTTGCGCAGCTCCTTGGCCGAAAGGTAGGTAAGGCGGCCATCAAGCATAATGGTTACCCCTGCCTTGCCATTAAGCTGCACGTTGCCGTCCTGATCGATGTAGACGCCGGGCGATTTTGCCAGCACCTCGTACGCGGTGCTGCCGGCAGCCAGGGCAGTACCCTCTACACTCACCACCATGCGATCGGCTTCCTGGGTGATGGTAGGGCGCAGGGCCTGTACGGTTACCTCCTGCAGGGTTTCTACATCTTCTTTAAGACCAAGGCTGCCAAAGTTTTTGGAGAAGCCCGGCCCGCTTACCTCAAAGGGGGCAGAGGTATAATCGGCAAAGCCTATGGCGGTAATGCGCAGCAGGTAGGTGCCGGCCGCCGGGCTGCTGATGGAAAATTCACCGCTGTCATTGCTTACAGCACCGGTAGCCAGGCGATTGTCACTGGCATGCAGCACCGCTACATTGGCATAGGCCACCGCAGCTCCACTGGTATCCAGCAGCTTGCCCCTAAGCCGGCCGGCCTCCTGGGCAAACAGCTGGCTGCAAAAAAGGAGCGACAATACAAAAAATTGAATACAGGTTTTCATAGGCCTCTGGAATAGGAGGCTAAGGTCTTTCTTTCCCGATCCATCCCAAACAAAATTTACGTTAGCGCCGTAAGCCTTTCCTGAGCGGAAAAAGTATAGGATTGGCAAATGCCCGCCCAGCTAAAACCGTCC
>NZ_AODQ01000153.1 GCF_000348925.1 Cesiribacter andamanensis AMV16 | reverse complement strand
TTTTTAGTAGTCATTCTGACGAAAATGCGGGATGATTCATGTTTACTATGCTGTATGCAAGCCAGAAGCCGGGGAGTAAGGCCGCTGGTTTTTGACCAGCTGCGGATGCAGCAGGATACAGGCCTGCATCCCCCTAGCGGCCGGTAGCAGTAGCGGTGCTGCCGGTAGCGGTGGTCTGCAGCTTCAGGTCAATGATAAACTCATTGTCAATGGCTTTGTCGCCCAGGTCGGCAAAGAAGGAGGGGGAGCCATAGCGTACATCAAACTTGCTGCGGTCTACCGTAATTCTGGCCAGAGCTTCGGCTGCATTACCTGTAATTGTCACAGCGGCTGGAAAGGTAATGGTATCGGTTTTGCCCTTAATGGTAAGCCTGCCAGTTATCTGGTAGTTGTTGGCACCTGCTTTAGCGCCGGCTATAGGCGTAGCTTTGGTGATGCTGAAAAGCGCTTTTGGATACTTTTCAACCCCAAAGAAATCGTCAGATTTCAGGTGGCCTATAAGCTTGGCATTGTAGCCGGCATCAGCTATGTCCGTATTGGTGATACTGGTCATGTCAATCTCAAAAGCACCTCCCACCAGTTTGTTGCGCTCCACCAGCAGGCTGCCGGAGGCCAGACCAATGGTGCCGGTATGCTCACCGCCTATTTTTTTACCCGTCCACACCAGGCTGGACTTTTGGGTATCGGCAGATAAGGATCTGGCTGCTCCGCTTTGGGCAGCAAGCTGGGTAGTAGTAAAGGCCAGGGTGGCCAGTAGGGCGAAGAAATAAGAAGTGATTTTCATAGGATTACTGATTATAAATAGAATTGATAAAATTATTAAAGTATAAAGATGGGTCTGTTTCGGCAGCGCAGGGGGTAATTTGCTGGTTTAGCCAATCTTCACCGAGGTCATGGTAATGGCACCGGCTACTACCTTATCGTTGAAGAAGCTCAGGGCCTCATGTTTTCCCTGCAAAGGCAGCGCATACAGCAGCGGATAATAGTGATCTGGCGTTGGTATGCCCAGCCGGGCATCTTTATGGAGCTTTTCATAGTGGATCAGGGTCTGATGATCGCCCCCGCTGATCTTTTCCTTGAACAGCTCGTTCATCTCAAGTGCCCAGTCATAGCCAAAAGGCTGGTTTAGATCGCCAGAACCATCGGCAGGCATCTTCAGCATGCGCAGGTTATGGACCATATTTCCGCTGGCCAGTATCAGCACCCCCTTTTTGCGCAGCGGAGCCAGTTCTTTGGCCAGGGCGTAGTGATACGCTGCCGGTTTATGGTAATCGATGCTTAGCTGCAGCACCGGAATGGTGGCCTCGGGAAACATTTGCATGGCAATGGACCAGGCGCCATGATCAAGGCCCCAGTCGTGGTCCAGGCCTACAGGGCTTGTTGTTAGTAACGAAGCAATCTCTTTTGCCAGCGCAGGATTGCCCGGAGCCGGATACTGAGCCTGATGCAGCCGGGCCGGAAATCCGCCAAAATCATGAATGGTTTTAGGCGCCGGCATGGCCGTAATATGTGTACCCCGGGTAAGCCAGTGTGCCGATACCACCAAAATAGCCTTGGGGGTGGGCATCTCACGGCCCATGCTGCGCCAGCGCTGGCTAAATTCATTGTCTTCTATGGCATTCATGGGAGAGCCATGGCCTACAAAAAGCACCGGCATAAGGGACTCCTGCTGCGGTAGGGCACTGGTAAACTGTTTAAAGGCAGATAGGGTAGTCATGGCTGCTGCTCCGGATAGAAGGTGTATAAACTCTCGTCGCTTCATGGCGTATGGTCAATCGCTGATACAAAAGTGCAGCCTTTTCAAGCCCTGTGCCTTGATGTATGATAAGAAAGCCAGCACCTCTCTTTTTTTTGCCAGGGCTGCCGGCCTTGCTGTTCAGTTCTAGATGGCGTATCTTGAGCTGCTGGCACCCCTTGCCACACTTTTCCCATTAGCGCGAACCAGCCAGTTTTAGAACTGAAGCCCAGCCACCCTCACACAATGATCCCTGAAGCCTTTGCCTCTTACCTGCGCAGCTTTCTGCCCCTGAGTGATGAGCAGCTGCAGTTACTCGCCCCCCTGATTAGCCCACGCCAGGCCGAGAAGGGTAAAATACTGCTGCGGGTAGGCGAAATTTGTACCTACACCTGCTTTGTGGTACAGGGGTGCCTGCGCAGCTATGTGATTGATGAGGGCGGCAAGGAGCATATCATCCAGTTTGCACCGGAAAACTGGTGGATCTCCGAACAAGTAAGCCTGCTGAAAAAAGAGCCCGCCCTGTATTTTATTGATGCCCTGGAAGATACCAGCTACCTGGCGCTGGATCCGCAGTTTTTTCCCGAGTTTGGCCGGCTGGTGCCCGGCGCCGCCGACTTTTCGGCCAAGCTGCAGCTCAACAGACTACACTCTTTTCAGAAGCGCCTGGTAAGCCATCTGAGTGCTTCGGGCGAGCAGCGCTACCTTTCCTTTATCAGGACTTACCCCTCGCTGGCCCTGCGGCTGCCCCAGAAAATGATTGCTGCCTATCTGGGCATAACGCCCGAATCGCTCAGCCGCATCCGCAAAAGCCTGGCCCTGCAATAAGCCGCTGGCGCCCTAGCCGGGCCCACCCCCTATATGTAAACAGGTGCCCCGTATACTACCAGGGCACCTGTTTAGGTGCATGAGGGAAATTAATCCCAGTAAACCGCTTCTTTTTGTTCCTGTCCGTTTTCAGCAAAGACCAGCTTAATTTCTTCGCTCTCATTCTCAAGTTCTACCTGGTAATACATCTGATCTTCCTGATGCAGCTTCTCGGGATCGGAGATCTGCCTATCGGGATAGTGCTGCTGAATGGCTGCCGCTACCGCCTCAGGCAGGTCTGGTACTGCCAGCTCATGCTTGTATTTAAGCACACTGCCCGATGCATTCAGCAGCGCCTCGTGCTCCAGACTGTTGAGCATAAATTCAGCCTCATAATTATCCCCTTCCTTTTCCCATTCTACCTGGGAGGCTTCCGGAAATGTAGCGGCAAGACCCGCAACTACCGGCTCCGGCACATCTTTTTGGGCTAGCTCATCCTGGCAGGAAAAAGCGCTCAGGAACAGCACCGACAAGAGTAACATGCTTGATTTCATCATAACGTTTGCAACTAAGTGATTAAATTTCTGCTAAGCTATGCCTGAAATCTGTAGCTAATTTGAAGTAGCATAAAGCTTCTTCCGGTATGCTCTTGAAAGTAAAAGATTGCAGGCGCCCAGAATCCGGCAGGGCCTGTACTCCACATCCAGTTTCTTCTTTATGGTGGCCTGTACATCAATTCCGTTAAAATGCCGCGGCGACAGCCCGACCAAAGCCTTCCTCTTTCAGAGATTCCGTACCTTTGCTGGTGGCCTGATCGAAACCAACGCCTTTGAGTACTTTGTTGTGGTAGTATTGCATGATGTGTTCCAGTTTGTGTAATCTGTAGGGTGCTATCCGAAAATAGAAGAGCACTTACTCCTCACAACAGAGCCACTGATTGCATGTTATTAACGATAGATCTTTTATCTCCAGAACACCAAATGGATATCCACCTTCCCACCATTACCGATCCCCAGCTGCTGGCCGAGATTGAAAAGCATGCCCATATTATGGAGTTTGAGGCCGGACAGGCCATTATTGAGCCGGGCCAGTACATCAAAATGGTGCCGGTGGTGCTGGAGGGCACCATTAAAGTGCTGCGGACCAACGACGAGGGGCATGAGCTGTTTCTATATTATATAGAAGGGGGCGAAACCTGTGCCGTTTCCCTTACCTGCTGCAGCATTATGAATCCCAGTGACATAAAAGCGGTGGCCGAAGAAAAAACCAAAATACTGGCCGTGCCCGCTCGCAAGCATGAGGAGTGGAGCCATGAGTTCCGCCAGTGGAAAGATTTTGTGTCGCTTACCTACCAGAAACGCTTTCAATCCATGTTTCAGGCCATCGACGATCTGGCCTTTAAAAAGATGGACCAGCGCTTGCTCAAGTACCTGGCCGTAAAGGCAAAGCAGACCAGGACCAACGAGCTCAACATGACCCACCAGGAGATTGCCAGCGAGCTGGGCACCTCCCGCGAGGTAGTGTCCCGCCTGCTGAAGCAGCTTGAAAACCGCAAACTGGTAGAGCTGGGCCGCAATGTTGTATATGTGCGGGATGGCCTGGAAGAGTTTATCGACAAGAACTAGTAGAGCGGGTGGTCTGCACAAAACTGTAGACGACAACAAAAAAGGGGGTATGGCACAACGCCTTACCCCCTTTCGCTTAACAGAACAAATTCATCTATGGTAACGCCTCCTGCTGCCAAATACGTATGTAGGCTTGTCGGCAGTTGTTTAGGAGGTACCTTCCCATTACTCTTGCAGCATTTGAAAATCCCTCTATATCGCTCAAGAATTAAGCTGTGTCTGAGAATACCTTTTGGCCCAAAAAAGCATTCATCAGACACGGCCTTAGTACAATAAAGGAGGTATCCGCAGGGTTTTACGGTTTAGGAGCATTCGGTAGGGAATAGGAGGGAAAAAGAGGGCTACTTTCAGGTTCCTGCCTTACTTTTGTAAAAACAGATAGCTGTAAGGAACACATAAGCAAGAAGATGGGACAAATCGGTAGAAATGACCCCTGCCCCTGCGGCAGTGGCAAAAAGTATAAAAACTGCCACCAACAGCTGGAAGAAAAAAAAGGAACTGCTACCTCCAGCAAGATTATCATGGGCCTGGTGATCGTGGGCATTGTCCTGATCTTCATTGTCTCCTTTATGAACATTCAGACTACCGAAAATCAGGCGCCCGGTGAGGCGCCTCCAGGCAAAGTTTGGTCGCCCGAGCATGGGCACTGGCATGATGCTCCCTAAGCAGCCCGCCCGCCCGGCCTTTTAACCAACAGAGGCTGCCCGGACCCATCCGGCACAGCCTAGCTGAAAAAGGGAGATGCATGCCTGTTTTTGTAGCCATGGTAGGCAGCCGACAGGAAAACAAGAAGCGCTACGACCAGGCAGATAATGGCAACGGCTTCTGCGTTGTTCCACTGCTTGTAGGCAATGGCCGATAGCCCCCATACGCCCACCAGGGCCGCTTCCCGCATGTTACGTTTCCAGGTAAGAAAGAGGTAGAGCAAACCCGCCACCACTACCAGCAGCAGGGCCCAGCCCCCCGCCGACAGCAACAGCGGATCCCACTGCAGGCTTTTTAGCCAGACCGAAACGTTGGTGATGCTCGCCAGCGTAATCCAGCCGGTGTAGATACAAATGGGCCACCATACAAAGAGTATGATCCGCAGCGGCGCATCCCATACCTCCAGCCGAAGGCGAAGGACCAGCATGATCAGGCAGAACAAGAGCAGAAAGATGAGGAGTACCGACAGGCCAAGCCATTCGTTGAGCCAGACCACCACCCACAGGGCATTGGCCAGGTTTACGAGCAGAAACCAGATGCCTGCCGGCTTCAGCGATTCATCGGTTCTGCCTTTCTTCCAGGCCACCCATTGATAGGCGGTAAACAGGATCAAAAGCAAATAAATAAGCCCCCAGATAGAAAACGCCCAACCGGCCGGCGTAAGCAGGGTGGGGTAACGGTCGCTAATCTCCCCAATGGAGGTGTTGGTTAAGGCCCCGGTACCTGCCCCATAGTTAACCGCCAGTGTAACAAGGAGACTCAGGGTATTGGCCAGCAGGAGAACAATCGGCTTCATGGGGTAGGCTGTTTTCTTTACTCTAACTCCTGAGGAGGGAACAAGTTCAGGCAGCGGGTGCTGCATCAAAAAAGGCAGTGATTGCTCCCTGCCCTTCCTGTTTGGCCAACCCCCTATGCGTTATCTGAACACATAATCCACATGGGGCAGCTGCGACAGTACCGGATCTTCCAGGTCCAGCGCCCGGGCCCGGCCATCGGTTGTGGGCGCAACGGTTCCTTTTTCCTTCAGGTATTCCTCCAGCACATCATGCACGGTATAGTCCAGCACCTGCGGGTCCTGCGCATGGGGCATGCGGCACAGCATGTGCTCGGGCTCGCCGCTCCGGCGGCAGGCGGCCAGGGTGTAGAGGCGGTCCGGGTCCAGCGGCTGACCACCCACTGTAATGGACTGCACCCGCCGGCCCCGGGGAGCATTGGCGTTAAAGTGCATCTCCATACCGGAAAAGCGAAGCACCCAGCCGCCAAAGCGCTCCAGGGGCTTTTCGGCAAACACATTATGCAGCTCCTGCTCCATCCAGTCCCGGACCTGCCTGCCGGTGGCTTTGCCCAGCTTTACCCGCTCATTGACGGGTAGCATGTTCCAGACATCGCTATAGGTAATGGGTGCCCTGCCGGAAGCATCGGGCACAATGGGGGTGCTGAAACGAAAGCCGTTGGAGATGGCAATGTCGGCCCCGGTTTTCCAGCGCAGCGCATCGGTGATCATGTTGTCCATGGGATTTTCGACCACCAGGTAGCGGTACAGGGGGGTGGTGGTATAGCCCAGCACCTGCTCCATCTGCTCCTTATAAGGGGCCATCTGCTCTTCCACCACTTTTTGCACGGCCGGATCGGCGGGGTATCTGGCAGGGTCTACATCAAGGAGTTCGTAGCGCTGGCCTACAATCTTACCCCTCTTTACGTCCAGATCCAGCCGGCCTACAAAAGAGGCAAAGGCGCCGGGCTCTACCACCTGAGCATACTTGCGCTGGATCGGCTGCCGGATGCGCTCATGCGTATCGTTGCCCAGAATAAAATCCACCCCTTTCAGTACCTCCTGATCGGCCAGGTAGAGCTGCTTGGAAATGCCGATGTGCGTCACCAGAAACAGGATGTCTACCCCCTGCTCTTCTTTCAGCTCTTTTATCAGCGCCTGCAGGTTATCCTCTACTCCCTTAAAGACCAATCCCTTGCTAAAGGTGGGGTTCTGGCGAATGGGCACCTCGGGGTCGTTGTAGGAGATAAAGCCCAGCTTCACTCCCTTTACCTCTTTTACCAGATAAGGCGGATAGAGCCCCTTGCCGCTGGCTTCATCGTAGATATTGGCGCATACCACCGGCTTGCCGTAAGAGGCCAGCACTTGCTGCATCTTCTGGCTGCCAAAGATCACCTCCCAGTTGCCGGGAATCAGAAAGTCATAGTCCATGGCACTGATCACCGGGCCAAACACAGCCCCTTCTGACAGGGCCGCCACGGCTGAGCCCTGGATCAGGTCGCCGCCATCCACGATGACGGTACCGCCCGGATTTTCGGCTTTTACCTGCTTGAAAATGGTCTGGATGTGGGCCACACCGCCACGCTCTTTAAACACGAACTCCCCGTCTTCAATAAAGAATTCCTGGTGCGGCAGCAGTTGCCCGTGAATGTCAGCCGTCTGCAGAATGGTAATGGTTTCCACCCCTTCGGTATCGGCGGCAGGGGGGTGCTCCTGCGCAGGGGTGCGCTGGCAGCCAGCCAGGGAAATCAGGCCGATAAGGGCAAGGATCGAAACGAAAAGAGGTGATCTATAGATGTGCATTGGATATACATTAATTGTCCTAAAAAGGGGTGCTTTAGAAAATAACAACAAGGGGTACGTACGCTCATGAACGCACACAGGGGTTCCGCTCCATTAGTTGAGGCACAGCGTAAGGGAGCTGATCCCGGGCTGTAGCAGCACTCAAAAATGGCGCAGATGCCAGGCCTGAAAAAGCCCTGCCAGGCTGTGAGGCCTCAGGCTGGCTTATTCATGGGCAAAGGGGTAGTTTCCAAGGGCGGCGCCTCCACAGCAGCCGCCGCGGCAGGGGCTTCTGCCTCCTGCAGGCCTGCCTTGCGCGGCGGATGGGGCCGGCCTTCCCGGAAGGGCTGCCACTGCTGCTCCAGAAAGGAGTTGGGGTAGTGCTCCACTTCCTCAAACCCCAGGGCAATGTCCCGGCCATCCTCGGGCATGTAGACGGTGCCAAAGAGATAATCCCACAGGCTCAGGCTAATGCCGTAATTGGCTCCGTAACGGCGCGGCATTTCTTTGGCGTGGTGCCAGATGTGCATCTGCGGATTATTGAACAGGTAGCGCAGCGGCCCCAGCGGCAGGCGGATGTTGGCGTGGTTAAAGTGCCCGATGGCCGTGGCGAAGATGTGCACCAGAAAGAAATCCTGTATGCCAAAACCGATCATGGCAAGGGGTATATACTCCAGGCTGCGGTACACCACTGTTTCGCCCCAGTGAAAGCGCAGGTGTGCGGCAAAGCCCATTTGCTGTACCGAGTGATGCACTTTATGAAACTTCCACAAAAACTCGGAACGGTGCAGCAGGCGGTGCACATTCCACTGAATAAAATCCCGCACAACAAACAGGGTAAGCAGCTGCGCCCACACCGGCCAGGACCAGATCTCAAACGCCACCAAATTTTCTATGCCAAAGAGGGCCAGAAAATCATTAAAGGCTTCTACCCCTATGTTGGAAATGGCATTGAAGCCTACCAGTGAAAAGAGGAAGAAGTTGAAGAACATATAGAAGCCATCGAGCCAGAAATCCTGCCGGATCTTTGCCTGGTGCTGCCGCCAGGGCACTACTACCTCCAGCAGCCAGAAGAAAAGCGATAGCCCGATGAGCCAGTAGAAATAATTGCCCCAGCTGGGATAGAGTATTTCACGCCAGAGGTAGCCGCCATAATCGGTAAAAGACGAAACAAAGAGGTTCCAGTATTTTTCCATAAGTGAAAGCCTGTTTGGAATGAATGAACGCTACTCTAGCGGCACACCCGCCCTTTTCAGACCCGCAAAGCCTTCAGTAGCATCGTATACCCGCTGAAACCCCAGCTGCTGCATCAGCCTTGCGGCCTCGCGGCTCCGGCCGCCTACCGCACAGTAAAGCAGATAGGACTGGCTACGGTCCAGGGCCTGCAGCTGCCGGGCAAAATCGGGCGCATAATAGTTCAGCAGCTGTGCCCCCTTTAGCCGGCCGCCGGCCCATTCCTGCGGGGTGCGGATGTCCAGTATGGCAACGCCACCCCCTTCCAGCAGGCGCTTTGCATCTGCGCTGCTGAGGGTTTGGATACCAGGGGCTTGCTCCCCCGCAGCAGGCGTACCAGCATCCGCTGCGGCAGTCTCCACTGCGGCAGTCTCCACTGCGCCAACCTCCATTGGGGCAGCATCCACTGGGGCAGATTCTCCCGAGCAGGCGGCCAGGCCCAGAGGCAACAGGATCAGTACCAGACGTTTTTTCATGTTCATGACAGGGGTGTTGGAGTACTTCAGGCTTACTTCACCATGCTTTGCAGAAACTTGCGCACCTCGGGGGTGTCATACTCGGCCATGCCTTCCTGCCGGGCTACAATCCGGCCTTCCGGCGAAATGATAAAGGTGGTGGGGATGGCCTGCGAGTAAAACTCCCTGGGCAGCGGCCCGGCCGGCATGTAGACCGGGAAGGTAAAGCCCTTGCGCTCGATGAACTTCTTCACCTTGCCTTTGCCCCCTTCATCTACTGACAGCATCACAAAAGCGATCTTATCGGAG
>NZ_AODQ01000152.1 GCF_000348925.1 Cesiribacter andamanensis AMV16 | reverse complement strand
ATCCGCAGGTATCCATGCCGGCCAATGTGGCCCTTCAGCTGCTGGTAAANGGCCGTCCGGCCGATTCCGTAGCCCTCAATATCCAATCGGGCGAGTACACGCTCTGGCTGCCCTGGGGAAAGAACTACAGCCTGCAACTGCAGGCCGAAGGCTTTGTGGCCGAGCCGCTGGACCTTAAGCTGGCCAGTGTAACGGGTTACCAGGCCCTTACGCATGATCTGTTTGCGCGGCAAATCCGGAGTGCCATCGTGCAGGGCCGGGTGCTGGACCGCAAAACGGGTAAAGAATTCCCTGCGGGCATCCCGGTGCAGATTATGCTGAACGATACCCTGCAGCTGGCCACCGATTCGCTGGGGGGTACCTATGAGGTGAAGGTGCCTGTAGGCAAGGCTTATACCATCAGCGCCAAAGCCGAGGGGTACTACCCCATGTCAGAAATGATTGAACTGCAGCAGGAAAAAGAAGCCGTTAAGATTTACCGGGACCTGTATCTGGCTCCAGTAGAGGTAGGCCAGTCCATCCGCCTCAACAATGTGTTCTTTGCCCATGGCAAGGCCAGCCTTATGGAGGCTTCCTTCCAGGAGCTGGACCGGGTAGTGGCCTTTCTGATGGAGAACCCCAACATGAAGATCGAGATTGCCGGCCATACCGACAACACCGGCAAGGCCGCCACCAACAACAAGCTGTCGGCCGATCGGGCCACTGCTGTTTCCAACTACATCTACAGCAAGGGCATTGCCGCCGACCGCCTTACCTCCAGAGGTTATGGCAGCACCAAACCCGAAGCTGACAACAAGACCGAAGAAGGCCGCAGCCGCAACCGCCGGGTGGAATTCACCATCCTGGAAATTGTAAAAATGTAAGCCCTTCTTTCCTTATCCAATAAAAAACGCAGGCTCTTACGGCTTGCGTTTTTTTTATAGGTAGTGGCTTGCGATAAGGTACCACTTTCTGATACCAAATTGACTTATAGATTCGGGTTAGTATCCAGGGTCTGTGGCTCACAGACCCCTCTGGAGGCAGGCCTGTGATGCACAGACCTGGGGTATGATAAATTAATCTGGTATAATTACCCGGCTCATGTTTAAAAAGTGATGGGTGGGTAGCTTCTGTATGGTGGGAAGACAAAACGCTAGTGTCAGATCGCTGAGAAGTCCTGCTGTACCGGCTGGTGGCGCGCTCTGGCAGACTCGTGCTACGAATTACTCGTGGCACGAGTGTTGATATAGTCGCCTTCCAAAGGATGGGCAGGGCCTAAGAACCTTAAAAAGCCTTCCAGCGCTTGTGCCAGGAGGGGGCGTCTACTGGTTAAACCGAAGAAATTATACAATAAAAAAGCGCAGCCCCTACGAGCTGCGCTTCCATTTTCAGTACAACAGTGAACAAGTGAATCTTTATTTGGCGTAGGCCACCGAGCGCATTTCCCGGATAACAGTTACCTTGATCTGGCCGGGGTACTGCATGTCCTGCTCAATCTTCTGAGAGATATCGAACGACAGGCTGTTGGCTTTCTCATCGCTTACATTTTCGGCATCTACCATTACGCGCAGCTCCCGGCCGGCCTGAATGGCGTAGCATTTCTGTACCCCATCGAAGTTGAGGGCCAGGTTTTCCAGATCCCGCAGGCGCTGAATGTAGCTTTCCATTACCTCACGGCGGGCGCCGGGGCGAGAGCCGCTGATGGCATCACAGGCCTGCACAATGGGCGAGAGCATCGAGGTCATCTCGATCTCGTCGTGGTGGGCGCCAATGGCATTGCATACCTCGGGATGCTCCTTGTATTTCTCGGCCAGCTGCATGCCCAGGATGGCGTGTGGCAGCTCCGGCTCGTCGGGCCATACTTTGCCAATGTCGTGGAGCAGGCCGGCACGCTTGGCCAGCTTGGCGTTGATGCCCATTTCGGCGGCCATGGTGGCACACATTTTGGCTACTTCGCGGCTGTGCTGCAATAGGTTCTGGCCGTAGCTGGAGCGAAAGCGCAGGCGGCCTACCATCTTGATCAGCTCGGGGTGCAGGCCATGCACGCCCAGGTCAATGGCCGTACGTTCGCCGATCTCTACAATCTCGTCTTCAATGTTTTTGGTGGTCTTGGCCACTACTTCTTCAATGCGGGCAGGGTGGATACGGCCGTCCTGCACCAAGCGGTGCAGCGAGAGGCGGGCAATTTCCCGGCGCACGGGGTCAAAACCGCTGATGATAATGGCCTCGGGGGTATCGTCTACAATGATCTCCACACCGGTGGCGGCTTCCAGCGCCCGGATGTTGCGGCCTTCCCGGCCAATGATCTTGCCTTTGATATCGTCGCTTTCGATGTTGAAAACGCTTACGCAGTTTTCAATGGCATGCTCGGTGGCAGTACGCTGAATGGTTTCCAGCACTACTTTTTTGGCTTCTTTGGTAGCGGTAAGCTTGGCTTCTTCCAGAATGTCCTTAATGCTGGCCGAGGCGCGGGTGCGGGCTTCTTCCTCCAGGGTATGGATCAGCTGGTTGCGGGCATCTTCGGCGGTGAGGTTGGCGGCTTTCTCCAGGATGGAGATCTGCTGCTCTTTCATCTTCTCGGCTTCTTCGCGGCGGCGGCGGGCCAGTTCGGTTTGCTCTTCCAGATCGGTTTTCAGCTTTTCGATCTCGGTTTCGCGGCGGCTTACCTTTTCCTGCTGCTGCTTGATCTGCTGCTCCCGCTGCTTAAGCTTGGCTTCGTTCTGGGTAAGGATGTTTTTCTTTTTGTTGACCTCTTTCTCAAATTCAGACTTCAGGTGCAGGTATTTTTCCTTGGAGTGGAGCATCTTTTCTTTCATGATGCTTTCGCTCTTGGTTTCTGCTTCCTTAAGGATGAGCGCGGCTTTTTCGCGGGCTTCGCTCTCCTGCTGCTTATAGACGCGCTGCAGGAGCATCCGGCCAATGAAGACTCCCGCCGCCAGCGAAATGATGGCTGTGAGCAGGAAGTATATGTAGTAGTCCATCGGTTTGTTGTTAAAATTACAGGGGTTTATAATCTTAACAGCTCCGGTTGGAGAATCAGCAGTGGGGCAAAAGTAAGCTGTTTTTTCGGGCTATGGGGTCGATAAGGGGTTAGCAGAAGTTACATTATACAACCTGGCTCAGCAGGTTGTTCAGATGGTCCAGTTTGTTGCTCAGGGTTTCATCTTCTTTCACAACGGTTTTTGCTTCCGTTTCCAGACGTTCCACAATGCAATCAAACGCTACCATGGCAAGCAGGTCCTGCTTATCATGCAAGCCAAAGCGGGCTGTGTAGGCCCGCATCTTCTCGTTGATAAGCTTTCCAGCCCTCCGTACCTTTTCTTCCTCGGCGGCGCTTACCTTTATGGGGTATTCGCGGTCGCCGATCTTTATCCTTATCGAAAGTTCTGCCATAAAAACGTATAAAGAACTATTCGCTCAAGTGCGCAATGCACAGATCTATTTTCTTGATATACTCACTTAACTTTTGCTTCATCTCAGCAGATTCGCCTTCGTCGGCTGTTACTGAATTGGCAAGTTTATTTATATGTACTTTATTTTTATATCCTTCTACCTGATCGTCTTTGGCCTTCAGGAGGTTTTTCATTTCTCCGTTTTCCTCCTTTAGGCGGTTTACCTCCAGCTGCAGATTCTGGTGCTCGTTGAGCAGCAGCCGAAGCTTGCGCTCCAGGGTGGCTAATTTTTTCTCCAATGTCTCCCGCTCCATTCGTTATTTACGGATATAAGCACCAAGTTCTCGTTCAAAAGCAGCCATCAGGCGCTGCATGGTTTTGTCTATCACGTTGTCGGTTAGGGTTTTTTGCTTGTCCTGAAGAATAAAACTCAGTGCATAGGCCTTTTTGCCCGCCTCTATCTTATCGCCTTCATACACATCAAAAACACCTATACGCTTGATTAGCACACTTTCGGCCTTGCGGGTTACCTCCTGGATCTGGGCAAAGGGTACCGTTTTATCCAGTACCAGTGACAGATCCCGGCGCACTTCCGGAAAGCGCGATACCGGCTCAAACTGGACCTGCTGGCTGCCGGCCAGCGCCAGAAGTTGCACCCAGTCAATCTCAGCCCAGAAAACCTCCTGCTTTACCCCAGCCAGGGCAGCAATAGCTGGCTTTACTTTACCAAGACGAACAAGGGCTCCATTCTCCTGTGATCGCCCAATTTTCCTACCATTATACACAATTTCCAGACCGTAGGCAAATTCCCGCTCGTGAATAACTTGTGGATAAACATCAGAAATTCCAAAACGGCTGAGTAACAGCTCTATAGCCAGCCTGAGGTCGTGGTAGGCCACCGGGCGGGGCTGCTGCAGGTAATGTTCGCCTTCGGCAAGGCCAGTTATCCACATTCCCACATATTTATGCTCCCGGTAGGTGTTCATTTCTTTATAGTAGGTTTTGCCTACTTCAAAGATCTTCAGATCCCGCTGCCGATGGTTGATGTTATGGGCTATTACCTCCAGTCCGGTGAAGAGCAGCGTCTGGCGCATTACACCCAGCTCTTCACTGAGTTTGTTCAGGATCTCCACATTTTTGCCCTCGTCCAAAAAATCACTCTTGCGGGCATAATCCGGGTTGGTAAGGGAGTTGGTCATGATCTCCATGAATCCCTGAGCGGCCAGCAGGGCGGAGGCTTCCCGGCGCAGGATGTTTTCGTCGGTTTTAGGGAACTCGGCCATGTAGCTGCTGCTCAGGCCGGCGGGCATGGGAATGTTGTCCAACCCGTAAATGCGGATCACTTCTTCCACAATATCGGCCGGCCGCTGCACATCTACCCGGTAAGGGGGTACAACGGCCGTAAAGCCTTCCAGGCTTTCGTCCTGCAGCTGAATGTCCAGGTTGTGGAGTATGCGGCGTACCTCATCCTGCGGAATGGGGTGGCCGGCTAACTCGTATAATTTGCCCCAATTAACCGCTACCGTAAAGTCTTCAATGGGTTGGGGATAAAGGTCGATAATGTCGGAGCTTACCTGTCCGCCGGCCACTTCCTGCAGGAGCAGGGCGGCCCGCTTCAGGGCATAGGCGGTTATGTTGGGGTCGGTACCGCGCTCAAAGCGGAAGGAAGCATCGGTCTTGAGGGCATGGTGCTGGGCGGTGCGGCGGATCCAGTCGGGCGAGAAGTGCGCACTCTCCAGGAAAATGGAGGTGGTGCTTTCGGTAATGCCGCTTTCCATGCCGCCAAATACGCCGCCTATGCACATGCCGCCCTCGGCATCGCAGATCATCAGGTCCTGCTCCTGCAGTTTGCGCTCCTTTTCATCCAGGGTACGGAAGGGGGTGCCGGCCGGCAGGGTGCGTACTACTATCTTGCTGCCACGGATCTTATCGGCATCAAAGGCATGCAGGGGTTGGCCCAGCTCGTGTAGCACAAAGTTGGTCACATCCACAATGTTGTTGATAGGCTCCAGGCCAATGCTTTGCAGGCGCTCCTTGAGCCAGTCGGGCGATTCCTGCACCTGCAGGCCGCTAAGGGTTACCCCTGTGTAGCGGGGGCAGGCCTCCGGGTTCTGCACCTCTACGGCCATGCGGCGAGACTGATCATGGACCCTAAAGCCCGATACGTCTGGCCATTTCAGGGGACGGTTGAGCAGGGCCTTCAGGTCCCGGGCCACACCCAGGTGCGAGGCGGCATCGGCGCGGTTAGGGGTAAGGCCAATTTCAAACACCCAATCGTCCTGAAGATTGAAGTACTCGGCGGCAGGGGTGCCATTGGGCAGATCCGTATCCAGCACCATAATACCGGCATGGGAAGTGCCCAGGCCAATTTCATCTTCGGCACAGATCATGCCCTCGGAGGCTTCCCCGCGGATCTTGGCTTTCTTGATCTGGAAGGGCTCGCCGCCGGTGGGGTAGAGCATGGCGCCTACGGTGGCTACTACTACCTTTTGGCCGGCGGCCACATTGGCAGCACCGCATACAATGGGCACTACCTGGCCGCCGCCCAGGTCTACGGTGGTTAGGCTCAGGCGGTCGGCATTGGGGTGTTGCTGGCGGGTAAGCACCTGGCCGATCACAATGCCCTGCAGGCCGCCGGGCAGGCCCTCCTGTTTTTCCACGCTTTCTACCTCCAGGCCGGAGGCGGTAAGCAGGCGTGCCAGTTCGTCGGGCGATTCGTGCAGATCAATGTACTGGCGGAGCCAGGTATAGGAAATCTTCATGGGATGCTAGTGTAGGGCAGAAGTGGGCAAAATTAACCATTTTACCCGATTGCCGAAGGGGGAAATCCTATTTTTCATAGCTTTTTTCCCCTGCTTCAATGGGTACCGGCAGCAGGTTGTCCCGGGGGGGCAGGGGACAGGTATAGGCCTCGTTATAGGCGCAGTAAGGATTGTAGGCCCTGTTGAAATCCAGCTCTATTCGGTTGCTGTTGCCCTTAGGCTCCTCTACCTCCAGGTAGCGGCCGGCGCCATAGGTGCTGCGGGCGCTGGTTTCATCGGCAAAGGGGATGAAGAGGTAGGAGGGATCATCGATGGCCTGCAGAATCAGCAGCTGCAGCGACTGGTTGCGGAGCTGAAAATGGGCCAGGCCCCAGCGCAGGTAGGTTTCGGCAGTGCCGGTGCTGGTTTCAATGCGAATGGCTTCGGGCTGGGGCATGCGCTCCAGGCGGGCCTGCAGGCGCAGCTCGGGCGTAATGGGGTAGTAGTTGAGGCCCTGAAAGCTGCTGCGGGCTTCCTGAGGGATGGGCGAATCCCGGCCCGAGCGGAAGCTGGCATTCTTCTGCTCCCGCTCTTTTTGAATGCGCTGCTGGTACTGCTGGGGATCTTCGGTGCCCGTGTTGCTTTGCAGCAGGGTATAGGCAAAGATGGCAATGATGCCGCTGATGATCAGAAAACCCAAAATGCGCTTGCTCATGAAGCAAAGATACAGCATTTGCAGCAGTCATGTATGTTTCTGAATTAACATACAGATAGTGAGGGAGTTAGGATGTGTTGGGGTAAAATCAGGGCTTTGTTGTTCAGAAGAGGGGGTTGAAAAAATAATTATTTTGCCTGATTTTAAGGGGGCCAAACTAATTTTCGTAGCTTTCGGTTTGGTGATTGGCCCTTGACCTGCGGTTTTTATGCATAAAAGAAGTTGCGCTGGGTTGGCTGCCTTTTCCCTGACCCTATCCGGGCTGAACATTGAACTATGAAAAAAGGACATATCAAATTTGTCGCCACCGACAAGAACCTCTTCTTTGCTACCCTGCGTAAACGAGTAGACCAGCATTTTAAAGACAAGGGAATCTCCAAGCATGCCAACAGCCAGATGGTGATCAAGACCATTGCCCTGTTTGCCCTGTATCTGGTGCCCTTTGCCGTACTGCTCAGCCTGCAGCCCCCTGTTTGGCTAAGCATGCTGCTGTGGTTTCTGATGGGGCTGGGAGTTGCCGGTATTGGCATGAGCATTATGCACGATGCCAACCATGGTGCCTATTCTTCCAATAAAAAAGTAAACGAGCTGCTGGGCTATTCCCTCAATCTGGTAGGTGGCACAGCCTTTAACTGGAAACTTCAGCACAACATCCTGCACCATACCTATACCAATGTGGTGCACATGGATGATGACATTGCCGATAAGCTGGTGCTGCGCTTTTCGCCCCATACCGACGTAAAGGGGGTGCACAGAACGCAGTTTATCCATGCCTTTTTCTTCTATGGGGTGCTTACCCTGTACTGGGTGCTGGCCAAGGATTTTGTGCAGTATGTGCAGTATACCCGCAATGGGGTAAATACCAATACCCCTGCGCAGAATGCCTGGCTGCTTACCCGTATTATCCTGAATAAGGTGCTTTACCTGGCCGCCATTATCGGGCTTCCGGTATTGGCAGGTTACTCCCTGGGCGTAGTGCTGGCGGGCTTTATGCTCATGCACTTTGTGGCGGGCATTGTACTGACGGTGGTGTTTCAGCTGGCCCATACGGTAGAGGGCACTTCACACCCCCTGCCAACAGAATGGGGTACCATTGAAAACAGCTGGGCCATTCACCAGATGAATACTACGGTAAATTTTTCCCGCCACAATAAGTGGATCAGCTGGTATGTGGGGGGGCTTAACTTTCAGGTAGAGCATCACCTCTTTCCGCAGATCTGCCATGTACACTATCCTGAGATTGCGCCCATTGTAAAAGCTACGGCCGAAGAATTTGGCATTCCCTACCTGGAGAATGAGACCTTTATGCAGGCCGTTCGCTCGCACATTGCCACCCTGCAGCGCTTTGGCCTGCCGGCCATGAACGAGGCGATTGTCTAAAAGTGGTCGTGAACTAGTCTTGAGATTTCAGAAAGCCCGGGATACACTGTTCCGGGTTTTTTTGTGGGCTGTGGGTTAGCTGGCGGGCACCTGGCGTGGGGCACGACTGGGGGTGCTGGCAAGCACAATATGACTGGTGCCACAACAGGTGGTGTGGGCTTTGTATAAAAATTTTGGTGCACTGATACCTGCTGAGGTAGTCGGGTACCAGTTTTCAGCGAATCCATACGATTGTTGGTGAAAACACCAACAAAGGGAGAGGTGAAAATACTAATAACGGGGAGGTGTCTGACGTGTGCCACGACTGGTGTCGCTGGCTGATAATAAAAAGGAGGGGTAGGGCGTACTGCTGTCTTAGTCGGGGCACAAGCTACCCAGCTGTTGGAGTTTTCACCAACAGCCCCACTCCAGCAAATCGCTACCTCCTTACCCAATTGTTGGTGCCTTCACCAACAATACCCCATAAAGCTTTGCCTCTACTTGCCCAAATGCCCCTGCGCCCTGGGGATCAGCAGCAGCTCCTTTTGGCGGCCGTTGATGTACCATACCTCTTTGCCGTCAAAATAAGCGTCTTCTTCCAGCATGATGCGGATTTCTTTTTTCCACTCCGGAATCTCAACGGCCGCATTCAACTCAATGGAGTGGGCGGTGTTGGGGTAGAGGGGATAGTCGCCGGTATGGGGGTACGCCCCCCTGCTAGTCCCACATGCCAATGGCAGGGCCCGCGGCATGGCCGTGGTAGCCAATGGGGTGAGTATAGATGGAAGCCTTAATGCCCTCGGCCTTTGCCTTATCCAGCGCTTCTTTTAAAATTTGGTTGCCGCTTTTGCCCGTGGCAAAGCTGCCGGTAAGCAGGTCCTGCAGGCGGTTGCCTGTAGCAAATGCTTTGCGCAGGGATTCGGGGGCCTGGGTTTCGCCCCGCCGCAGCACATAGGCATGCTGTTGGGTGTCGGTATTGAGCCCCAGGTAGGTGATGCCAAAATCCACATGCAGCAGATCGCCTGGCTGGATCACCTGCCCCTCGGGTCGGTCGCTGAAGGCGCGCAGGTGCTCAAAGTTTTCCGGATCGGCCCGCTGGATGGCTACGGTAGGATGAAACCAGGCGGCAAGGCCCAGGCTGCGGATCTTTTCCCGGTACCACCACACCACCTCATCGGTGGTGGTAACGCTCGGCTGGATCACCGTTTCGGAAAAGCCCTCGGCAATGATGTGATGGGCAATGGCTACTATCTGGGGGTAGAGCTGCATTTCGGAAGGGGTTCGGGTCTCCAGCCAGCCAATGGCCAGCCGTTCGGCACTCTGGAGGCGCTGCTGGTATTTTTTTGGCAGGGCAGCCTGCAGGGCTTCCCATTCGGTGGCCGTAAGGCCATCGGCCAGGGCAAAGTGGCTGGAGCGGTTGATGCCGATCTTTTTGGGGTCCCGCTCCTGAATAAGCTCGGCCAGGCGCTTCCACTGGTCGGGCTGCTTTTCGGGCT
>NZ_AODQ01000151.1 GCF_000348925.1 Cesiribacter andamanensis AMV16 | reverse complement strand
ATACAGGCGGAGCAGGCAGTATTTAAACTAAACGAGGAGCAGCTGGGCGAGGGCATCTCGCACCTTACCCTGTTTAACCAAAACCGGCAGCCGGTTGCCGAGCGTTTGTGGTTTACCCACCCGCAGGAACTAAAGCTTGTAGCAGCCACTGATAAGCCCGTATATGCCAGCCGCGAAAAAGTGCGCCTTGCCTTATCTGTAGACACTCCCGATCCCTGTGTCCCTTGAAACCAATCTGTCCATGGCGGTATACAGGCTGGATTCTCTGCAGCAGGCCGGTACCGAAAACATCCTTAGCGAGCTGTGGCTTACATCTGATCTGGTAGGCTGGATCGAATCTCCTCTTTATTATTTTGAAAACAAACATCTGCAAGCAAAAGAAGCGCTGGATAATCTTTTACTAACCCAGGGCTGGCGCAGGTTTCACTGGGAAGAAGTGCTCCAGCAGGGAACTCCCCGCTTCACCAGCATGCCCGAGTACGAGGGCCATATCCTTAAGGCTGTGGTACGGGATAGTGTCAGCGGTACTCCGCTTTCCGGTATCATTGCCAGCCTATCTGTACCCGGGCGACTGCTGCAGTTCCACACCTCTAAGAGCAACCAGCAGGGCGAGCTCTTTTTTGTAACCGACCAGTTTTATGGTCAGATGGATATTATCATCCAAAATGCTTCTATCAGGCGAAAGGGGCTGATTTTTAGTCTGACCAGTCCCTATGCTCAATCCTTTACAAAAGCCCAGACAGTACCCCTGTTGCTTTCCAAAACCCATAGTGAGCTGTTGCGCCAGCGCCATGTACACATGCAGGCGCAAAATGTGTACTGGCAGGAAGAGCTTAACCGCCTGATCGTACCTGCACTGGATAGTATCGCTTTTTTTGGTGCACCGGATAAAACCTACAAGCTGGATGATTACACCCGCTTTCCCACCATGGAAGAGATAATGCGGGAGTATGTGTACGAAGTGCGGGTGCGTAAGAACGGAGGCGCTTTTACGTTTAGAGTAGCCAAGCCTACCCGAGATGGCTTTTATAATGGACTACCCCTGATATTGCTGGATGGCAAGCCTGTGTTTGATGTCAGTGACCTTATTGCCTATAATCCCCTCAAGATTCAAAAGCTGGATATTTTGCAGGAGCGCTTTATACTTGGCGGAAACATGATCTTTGATGGTATTATCAGCTATACATCCTATAAAGGGGTTACTGATGATCTGCCCCTTGCTGATGATCTGTTGCAGCTTACCTATGATGGCCTGCAGCTGCAGCGCGAATTTTACAGTCCCACCTATGAGACAGCCCCCCCGGCGAATATACGTATGCCCGACTTCCGGCAGTTGCTTCATTGGGCACCTGACATTAAGCTAAGCGGCAAAAATGAGCAGCAGCTACAGTTTTATACCTCCGATCTGAAGGGCACCTATATGCTGGTAATTCAGGGGATTTCTCAGGATGGAAGGGCTGGCACCAAAACACTTTTCTTTGATGTGCGGGATAATGCTTTCTAAACACGTTAAGGTTTGGAAGATATGAAATTAGCAGGATAATATGTCATCGCTCAGAAAGATAGCACCCCTTTAGCTGTCCAAAAAATAATAGGCTGAGTAAAAAATCAGCATGTAAGATGGTGCCCTCCTTCTCTTAGAACTGTCTGAAAAAGAAATACTATCTTTGTCACTTTCCAAAGAAAGGGTCCTGGAGCGACTGGCGCTGAAACACGAGCTATGATCAACCTTTATTACTACCACCAGAACAGGCTGGTGAAAACCTCTGCCGATGAGCACCTGGAGGATATACAGCTGGATGAACTCTTGTGGGTAGACCTGTTCAGTGCCTCGGAAGCGGAGAAAACCGCCATTGAAAAAGCGCTGGGCATTGAACTCTTTACCGAACAGGAAAGTGAAGAGATCGAAAGTAGCTCCAAATATGCCGAAGATGCCCACGAGATTGGCATTAACCTGAACTTTCTGCACCGCGAAAAAGGCAGCGGCATTTACGAACAGGAAGCCGTTTCCTTTATCCTGCGCAAAAAAACGCTGATCACCCAGCGGAACTTCAAGTTCAAGACCTTTTTTGATACGGAAAAAAAGCTCTTTTCCCTGCGCCCCCGCAGCGGGGCCGATGTGCTGCTCTACCTTTTTGAGGTACGCATTGATGTGGATGCCGACCTTATCGAGCACATTACCGAGCAGATCTCGCAGATCAGCCGCACCCTTACCCGCAAAGATGCCCTCAATGAGGATATTCTCTTAAAGATCACCAGCCTGCAGGAAACCACCATCACCATCCGGGAAAACATTGTGGAAAAGCAGCGCATTCTCTCCTCCATCCTTAAAAGCGATTTTTTTCCCAAAGACAACATTGAAAAAATTCGCATAATGATAAAGGACGTAAGCTCGCTGCTGGATCATACGTCCTTTAACTTTGAGCGACTGGAGTTTCTGCAGAATACCTTTCTGGGTCTGGTAGACATGGAGCAAAACCGGGTGATCAAGATCTTTACCGTGGTAACGGTGGTGTTTATGCCCCCTACCCTTATTGCCAGCATGTATGGCATGAACTTCCACTTTATGCCCGAGCTGGATGAGGTCTGGGGATACCCCTTTGCCATTCTGCTGATGGTGCTCTCTTCGGCCCTTACCTTACTGTTCTTTAAACGTAAAAACTGGCTATAATGAGTTTGATAGAAGCGATAATCCTGGGGATTATAGAAGGCCTTACCGAGTTTTTACCGGTCTCCTCCACCGGCCACATGATCCTTGCCTCCTACCTGATGCAGATGCAGGAAACCGCCCTGCTCAAAACCTTTGAGGTGGTGATTCAGCTGGGCGCCATTCTGGCCATTGTGTGGTTGTATGCCAAACGCTTTCTTACCAGTTTTACCATTTACCTGAAGCTGGTCGTGGCCTTTTTGCCAACCGGCATTATTGGCTTGCTGGCCTATAAAACCATTAAAGCCTACCTGTTTAGCCCCGGGGTGGTGGCGGTAAGCCTTATTCTGGGCGGGGCCGTGCTGGTGCTGCTCAACCGCCGCATCGAAACCACGGCCTCCAAGTATCCGGATGTAGGGGATATCAGCTTCAAGCGAGCCTTTTTGATTGGCGTGGCGCAGTGTTTTTCCATGATCCCGGGCGTATCGCGGGCAGCGGCTACCATTATTGGGGGTGTCTATTATGGCCTGGATAAGAAACAGGCGGCCGAATTCTCCTTTTTGCTGGCGGTGCCTACCATGTTTGCCGCTTCGGGCTATGATCTGTTAAAGGCCGATATTGCCTATACCTCCGAAACGCTTACCATTCTGGGGGTGGGACTGCTGATGGCTTTCCTGACCGCCTGGGTGGTGGTAAAAGTGTTTGTAAAATACATTCACCTTATCAGCTTCAAGCATTTTGGCTACTACCGCATTGTGATCGGCATTATCTTCCTGATCCTGATCTTTACCGGCGTGCTGGACGATGCCCAGCTGCTGCCGGTGGGGAGCGGCCTGGCCCCCTAGGCCTTAACCCCCCACAGAGGCTTGCGTATAGGTAAGAAAGGACAATTTTTGAACACCTAAATTTTTTACCTATGACAAAAGGACATAATCAACTAGACGGTACCAACGATATAGATCCGGAAAACAAAGCGAAGGGAGAGAACAGAAGCCTTTCTAACAGTGACCGTAAAAGCAAAAACGAGCGGGAAGGCCGCAGTCCGGAAAAAGATCCCAGCCAGGGCAGAAAGAAGAATTCCAATGCGGTAGGCTAAGTAGAACGCAACTAAATGCACAGAGGAGCCAGGGGTATTTCCCTGGCTCTTTTTTCTTGCCGCCCACAGCAAATGAGGGAGAACGGCCAGCTGCCTATAAGCCTGGTCAGAAACCACGGGCAGGCAATGCCGTAAAATTTAAGGCAAATAATTTATGTTCAACAAATCATTTTTTACCATGAGTATAGAAAAGAATATAAAAGATAAGGATGAAAACAGGAAGCCTGTAAACCCTATGAGCGATTCGCCCGACGATGTGCAGACACAAAATCAGCAACACAAAGAACCTGAGTTTGATAAGAGCATGAAAAACCAGACCCGCGCCAATAATCTAAAAGGACGGGATAGTATGGTAAATCCAAAAGACGGCATTCACTAAGCCAGCCCGAAACCTACATACAAAAGAGTAGCCAGTGTACGTACACTGGCTTTTTTTGGGCAATTGAAAAGACATGCTCAGGCGTTAATTGGCTCTTGTAATAAGATGATATTCCTATGTTTTTGCACAACATATAATGTACAAAAAATCGGTAATTTGTAACTGAATGTAGCGGCATTCGTTAAATTAGGTAGTTGAAATAAATGTAGAACTAAACTTTTTTAGCTATGAATAACGATAAAAATAAACCGAATGAGCGCAGCTGGAACGACCGCAACCAGCACCAAAATCAACCCCAGAATACCGACCGCTCTCAGGAGCAGAATCGCAGCCAGCAAACGCGCAGCGATCGCAGCCGCGAAGGTCAGGACAATGAGCTGGGCGCTCGTACAGAACAGCTAAGTCCTATGGGCGGCGGCCAGCACACCAACCCCCAGGGCCGGGTGCAGGATCAGCAAAACGAAGAGGTTAGCCGCCGTAGCCCGCAAAACAGGCAAAGTCATGATCTGAAGGATAAAAACAATTCCTAACACCTATACTTGGATATACTGCTAATGTGGTAAAGCCGGGGGAAGATCATTCTCCCGGCTTTTTTTCTTAGAAGAGTCAAGCGCAAAAATCCTTTTGCAAAATAATCTATTTAGTATAGGCTAACGGTTAAAATAATGTTTTAATAGAATACCATAACACAAAATATTTATTAAACTTTTGTGCGCTACCCCGGTTCTAGCTTAAACCATTTTATCAATTTTAATTTTTTACTACTATGAACAGGGATCAAGATCAAAACAGAAACCAGGACCAGAACCGCGACCGAAACTGGAATGACCGCAACCAGGGTCAGGATAGAGACTCTAGCCGTTCTCAGGACCAAAACCAGCCTCAGAACCAGGCACAGCGTGAGGGCGAATCCGATGAGGACTTCAACCGACGCAGACAACAGCAAAACAACCCCAGTGGCCAGAGCCAGCAGCGTAACCCAAGCGGCCAGAGCCAGCAAAACAACCCCAGTGGCCAAAGCCGCCAGGGCAACCAAAACCAGGGGGATGATAGCAACCAGCGTAACCAGGGCGGAAGCCAGGGTAGCCAGCGCAGCAACCTCTAGTGTAGTAGTTTATATAAGCAGAAAAGCCGGGGTATTCACACCGGCTTTTCTGTTTTTTCAGCAGGCTTCAGCGCATCATCACAGCACCATTGCGGAGCCGTAAACTGCCTGGAGCCAGTGCAGTGCGGCTCAACCCTCAACAGGACTGCTTCGTACCTTTCCGTATTACAACTATGTTGAACTAACCCCTTATAATGTATGAGCTCTGATAAGGATATAAACCGAAACAAAGACAACGCCAGCTATCCGGCCGATCGCCAGCGGGCCGATATCAACCCCCATACCCGCACCAAAGAAGAGGCAGGTAATCCGGACTCCGACAGTGACCGCAAAGGCCGCAACATTGACCTGGATCTGGAAAACCAGGGCAATGAAATAAAGGGCCGCAGCCAGCAAACTAGCCCGCGCAACCGTGCAGGTGAGCTGGGCCGGCAGGGAGAGCAGAAATAACGGCGCATTGCAGCATCTGCCCACAGACAGGGACAGACACAAAACATGAGTCATCCCGAATTTTTTTAGTGGGATAAATACTAAAAAAGGCCTCAGAATTCACTCTGAGGCCTTTTTTATAAAGTATGCTGTCATTTCGACCAGCGGGAGAAATCCTGGAAATTTACCAGTAAAGAGTTGTCTTATCCAAGATCTCTCCCGCTGGTCGAGATGACAGCGTTCCTTTAAGTTTTGGGCTAAAATACTGTAATATGAGCATGTATAAACCATTTTGAAAATTCGGGATGACTCATGTTTGTAGAGGCACCCGGCTTAGCGGGTTCCTTCATCCTCCTGTGGCCGGTTCTTTACATACTTGTCCAGCCACTGGCTGGTTTCCCACAGCATGTGCAGCACGCTCTCACGGGCCCGGTAGCCGTGGCTCTCGGCGGGCAGCATTACCAGACGGGTGGTAGCGCCATGGCCCTTTAGGGCATTGTAGTAACGCTCGCTCTGAATGGGGAAGGTGCCTGAGTTATTATCCGCCTCGCCGTGAATGAGCAACAGGGGGGTCTTCATGCTATGGGCGTGCATAAAGGGGCTCATGGTATTGTAAATATCCGGCGCCTGCCAGTAAGTGCGCTCCTCGGCCTGAAAGCCAAAGGGGGTAAGGGTACGGTTGTAGGCGCCGCTGCGGGCAATGCCGGCGGCAAACAGATTGGTATGGGTAAGCAGGTTGGCCGTCATGAAGGCGCCGTAGCTATGCCCCCCTACCGCTACCCGCTTCGGGTCGCCCACCCCCATGCTCTCCAGTTTGCTAATGGCCGCTTCGGCATTCATGCGCAGTTGTTCTACAAAGCTATCGTTGGGCTGCTTGTCTCCCTCTCCTACAATGGGCATTTCGGCGCCATCCAGAATGGCATAGCCCTGAGTAACAAAGTAGATGGGCGAGCCCCAGCTAACGCGCGTAAACTGGTAGGGTGAGCGACGCACCTGGGCGGCGGCATCGGCACTCTTATATTCGCGCGGATAGGCCCAGATAAGCACCGGCAGCCGCTCACCGCTGCTGGGATCATAACCCTCGGGCAGGTAGAGGGTAGCGGTAAGTTTTACCCCATCGGCCCGGCTGTACTCCACCAGCTCTTTTTTGACCCCCTTAAGTTGAGGGGTGGGATGCGGAAAGTTGGTTACCTGCTGGCGTACCAGCTGCCCGCGCCTGCTTTTGGCCTGGTGCAGAAAGTAGTTGGGAGGGTCCTGCAGGCTTTCGCGGCGGGTAAGCAGGCGCAGGGGCTGCAGGTTGAGCACATCTACCGGCCGCTCGTAATAGGGCGCCTCGCTGCGCCACAAAATGGTGTTGGCCCCGCTGGCCAGTGTAAAGCGGCTCAGGTAAGGGCGGTTGCCCTCGGGCGAATAGCCCTCGCTGATCAGGAACAGATCACCGCCCTGGCGCAACAGCACGCGCTGGCCGCGGGGGGTACTATAGGTGACCAGATCGCCCATGTCCTTGTACAGGTCTTCATAGTTCTGGTCCCGCAGTACTTTGGGGCTTGCCTGGGGTTTGGCCGGATTTACCTGCAGCCAGCGCTCCCGGCGGGTTTTCCACCAGCGCTCGTATACAATGGCCAGCTGATTATCCTCACTCCAGTCGGCGCCGCGGTAGCGGTACTGGGTTTTGGCCAGCAGCACCGGCTGCTCAGAGAAGGGGGCCTTTTGCAGGTATACAAAATCGCGGTGTTCAACCTCCTGGGCCGGATTGCCCTGGTCCTGGGCCTCGGCCCAATAGAGGGTGGCCGGCTGGGCCGGATGCCAGCTAAAGCTGCGCGGCCCCCTGGGCACGGCATCAAAGGCAATGGGAATGTCTTCGGCCAAGGGCAGTTGGGCAATCTGCTTTACCAGCCCACCCTGCTGATTCCATACCTCTACCGAGTAGGGAAAGTAGTAGCTGGGCACCAGGTAGCTATAGGGGCGCAGGATCTGCTCTACCAGCAGGTGCTGGCCATCGGGCGCCAGCTGAAAGCTTTTAAAAAGGGCAGGTTTGCCCAGGGGGGTGGCGGCGCCCTGCAGGTCGATGCGCTGCAGCTGGGCGCTCAGGTAGTAATCAAAGAGGGCTTCGTCCTGGCTGTTCTGCAGCAGGTCCTGGTAGGTGCGGCTGGGTTTTTCGCCGCCTATATTTTGCTGAATGACCGGTCCGCCGGGGGTTTGCCGCTCATCGGGCCTGGGGCCCCGGTTTTTGGGAATCGTCTTTACCAGCAGGCCCTGCCCATCGGGCTGCCACTGATAAGGGGCGCCGTAGTAGGCATCGTTGAGGCCGGTGGCCAGTCGGCTGGCGGTGCGGCTGTTGATATCAAGTACCCAGAGTTCAATATCATCGGCCCCATAATTGGTAAAGGCTACCCGGCTAAAATCGGGCGACCAGCGCACATTGCTGATGCGCAGCTCTGCCGGGAGGTTCTGAAGGGGGTAGGCCTTGCCATCGTCCACCATCTTGCGCAGGCTGATGCCGCTGTAGAAGCTGTTGCGGCTGCCGCCATTGTTGCGCGGATTGATGCGCAGGCCACCCAGCCGGAGCTCGGGTGCCGCTACCTCTTCTATGGACGGAAAGCCGGGCTGCTCCAGCAGTAGAAGCCATTCTCCCCGCTGATCGATGAGCACCGCAGGCGTATTGGGGGCTTCTACCATTTGGGCGATGGGCTCGGGAGGGCGCTGGTAGCCCTGCTGTTGAGTAGGAAGGGGGGCTTGCTGCGCAGCCAGGCCAGTCCAGAAGAGGAGGCAGAGCAGCAAAAGGGCTAATCTGACAGAGGTATGGTGATGCATGCTTACGTTTTTAATTTTACTTTAAAATAAACACCCCTGCCCAAGCATCCAAATAAATGCCGGACAGGGGAGTGAGGGCATGCCAGCTAAGCTGGGCACCAGAGGGGTAAAATTACCCCTGGTAGTCGCTCAGGTCTATTTCCAGTTCTTTTAAAATTCCCTCGCCAACATGGTATACCAGGCCATGCAGCTGCAGGGGCTGGCCGCTTTTCCAGGCATTTTGCACCACGGAGGTCTGGCAGAGGTTCTTTACCTGTTCAATTACATTCAGCTCTACCAGGCGGTCCCGGCGTGCCTGCTCATCTGGGATGCTGTTGAGCTCCTGGGCATGCAGGCGAATCACATCTTTGATGTTGCGCAGCCAGTTATCGATCAGGCCAAACTGCTGGTTGGTCATGGCGGCGGCCACCCCTCCGCATTCCTTATGGCCGCATACAATCACATCCTGCACCTTGAGCACCTCTACCGCATACTGCAACACGCTGAGCAGGTTCATATCGGTATGCACTACCAGGTTGGCAATGTTGCGGTGCACAAACATTTCGCCGGCTTCGGTGCCGGTAATTTCATTGGCCGGCACCCGGCTGTCTGAGCAGCCAATGAAGAGGTAGCGGGGGTTTTGTCCCCTGGCCAGCTTTCTGAAATAGTCCGGGTCTTTTTCAAGCTGCTGGCTTACCCAGGCCTGGTTGTTCTTAAAAATTTCTTTCACTGCCTGGCAAATGAGGGGATAAAAGATAAAAAAGCAGGAATGTCGGCTTTAATGGATGGAGGCCCGTTCGCCGGGCTGCTCTACCGCCCAGCTGTAGGTTAGGTTGGCATCGGGCGCCAGCGAGGCCGATACCGAGCAGTACTTCTCTACCGATAAGGTCACCAGCTTGCCCAGCTCCTCCGGGCCGGCATCGGGCGAAGTAAGGATAAAGCGCAGGTGAATGTCTACAAAGCGGCGGGGAATCTCCTCCCGGCGACGCCCTTCACTTTCTATGCGCAGGGCCGTTACGGTACGGCGGCGCTTTTTGAGCATGCCTACCAGATCTACGGCAGCACAGCCCCCTACAGCGGCCAGTACCAGCTGCATGGGCGAGAAATGTTCCTTTTCTTCGGCCGGCAGCATGTCCATGCGCAGGCGGTTGCCACTTTCGTTCTCAGATTCAAAAAGGGCGTCGTTAATATAATTGGTAGTGATCTTCATGGGTAATTAGCCTCAAATGCCAGGACCGGTCTGGTCCTTGTCAGCTAAAATACGGTATAACTCCCCTCTTACACAAGTATTGGCCGGCTGCCGGACCAATAAAAAAGGGGT
>NZ_AODQ01000150.1 GCF_000348925.1 Cesiribacter andamanensis AMV16 | reverse complement strand
CTTGAAGTCCTTCTTTGTAAGCGGCGGTTATTACGATGATAAGACCCTCATCAAAGCAATGTCTTCAGCGGCCGGGAGCAAACCTACCAGGCCTGGTACGGCACCCCCGAGGCGGTAGTGCGGGGAGATGCGGCAGGCATAGAGGCCTACATTGCCCGCAACTGGATTGATGACGAGGAGCAGCTGCGCAACCTGCGCACCGCCGGCCGCACCTACAACTATTATACCTACGAAAACGAAACGGACAATTACCAGCAGGACCACTACCAGCTGCTGTTTGCCCGGGACCTGAGCCCCAGCCTGCAGCTGAACCTTGCCGGCCACTATACCCGGGGGCAGGGCTATTACGAGCAGTTTCGCCCCAACGACCGCCTCTCCAACTATGGCCTGCCGGCGGTAGAGGCGGGTGAAACGCCCATCAGCCGCACCGATCTGATCCGCCGCCGCTGGCTCGACAATCATTTTGGCGGCCTCACCTACTCGCTGGCCTGGGAGACCAGCAGCCCCCTGAAACTGGTATGGGGCGGTGGCTGGAACCGCTACGATGGTGACCACTTTGGCGAGGTGATCTGGGCCCGCTACGCCAGCACCAGCAATTTGGGCGATCGCTATTACGACAACAATGCGGTTAAAACCGACTTTAACAGCTTCCTGAAGGGGTACTATGCCCTCAGCCCCCGCCTTGATCTGTATGGCGATGTGCAGTACCGCCGCATCGATTACCGCTTTGGCGGACTCAATAATGACCGCAGTCTTATTGCCGGCGATTATGAGTACCACTTCTGGAACCCAAAGGGGGGGCTTAGTTACCGCCTTACACCGGACTTTCGCCTGTACACCTCCTATGCCATTGCCCACCGGGAGCCTGTGCGGCGCGATTTTACCGACGCTCCCCTGCATGCCGAGGGCCAGGGCCGCAACATCCCCAGGCCCGAAGTGCTGCGCAACCTGGAGATGGGGTGGGAGGGCCGCCTGTCGCCTCAGCTGCAGCTCAGCGCCAACTACTACCTGATGGACTATAAAGACCAGCTGGTGCTCACCGGCGAAATCAACGATGTAGGCTCCGATATCCGCATCAACGTGCCCGAGAGTTACCGCATGGGTATGGAGCTTCAGGGGGTCTACACCCCCATACCGGAACTGAAACTGGAGGCCAATGCCACTTTTAGCCGCAACCGCATTGGCCGGTTTGAGGATGTGCTGATGAACTACGATACCGGCCAGCAGCTGCGTACCGAAATCACCAATGCCCCCATCGCTTTTTCACCGAATGTGGTTGCCAACGGCATTGTAAGTGTATACCCCCAGCGGCAGCTGGAGCTGAGCCTGCTGAGCAAGTGGGTAAGCCGCCAGTACCTGGACAATACCGGCGCCGACAGCCGCAGCCTGGATCCCTATTGGGTAAATGATCTCCGGGTTAATTACAGCATCAGGCCCCGTTTTGTGGAAGAGATCCGGCTAAACCTGCTGGTGAACAATCTCTTCAATACCCTTTACTCCAGCAACGGCTACACCTTTGGCTATATAGCCGATGGCGAAACCATCCGGGAGGTATTCCTGTACCCCCAGGCCGGCACCAATTTCCTGATAGGAGCTACCCTTCGCTTTTAATTTTGGTAGGTGATGATGAGCAGCTCCTCCATCCTGTGGAAGGGCTGCTCTTTTTTCTTCCAGAATTTTTTATTCGCCGGCAGAATCCGGCATTTTTAAGTGACCCCAGCCTGTATGCAGACAAAACAGTTCATCCCTTTTTTAGACATTCACCAGTACCAGGGGGTGCTGGTGGTAGACAGCTTCCATCCGCGGGGGCTGGTGCTCTCGCACTGGCGCGGCGCGCCCAAACTGCCGCAGCTGCACGATGATACCAGCGCCGGCATTGTGCTGAATGCGCTGAAAGCCGATCTGCCCGAGCTACATACACATGCGTATGTAACCAACAACCACTTTGATATAGACGGTTTTCTGGGGGTCTGGAGCCTGCTCTATCCTCAAAAAGCGCTGCAGCACGAGCAGCTGATCCGCAAAATGGCCCTTATGGGGGATTTCCGGGAGATGGATTTGCAGACAGAAGAAGACCACCTGGCCCTGAAGCTGGTTTGCTGGATCAACAGGGCCGAAAGCGGGCGCTTTTATGCCCCCTTTGCCTCCTATGCCCCCCGCCAGAGCGAGGTAAAACTATGTGTGCCTAAATACACCTTCTTTTTAGAGGCGTTTGGTGCCGTGCTGGAGGATCCGGAGCGCTACCGGGCCGAGTGGCAGCAGGAATATGAGCAGGTAGTAGCTGACTGGGCGGTGATGCGGGGGCCCAAAAGCGGGCTTACCCTGGAGCGGAGCATACGCCTGCTGGTGGTAGAAACGCCCGAGCCCCTGCACTACTATGCACTCTTTGGCCAAAGCGCCCCGGCCGATATGGTGCTAAGCCTCTACAGCGGCAACCGCTACGAGCTGGAGTACAAGTACACCAGTTGGGTAGATACGGCCCACCGCCCCGGCTTTCCCCGCCTGGACCTGCAGCCCCTTGCCGGACAGCTCAATGCGCTGGAGGAAGGACCCCACCGCTGGGCGGCCGATAAAATAACCGATACCGGCCCCATTTTGCGCCTGCAGGGTACCCCCCTGAGCAAGGAAGAGCGTTTTGATCATCCCTACAAACGACCCATTTACGCCTCCAGCATTCCCAGCCGCAGCTTTAAGGCAGTAGTGCAGCAGTACTTCGAGCAGGGCTATCGCAACCAGCCGCAAAAGCCCCACTGGAGCTGGGCCCAGCTTCGGGCACTCAACGAGGCCCTTTTCTCTAAAAAGGAAATTCCACTTTAACCAGCCATCAGCATGTCCAGCCACCACATTGTTCGGGATGAGCAGGAGCCCGCCCTGCTGCTCTGGCAGCCGGGGCAGCTAAGCTTTGCGCAGGCCGGCCAGCTGCTGGAATGGAGCCCCCGGGTGGTGGTGCACCAGCAGGCCCTGGCCGAGGCGCTGGCCTGGGGCATTAAGCTGGATGCTGTGTGGGCAGCCTCTCTGGAGCAGGATACCGTAGTGCAGCAGGTGGCCCATCAACAGCCGGTGGCCGTACTACCGCTGCCGGCCAAAGACCCTCTGCAGGGGGTTATTGCCTGGCTTCGGAATAAGAAGCAAAGCAGCCTCAACCTGGTGGCCGATGCCGAAGCGGACACCTTTGCCCTGCTCCGGCAGCTGGAAGGGATGCAGCAGGAGGGGGTGCAACTTCAGCTGATCAGCCAGGGCTGGCGCTACAATTACATTCGCCGCCCCGAAATGCGCAAGTGGCTGCCGGCTGGGAGCCTGCTGCGGGTGCTTGCCTTTGGTGCTTTTCCGAAGGTGGAGGGGGTAATGATAGAAAGCCATGCAGCCGGGCCCCAGCGGCAGGAGATCCGGCTCCAGCAATCCGGCCTGCTGTCCTTCACAGGGGGAGAGTCGTTTTGGTTGGGAGAGCATTTGTAGCAGATAGGCCAATACATACAGTTTGTAAGTAAGCTACTTGAGCGCATCGTCATCCTAGTATCCCCTCTACCATGCGGGCTTTTCCCTGCAGGTCGGGCAGCACCTGCACCTGCCCAAAGCCAAGCTGCTGGAGCAGGCCGGCTACCTCATGGCCATAGGCCTCATTGATCTCAACATAGAGCCAGCCCCCCTTCTTCAGTTTTTTTGCCGCTTCCCGGGCAATGGCCCTGTAAAAGCGCAGGGCGTCCTCATCGGGCACAAAAAGGGCCAGGTGGGGTTCCCAGTCCAGCACATTGGGCTGCATCTTATCGGCCTCGCTTTGCCGCACGTAGGGGGGGTTGCTCACCACCACATCCAGCTCCTCCGCCGGAAAGGGGGCCTGCAGCGCATCGGCCTGCAGCAACTGCACTTCCACCCCAAGCCGCTGGCGGTTCTGTTCGGCAATGGCCAGCGCTTCGGGGCTGATGTCGGTGGCCCATACGCTTGCTCCGGGCAGTTCCTTCGCTAGCGAAAGGGCAATACAGCCACTTCCGGTGCACACATCCAGAATCCGCAGGGGATGTTGCTGCTGATGACGCTCCAGGATGCGCTGCACCAGCTCTTCGGTTTCGGGCCGGGGAATGAGCACGGCCGGCGAAACCACAAAGTCGTGTCCCCGGAAATTGGCCACCCCCAGCACATACTGCAGCGGCTCGTGCCGGAGCAGGCGGGCGATGGCCTGCTGCAGCAGCTGCTCCTGCTGAGCGGAGAGCGCAATTTTTTTATCCAGCACCACATCCATCAGGCTAATGCCCACGATTCCCTCCAGCAGCCAGTAGGCTTGCTGGCTGGCCGATTCGCCCAGGGGCGTCAGTTGCTGATAGGTGGAGCGGTAAAGAGGTCCGGCGGTGTGCATGGGAGCAAAGATAGGAAGGGTGGGGGATTTTAGCAGGAAATATGGAGGTGGTAGGATAATGAAGCTGAATGTGTATATTGTGTTAAAAAGGAAGAATGTAAAGGGAGTACGAAGACTACCCCCTTTACATCATAAAATCAATCCACTAACTCGCCTACACCAGAATGTTAATCAAACTCACTACAACAGCAATGCTGGTGATGAGCCTGCTATTTGTCCTTAGCTGTGAAAAAAAGGAAGAAGAGACCATACATACACCGGTGAATTCTTTATCTATGGAAATAAATGGCCAGGCATGGAAACCTTACGAACGAGACCCCTGCACCAGTACGTTTATGTGTTCCTGGACAGGTGTATCAGGTCCGGGTGATATAGATATGGATCTCTATACGATCAGCGCCTTTAAGGATACGAAAGGGAGAGCAGATTATAGAAGTGAAAATCAGCTAAGAATACAACTTACGGATGTTGAAGCACCAGGGGTTTATCTAACAACCGGCTCTTATAAAAGCGATTTTGACTCCTATGCCATTTTTATAGACAGAACAGCTGGTGATGCACCCGAAAGCGGAAAAAGGTATGTGAATAAAACCGTAGAGAACTCCTTTTATGTGCAGGTGGAAGAAATTTTACCCAGAGAAGGAGTCTCACCAAATGGTATCAGGGGAACATTCTATGGAACTCTGTACAATGAGGAGGACCCTTCGGACTATATCCTGATTCAAAAAGGGGAGTTCACATTCCAAATACTGGATTTTGGCTGGAACCACTGCAGATAAAAGAAAGCAGATGGTCTCACTTGTAAGCTAATACTTTTGTAAGGACAAAATTCAGCTTTCTGCTACAGTAGCCAGAGCACAAGCCCCTTCCTTATGGATCAGAACAGCATGCGTTTATAATTTGTTAAATACAGCTCAAACTATGCGCTCATAGGACTATATTTGTGCTCTTATTCTCTACGTCATTTAGGTGTTTTCTTATGAGAGCTGGATATCTGGTGCTGAAGATCAATTTGCTACTGGTGCTTATGGCTGCAACTGGCAGCTGTTCGCATTATAGAATGAATCCTACTACTCCACATGTATACCCGGCGAGAGAGAAAGGGTGTGCCCTTACCTATTTGACCAAAGCACCGGAAGATGGCAAACGCTATGTGGTACTTGGCGAGTGTACAGGAAAAGGCATGAAAGGAATTGTCAATAATGAGTTTGAGGCTGCTCATAAACAAGTAGAGGCCTGCGCCTGTAAACATGGGGGTAATGCGATTATTCTGACCAATAGCTATGTGCAGGGTGGCCGGGATCAATATGGAAATTACCTTCAGTACAATGGGGCAGTAAAGGCACTGGTGATTTATATTCAGGAATAGTTGCACAAAGGTGCGCATGCTGTTTTACCTTCATTAAATTTTGCCTCTCGCTGATTGTCCACCACCCCCCACCCTCCTTTCCGCATCCTGCCCATCATAGTCCTCTCCCAGGTGGCGGGTACGTCACTCTGGTTTGCGGGTAATGCGGTAATGGCCTCCCTGCAACAGGAGCTGGGGCTGGCGGCCTCGGCCCTGGGGCACATGACCAGCGCGGTGCAGCTGGGCTTTATTGCCGGTACGCTGGTTTTTGCGCTGCTGACGCTGGCCGATCGCTTTTCTCCCTCAAAAGTATTTTTTTCTCGGCGCTGATGGGCGCCCTTTTTAACCTAGGGGTGCTGTGGGCCGGAGGGGTTGTATCGCTGCTGGTGCTGCGGGTGCTTACCGGCTTTTTTCTGGCGGGCATCTATCCTGTGGGGATGAAAATTGCCGCCGACTGGCACCAAAAAGGCTTGGGCAAAGCCCTGGGGTATCTGGTGGGCGCCCTGGTGCTGGGCACCGCTTCTCCGCATCTGCTACGGGCGCTGAGCAGGGGACTGCCCTGGCAGGGGGTCTTTATCGCAACTTCGGCACTGGCGCTGCTGGGTGGCCTGCTGATACTGCTGCTGCCCGATGGCCCCTTCAGGCGCAGGAGCCAGGGCCTCGATCCGGGGGCGCTGCTGCGGGTCTTTCGTAACAGGTCCTTTCGGGCGGCGGCAGGAGGCTACTTTGGCCATATGTGGGAGCTGTATACCTTTTGGGCCTTTGTTCCCCTCTTGCTGGCGGCCTATGCAGAGCAACATCCGGAGCAGGCGCTGCCCATCTCGCTGCTCAGCTTTGCCATAATTGGCATTGGCAGCGTGGCCTGTGTGGCAGGGGGGTACCTCTCAGAGCGAAGGGGCAGCGGTCGGGTAGCCTTTTGGGCGCTTTTTCTTTCCCTTTGTTGCTGCCTGCTATCGCCCCTGACCCTCTATATGCCACTGCCGCTTCTCCTAAGCTTTTTATTGCTGTGGGGTGGTGTGGTTGTGGCCGATTCGCCCCAGTTTTCCAGCCTGGTAGCCCAACATGCGCCTAGAGAAAGTACTGCTACGGCACTTACTATTGTTAGCTGCATTGGTTTTAGCATTACCATTGTGAGCCTGCAGCTGCTGAATCTGCTGCAGGCCTGGCTGCCGGGCCAATACCGCTTTACTGTACTGGCGCTGGGCCCCCTGCTGGGTTTGTATGCCCTGCGCCGGTTGGTGTGGCCGGCCAAAAACTAGCCGCTGCCCGGGTTTATTCCTTTCCTCTTCCTTTTTAAAAGTAGCCCATATGGTATAAACTATTGTAGGCCAGATGCGTATGTTTATACAAATGTTTATTAATTTAAACGAATAATTCATACTTAGCTGAATTTTCAAGCGTTTTACCTGTTTTTACCTTAAAATCCTCCACACACCTATCTTTTATATGCCATGAAGCAGAGCCACTCCACCATTGGAAAAACCGCACCGCTCCTTAGCTGGGATGTGTATGCCCTGCAACAGTATAGCGCCACCCATGCACTGAAGGAAGATGTGCGGCAGCTGGAAATGCTGGCCCGTTTGGGGGGATGGGTGCACAGCTGGAATTTTACACAAAAGGTGGTGCAGGAGCGTAAGACAATTCTTGTGACCAGCCTCAACCAGCAAATCCTCTTTGCCAGCAGCAGCCTGTTTGCCATGACGGGTTATTTGCCGCAGGAAGTGCTGGGCAAAAGCCCGAAGATCTTTCAGGGGCCGGAAACCAGTCCTGAAAGCAAAGCCCTTATTCGCAGCGCACTGCAGGCCCAGCAGCCCTTTGCCGCTCTCCTTACCAATTACCAGAAAGGGGGTAGCGCTTATACCTGCCAGGTAGAGGGCTTTCCTGTTGTAGATCACCGCGGAGCGCTGGTCAACTACATTGCCTTTGAGCAGGCAGTCTTCTAAGAGCAGAGCCCTATGCTGCTTTCTGCTCCCGCAGGTGCATAGACGCTGTGCCCCCCTACCCATTGGTACTAGCCCCCCCTTGCCTGTCTACCTGTATGCACAGGCTAGTGGGGCAACGGGCTGAACTCCGGTAGCTTTTTTTCGTATAGTAGCAGACCCGCAGTATGGCTATACTGTGTCTGCTAGGCTTTTCCGCTCAGGGAGAGCCCATTTTACGCTACATGCCTCAGGTACCGGTATTCCCTTTGCGGCGAATGCTGTCTGGATCTACCAAAAGGCAATGCTATGTCCCGCTTTGGCGCCCGTGCATGAAAAACTACTACAGCATTTTGCAGCTTGCTCCTGCGGCTACTCAGCCGGAGATCAAAAAAGCATACCGAATGCTGGTAAAGAAGCACCATCCCGATGTAGCCACTACAGCAGCGGGGGGCATCAGCATACAGGAAATCAATGAAGCCTACCGGGTACTGAGCAATCCGCAAAAGCGCCAGGCCTATGACTGGGCCTATTTTGCGTCTGGTGACGAGGAGCAGGCGCCGGCCATCCACTATGCACCTGCCGGGGAGAGACCGTCCCGCCGCCAGCCCAGAGAGCGGGAGCGTATCGCGCCCTATATGAGGTACGTGTACCCGATTCTGCAGACGTCTCTGGCCTTTTGTCTGCTGCTGCTGGTGGATTATGCCCTGCCGCTGCGCAAAAGATCGACCAGACCAAGTACATCATTGAAGTGTATGCAGAAGAATACCGCGCCAAAGCAGCCCGGGGTGCACGCCGCTACCTGGACCATTCCCAGCTGCACACCTTTTCGGGCAGGGTGATCAACATACCCGCTTCAGCAGGTAGCGCCTTCTCCGAACAGCCCAACCTGCTTATTTTCCAAACCCCCATCTTCCGTAAGCCGGTTTACGTAGCCCCGGCCAGGACCCAGAGCCTGCGCTACCGCATCGGCAGTTCTATTTATGGCAATTTTGCTTTTATTCCCCTGCTGTTGCTGCTGCTTTCCGGCCTGGGACTCTATAAGGGGCTAACCCCTGAGCTCCGCTTTTCCATGGGAGTATCGGCGGTAGTTTTTCTGCTTATTTCCATTGGCTTGCTGGTGGTATAGGGCTGAGGGCTTCCCGGCTTCCTGCACCCTACCCCTTTTTTTCCCGCGGGTCGGTCCGCTCCAGGCTCGGCAAAACTTGTTACCTTTAGCACCATGACACAGGAACAGGACAGGCTGTACATGCAGCGGGCGCTGGAGCTGGCCCGCCTGGGAGCGGGCCGGGTAAGCCCCAACCCGCTGGTGGGCTGTGTGGTGGTGCATCAGGAGCGCATCATTGGCGAGGGCTGGCACCGCCAGTGGGGCGGTCCTCATGCCGAGGTAAATGCGCTGGAGAGTGTAGCCGATAAAGCGCTGATTGCCCAAAGCACAGTGTATGTAAGCCTGGAGCCCTGCAACCACTGGGGCAAAACACCCCCCTGCACCGATCTGCTGCTGCAGCATACCCCCCGGCGGGTGGTGATCTGCAATGCCGATACCAACCCCCGGGCCGCCGGCGGGCTGGCGCGCCTGCAGGAGGCGGGCATTGAGGTGGCAACCGGCCTGCTGGCCGAAGAGGGCCGCTGGCTCAACCGCCGCTTCTTTACGTCCGTAGAGAAGGGGCGTCCGCACATCATCCTTAAATGGGCCCAGACCGCCGATGGCTACATGGCCCGTAGCGATTACAGCAGCAAGTGGATCAGCAACCCCTACGCCCGCCAGCTGGTGCATAAGTGGCGCAGCGAGGAAGATGCCATTCTGGTCGGCAGCAATACCGCCCGCCATGATAACCCCCGGCTCACCAACCGGGACTGGGCACCTGCCCAGGCGCATGCACTACGCCAGCCCCTGCGGGTGGTGGTAGACCGCATGCTTTCCCTGCCCGAAGAGCTGCACCTTTTTTAACAGAGAGTGGCCTACTATATGCTACAACCTGCTGGCCGACCGGGAGGCCGAAAATCTTATTCTGAAAAAACTTCCCCTCGACCATTTCTGGCCCCAGCTCTTTGCCGATCTGCATGCCCGCTCCATCCGGTCGGTGCTGGTAGAAGGGGGTCCGCGCCTGTTTGAGCAGCTGCTGGCGCTGGGCCTGTGGGATGAGGCCCGGGTGATCACTGCCCCTCACAGCTTTGGCAGTGGCCTGGCTGCCCCCCGCAAACAG
>NZ_AODQ01000149.1 GCF_000348925.1 Cesiribacter andamanensis AMV16 | reverse complement strand
AGCGCCAGGCTGGCTACCGCAAGCACCTGCTGCTGGTGCTGCCTTTTATGTAAAGCTCATCCGGCAGGGATTTCCCGCCTACCCCCTTCGGTACAGCACCCTGTGGGAAGAAATACGGGGCATGCTGTCCGGAGTAGCCTACTATGTACGAAACCGAAAGCATGCTGCCACCAAATAACATGCCCGAACAGCCCGCTACCGCTCTCCCGCTGATCTCGGTGATCATTCCCTGCTACAACCACGGCAGCTACCTGCCCGAGGCAGTAGCCAGCATACGCCGGCAGCAGCATACCGCTACGGAGATCATTGTAGTAGACGATGGCTCAACGGATGCCACCCGCCAGATTAGCCAGCAGCTGGAGGGGGTACAGTACATCTACCAGCAGAACCAGGGACTTTCGGCCGCCCGCAACACCGGCATTCGGGCCAGTAAGGGCGAGTTTCTGGTGTTTCTGGATGCCGACGACTGGCTTTTTGAGGGAGCCTTTGCCACCAACCTTCGCTACCTGCAGGAGCATCCCGGGGCGGCCTTTGTCTCAGGCGGGCATGAAAAAATCGACCAACATAAAAACCTGCTGGAAGAAGTGCAGGTTGTAGTGGAACAGGATCATTACCTGCGCCTGCTGGAAGGCAATTACATTGGCATGCATGCTACTCTGATGTACCGCAGGTGGGTATTTCGGGAGCTGCAATTTGATACCAGCCTCAAAGCCTGTGAGGATTATGACCTGTACCTGAAAATTGCCCGTACTCATCCGGTGCTGCACCACCCGCACAAGATTGCCGCCTACCGGATCCATACCAGCAATATGTCGGGCAATATTCCCAAAATGCTGCACTATGTATTGCTGGTGCTGGGCCGGCAAAAGCCCCTGCTGCGCAGCCCCCAGGAAGAGCAGGCGTATAGGCAGGGACTTGCCGTCTGGAAAGCCTATTATGGGGACCAGCTCTACCAGAACCTGAAAACGAACAGTACACCGCTTACCGAAGAGAGCCTGAAAACACTTTTAAAATACCGCCCGCTACTTTTTTCCGTTTTATGGCCGCCGAACCCACCTCCAGGATCAAAACCTTTATAAAGACCTACGCCCCGGCTGCCCCCCTTCGCTGGCTGCAGCGCTGGGGCATCCGGCCCCAGTATACCCCGGCCCCCGGCAGGGTTGCCTTTGGCGACTTTGACCGGCTGCGCCCCATCAGCAAAGACTTTGGCTATGAGCGGGGCGGGCCCATAGACCGCTATTATATAGAGCACTTTTTGCAGCAGCAGGCAGCCAGCATCCGGGGCCGGGTGCTGGAGATAGGCGGTAATGACTATACCCTGCAGTTTGGCGGAAAAAAGGTAGAAAAAAGCGATATTCTGCATGTGGACGACTCCAACCCCCAGGCTACGTATGTGGGGGATCTGAGCAATGCCCCACACCTGCCCGACCAGGCCTTTGATTGTATCATCTTAACCCAAACCCTGCACCTGATCTGGGAGTATAAGGAAGCATTGAAAACCTGTTACCGCATGTTGAAGCCGGGCGGCACATTCCTAATGACCTCTCCGGGCATTACCCCCATTGCCTCGGGCGCCTGGAAGGAAATCTGGTACTGGTCCTTTACCCGGCTCTCGATCACGCGCGTGCTGCAGGAGACCTTTCCCGATGCCGAACTCGACATCCGGACCTATGGCAATGCTTATGCCGCCTCGGCCTTCTTGTGGGGGCTGGGGCTGCCCGAGGTCTCTATAGAAAAGCTGGAGGTAGTGGATGAGCAGTACCAGGTGATCATAGCGGCCAAAGCCGTTAAACCTTTATTGCCTTGAAGAACAACTGGATAACGAAACTAAAGCAGGCCCTTGGCGCCCGGGCCGTGGTGCTGATGTACCACCGCATAGGCACGCCTAAAAGCGACCCCTGGCAGCTGGCAGTACGCCCGCAGTACTTTGAGGAGCACCTCCAGGTGCTGCAAAAAATGGGCGTGGCAGAATCGGCTCCGGCCATGGTGCAGCAACTGCAGGACGATCGGCTCAAGCGCTCGGTGGTCATTACCTTTGATGATGGCTATGCGGATAATTACCAGCTGGCCCGCCCCCTGCTGGAACAATACGCCCTGCCGGCTACCTTCTTTTTACCCTCAACCGCCTGGGCAGGCAAAAGGAGTTCTGGTGGGATGAACTGGAGCGCCTCATCCTGCACAGTCCTACCCTGCCGCAGCAACTCACCATGACCTTTAAAGGCGAGTTTCTGCTGTTTGATCTGCAGCAGGACCGGCAGCTGTCGGTAAGCCTGCAGCGCCATCATGCCCAGTGGCAGGCCGATTCGCCGCCCCAAACCCGCCGGGCTGCCCTTTATCTGAAACTCTGGAAATTCATGACCCCCCTGACCGATGCCTACCAGCAGGCTCTGCTCAAAGAGCTGCGGGCCTGGGTGGGCAGCCCGGATGAGGCCCGTCCGGAATACTGCTGCATGAGCGAGGCTGAGCTGCAGGCCATGGCCCGCTCTCCCCTCTTTAGCATAGGGGGGCATACCATGACGCATCCTGCTCTGGCGCTTCATCCGCAGGAGCTGCAGCTGCTGGAGGTGCAGCAGGGGAAGGAAGCTCTGGAAGCCCTGACCGGCAAGCCGCTGAGCCTGTTTGCCTACCCCTCGGGCAGCTTTAGTGATGCCACGATAAAAGCCGTGCAACAGGCGGGCTATACAGCAGCCTTTACTACCGATGCCCGCCCTGTGCTGCAGCAGGACCAGCCTTATCGTCTGGGGCGTTTTCAGGTAAAGGATGTGGATGGAAAAACATTTGAACGACAGTTAAACCAGTGGTTTAAAGCAAAGGCTTCCCAATCATGATCGGATCAGCTACCCCCATCGTTTCCATCATTACCTGTTTCCTGAATGAGGAGCGCTTTTTAAAGGAAACTGTAGAAAGCGTGCTGGCGCAGGATTATCCCCATTGGGAGTTGCTGCTGGTTGACGATGGCTCCAGCGATGCCAGCACCTCCATAGCCCGCTCCTATGCCGGGCAGCACCCAGGCAAAATCTACTACCTGGAGCATCCCCAGCATGCCAACCGGGGCCTGAGCGCCTCCCGAAATGCAGGTATAGCCCGGGCACGGGGAGAGCTGGTGGCCTTTCTGGATGCTGATGATGTGTGGCTGCCGCAAAAGCTTAGCCGGCAGGTAGCCCTTATGCAACAGCACCCGCAGGTGGCCATGGTCTGTGAGGCCTCCGAATACTGGTTTAGCTGGGAAGATGCCCAACGGGATGATGTTGTCCTGTATGTAGGCGATGGCATGGCCGAAGGGGTATATGCCCCCCCTCAGCTCATGCTCCGGCTGTACCCCCTCAACTCTTCAGCGGCGCCCTGCCCCTCCGGACTGCTCTGCCGCATGCAGGCCCTGCAACGGATAGGCGGCTTTGAGGCACACTTTACCGGCGCCAACCAGCTGTATGAAGATCAGGGCTTTCTGGCCAAAATGTATGCCAATGAGCCGGTGTATGTAAGCAAAGGGTGCCATAACCGTTATCGCCAGCGCATAGGCTCTCTGGTTCAGTCCGTTACCGAAGGCGGCAAGTACCACCAGGTGCGGCGCTACTTTCTGGAGTGGCTGGAAAGCTACCTGCACCAGCAGGGGATTGATGACCCACAGGTGCACAAAATGCTGCGCAAGGCCCTGCGCCCCTACCGGCAGCCGCTGCTCCATTATGTCACCAGCCTGCCCCAAAAAGGACTGCAACTCTTCCAAAAACACTAAGCCCTGCCCCGGTGCCAGCCCCCAAGCTCTCCGTACTCCTGCCCGTTTACAACGCCGAGCGCTTTCTGGCGCAGGCCATTGATAGTATATTGCAGCAGACCTTTGCCCATTTTGAGCTGCTCTTGCTGGACGATTGCTCTACCGACCGCAGTGCCGAAATTATCCGCTCCTACTCCGACCCGCGCATCCGCTACTACCGCAATGAGCAGAACATGGGCATCTCCGCCACCCTCAACAGGGGAATCAGCCTGGCCGCCAGCCCCCTCATTGCCCGTATGGATGCTGATGACATCAGCTACCCCAGCCGCCTGGAAAAGCAGCTTGCCTACCTGCAGGCGCATCCCGACTGTGCGCTGCTGTCCTGCTGGGTACGCGTTATTACCGAAGAGGGAGAACTGGTACGCATTGATGACTTCAAACCAGAGTACTATTACTACAACCTCACCTTTGAGTGCTGGATGTACCATCCCAGCATAGTCTTTCGCAAAGCGGCGGCCGAGCAGATAGGCGGTTATACCGTACCCTATTCTGAAGATTTTGAGCTATTCTGGCAATTTAGCCGGCGGTTTAAGGTTCATAATCTGCCCGAGATCCTGATGGATTACCGCATAAGCCCGCAAAGCCTGCACCAGGTTCAAAAAAAGCCCGAATATGATCTGGCCCAGCATCAGCAGGTGCTGCGCAACATTCGCTACTACATGGGCAGCACCTATAGGCTCAGCTACAGCCAGATCGAATGCCTGCGCCATAACCCTACCCCCCTGCTGCAGGAAGGCTCCCTGCATCTGATGGTAGAATGCCTGCAAAAACTGGCTGTCATAACAAAGGCTATTGAACAGCGGGACAATCCCAACCGGGATCCTGCAGCCATCCGTAAAGCTGCATATTTTAAGCGCAGGCACATACTTTTAGCGTTTGCCCGTAACCTTCCTTACCGGAAATCGGTTTTACTATTAGCTAAATCCCGGGAGTGGGGTTTACTCTATTTCCTGGTGCATTCTTTTATTAAAAGAAGATTAAAACTGTAGAAGAGCAGCCAGGCTGTTCTTGAATCCATATTTTTTTGTTTAGTTTTGTTATAGTACCAAAATAAGATTTATCTTAGGTGGTATAGATTTTTTAAAATAATTCGGCAGAAGTCAAGCTGGCAACCCTTGGAGCGTATACTGAAGCAACCCCCTACGATCCTTCCCCTTCCTCCTGCACCGGACCGCCCCAGGTGGTCGGTAATGGTGCCTGTTTATAACTGCGCCGGCTACCTTACAGAAACGCTGGAGAGTGTGCTGGTGCAGGACCCCGGCCGGGAGCAAATGCAGATTGTAGTAGTGGATGATGCCAGCACCGATGCCGATGTGGCAGCCCTGGTACAGCGTGTGGGCGCCGGCCGCATTACGTACCATTGTCAGCCAAAAAACGTTGGCAGCCTGCGCAATTTTGAAACCTGCCTGAACCTGGCCACCGGTCACTACATACACCTGCTGCATGGCGATGACAAAGTGCTGCCAGGCTATTATGAGAAGATCGGCGCTCTGCTAGACCGCTACCCCGAGGCAGGTGCAGCCTTTAGCCGCTACCAGTACATCGATGAAGATAGTGCGTATCTCTACCCCCAGCAGCCTGAACAACAGGCCGATGGCCTGCTAAGCAACTGGCTCGTGCGGCTGGGAGAACGCCAGCGCATCCAGTATTGTGCCATTAGCGTACGCAGATCGGTATATGAGGAGTTGGGGGGATTTTATGGTGTAACCTATGGCGAAGACTGGGAAATGTGGATGCGCATCGCCCGCCGCTATGCCATGGCCTATACACCAGAGGTTCTTTCGGCCTATCGCATGCACTATCAGTCCATATCGGGTCAGTCATTCGTTCAGGCTAAAAACCTGCACGATCTTCAATGGGTTATGAATACCATACACGCCTATCTGCCCGATGAGGTGCGCGGGAGTGTACGCCGCACGGCTTTGCGGTTCTATGCTCACTATGCCTTAAAGATTGCGAACCGCATCTGGCACCGTTCGTATAACCGGCAAACGGTTAAGGCACAGATACAGGAAGCGCTGCGGATGCACCAGGATCCCGGCCTATACTGGAAAATAGCCAAATTGTACACCAAAATGATGCTAAAAGCCCTGTGAAGGAAGGTATCTCCATAGTGATCTGCACCTATAATGGCGCCAGCAGGCTTCCTACAACCTTGCAGCATCTTGCGCGCCAGCGCGTGCCCGAGGGCATTAACTGGGAAGTGCTGGTGGTAGACAATGCCTCTACCGATGCTTCGGCACAGGTGGCCAGGGACGAATGGAACCGGCACAGCAAGGGCAATGGCGCCTTTTCGGTCGTGTACCAGCCCGTACCGGGGCTTAGCAGCGCCCGGGAAATGGGCTTTGCAAGGTCCAGCTATGATTTTATCATCATGTGTGATGATGATAACTGGCTGTGCGATACCTATGTGGCCACTGCCTTCCAGATCATGAAAAGTAACCCTTCTATTGGCATGCTGGGGGGCAAGGGAGAATTTGTGTACGAAGAAGAACCCCCTGCCTGGCTCAAGGTGCATTCCATGTATGCCGGTGGCCCACAGGCCCCGCAGTCTGGCAAGGTGAAGGAAAACAAGCTCTATGGCGCCGGCAGTGTGTTGCGCAAGTCGGCCTACACCCTGGTGTACAGCTCCGGTTTTCGCTCCCTGCTCAGCGATCGCATGGCCGCGCAGCTTACCTCCGGCGGCGACCATGAGCTCTGCTATGCGCTGGCGCTGGCGGGCTATGACATCTGGTACGATGAGCGCCTGGTGTTCAAACACTTCATTGCCAAAGATCGCCTCAGCTGGGAGTACTACATACGGTATATTCGGGAAAGTGCCTCCTGCTTTGAACTCCTTGAACCCTATAAGATTCTGCTCAAGCATAATTCTGCAGACTGGCTGTCGTTCTATGGCGGGCTTACGCAAAGCTTCTTTTACCATGTAAAACGCTTTGTACCGGCCTGGTATCACCATACCATCAAGGCAGATGATAGCCCGGAACAAAAAAGGCTGCGGGAGGTGCGCTATGTAAGCCTGCGCATCCGGCTGCAGTCATATTTCTCGGGTTTTCCGGCCATACGCAGAAATTTTGTGCATGTAGAACAACTCAAACGGCAATTTCATGCCCAGGCCAGACCTGGCAGCAAGGAAGTTGGCGGTGAGCTGGTACAAAGCATCCGCTAAGCACTATCCGCGGGATAGTCCCCCCCTCCCTTTCTCCCCAATTTCCAGTACTTACAGGGCTGACCCCAAATGGATCTTGCCATTGCAGGCTGCGGTACACTTCATTCCTGATGCCTGCCAGCACTGTGAGTGAGGCTGCTACCCTTCAGGCGCAGCCCCCCTCATGCTCTCTCCAGGCAACACTGCGGCTAAAGAGCTGTTGCGTTCCGGCCAATGGGCACCCCATGTGTATTTTGCCGGGAGATTATTTGTTTTATAGCGGCAATTTTGTATTTTATAAAATACTATTTTTCCAACTCATTATTGACCGCTATGAATTTTACACCAGCCTTCATTAAAACGAAAGAAAAATTGGGCGATCCTGTAGCCGATGTACGCTACATGCCCATCAGTAAGTACATGGTACGGGATGTGATCACCCTGCAGGAGAACACACCCATACGGGAGGCTATCGGCGTCATTCTGCGTAAAGATATATCCGGTATTCCCATAGTGGACAAGGATGACTGCCTGGTAGGCATGCTCTCTGAAAAAGATTGCCTGAAGGTGATCCTGGACGATGGCTATTACAACAACCCCCTCAATGACCAGACCGTGGGAGATTATATGACCCCCAATGTGTATACCCTGCGGCCGGATACCGACATCCTCACTGCGGCAAAGGCGTTTATCAATTCCCCCTTTCGGCGCTATCCCGTAGTGGACGAAAGGGGCCGGCTGCTGGGCCAGCTCAGCCGCAAGGACCTGCTAAAGGCAACCCAGAAATTACACACCACCACCTGGTAAAAAAAAAGAGGCAGAACCTACATTCTGCCTCTTTTCTGTTACTTATTCCGGTCTTCCCGCAGCCTGATTCGGCGAATGGGTACGCCAGTATCTTTATAGGGAAGCAGTATGCTCAGGCGATCACCCTCATGCACCGCTTCAATATTGTTAACATCGATATAGGCCGGAAGCCTGAACTTGCGAAAGAACATAGGAATATTGAAAGACCCCGCTTCTGCATCATCCGCTGAAGACGGCAGAAGAGAAAATACCACCAGGGTATTGATGTTCAACACAATATTAAAGGCTTCTGCCGGTACGCTGGGCGCCCAGAAGGTAAGCACCTTATGGTCTTCATGCTCCTGCTCTTCTACATAGGTCATGGCCATGCCACCGTTGAGGGTGTTCAATACATCGCCCTGCTTCAAAAGTCCATGCAAAAGATCTTTATGCTGTAATATATTCATCTTATACTCCTCTCTTATTAGTACAACTAAATAAGCAAGAGGCGTGCCAAGATGGAAATGGAGAGCATTTTGCACTTTGGGCGCGCCTATAGCGGCGCAAATGCCACTACGTCATGCTATACCCTTGTTTACGGCCATTATGGCATAGGGGTTATATGACTATTAGAGGATGAAGGCCAGAGCAAAAGCCTGTTTGGCCCTATGGGTACACCCCACGACCCTGGCTATCCCCTGCACCAAGCACACAAAAAAGCCCGTCCCTTTACGAAACAGGCAAACAAGGCTAATCAACCCCCGGGAGCTTAGCGGATGATCTCAACTTCATCAAAATCTCCACTTTCAACTGTAACGGGCCGCCCCAGCTGATCTTTGGCTACAAAACTAAAGGTGCCACTCATCTGGTTGTCCTCAACCGATTCTACGGTAAAGGTGCCCTGCGTTTCAGGATCGAGCTTGGTATCAAACATTAGTTGCTGATTGGGTAGCCGCAGTACGGCAAACGCGCTATTGCCGGTATTGGTAGCTGCAAACTCAGCCACATAGCCTTCTCTCAGCTGATCTGGGGAGCTAAGGCCGGTAAAGGTGATTTCCAGATTGGCCCGCTCGGCATTGTCCTGCTCGGTCAGCAGATAGCCCATGGCCCGCAGCACCATGCCCCCCTCATCCGATGGGCGTATGGTAGCATCGTAAAAGTACCAGTTCTCGCCATTAATGGTGGCAGTGATGGTATGTTCTTCGGTTCCTCCTTCTTCTACGTTGCAGGCGGCCAGCATGAGCAGGGCCGGGATCATTAGTAAATAAAATATTCTATTCATGATTCTACTTAGACTTTTTAGACTTTACTATTAAAGACTCACTACTGCCTGTTTTGTTTGATCCAGGAGTCTATGGCTTCTACACCCCTCTGCGCTGGCAGCCCCGGGCTGGAGAAAGCCCTAGCCCGCCCCAAGCCGCTTAGCCCTCATTGCTACTACCCCCATCCTCTCCCATAACCAAGGCTGTACAACAGCTGTTATCCCAGAAGCTGATATCTACCCCTATACGCTATGGAAACACAACCCTTTGCCGCTCATGCCCACCCCCTGCACAGCCCTGCAGACCTTGATGCCCTGCTAAAGGAGCTGGAGGGGGCCCGCATCATTATGCTGGGCGAAGCCACCCACGGCACCCATGAATTCTACACCTGGCGCATGGAAATAAGCCGTCGCCTGCTGGCCGAAAAGGGCTTCAACTTTATAGCCGTAGAAGGTGACTGGCCCGATTGTTATCGCATTAACCGCTATGTAAAAGGCTATCCCGGGAGTGGCAGAAGCGCCCGGGAGGTAATTGGGCAGTTTGAGCGCTGGCCCGGCTGGATGTGGGCAAACTGGGAAATGGCTGCCTTTGCCCGCTGGCTCAGGCAGTACAATCAGGCACAGCCCGCGCCGCAGAAAGCCGGCTTCTATGGCCTGGATGTGTACAGCCTCTGGGAATCACTAGAGGCAATTCTGGAGTATCTGCAGCAGCAGGATCCGGAGGCGGCCGCCCTGGCCCGCAAATCGCTACACTGCCTGGAGCCCTACCGCGACGAAGAAGGGGGAATTGCCTATGCCCGGGCCCAGCGCTGGATGCCCCGCAGCTGCGAAAAAGAGGTACTGGCCCTGCTCAGCGGCCTGCGCTCCCGCAGCAGCCAGTACAGGCATGACCCCGAAGGGGCATTCAATGCCGAGCAGAATGCC
>NZ_AODQ01000148.1 GCF_000348925.1 Cesiribacter andamanensis AMV16 | reverse complement strand
TCTTCAGGCACAGCTTTCTGTTTATCCCACCCCCTGTTCAGAGCACCACACCTATTTTTTGTGTATGAGACCTCTTTTTTTCCTGCTTTCTGTAGCGCTGGTCCTGTTTCTGCCACTTGCTTCCGGCGCACAGTCGGGAGGCCAGCCCACTGCCGTGGCCCTGCACCTCATTACGGCTGATGTATCTCCAGGCACTATGGTAGAATTTAAGGGCATGCTCTTTTTTAGCGGCTACACTGCGGCCCACGGAGCTGAACTCTGGCGCAGCGATGGCACCGCCGAAGGCACCGTGCTGGTAAAGGACATTAACCCCGGACCGGCCCACAGCAACATTAACTACCTGACCGTTTCACAGGGCCAGCTGTTTTTCAGCGCCAATAATGGGCAACTGGGACAGGAACTCTGGAAAAGTGACGGCACGCCCGAGGGAACCGTGCTGGTAAAAGACCTGTATCCCGGGCCCCCGCGCCCCGGCGGCTATTTTGAAGGCATCGGTGGGCCGGAATACCTGACCGATTTTGGAGGAGCGCTCTACTTCAGTGCCCGCCACCCCGACTGGGGACGGGAGCTTTTTAAATCAGATGGCACCGCCGAAGGCACCGTGCTGGTGAAGGACATTAACCCCGGCCCCGGCGATAACCATCCGCTATATCCCTATGTACGCAGTAGCGTGCCCAGTCATTTAACCCCCTTAGGGGACTGGCTCTATTTTAGTGCCTATGATGGCATGCATGGGGTAGAGCTGTGGCGCAGCGATGGCACCGCCGAAGGCACCCAACTGGTGCTCGATCTCTACCCGGGCAGACCGGAGCGGGCTACCTTTGGGCCCGGACAGTATGGCGCCGACCCCTCGGCCATGATCGTGTATCAGGGCATGCTCTATTTTCATGCCATGGACAGCCTGCACGAAGGGGGGCTATGGCGCAGTGATGGCACTGCCCAGGGTACGGAACTAATAAAAGACCTTGATCCCGAGGGAATGAGTTTTATCTACTCCTTTGCTGTTGTGGGGCCTACGCTCTTTTTTAGTGCCAATAGTGAGGCGCATGGCTATGAGCTCTGGAAAAGCGATGGAAGCCCGGAAGGCACTGTGCTGGTGAAGGACATCAACACTCTTGACAGCCCCGAGCAGCATGCCAAAAGCAGCTATCCGGCCGATCTGGTAGCCTATGCCGGAGAGCTGTATTTTAGTGCTGCCGAGGCACTGCATGGCAGGGAGCTCTGGCGGAGCTCCGGTACGGCAGAAGGGACCGTTCTGGTGAATGACCTGCTGCCCGGGCCGGCCGGCAGCGAGCCTGTCGCTCTTACCCCCCTGGGCAATGTGCTTCTACTTTGGTGCCGCTGTGCCGGGGGGTGGCCGGGGCCTCTATGCCTATAGCGCTGCTGCGGCCTGCATCCCAACAGGCGCTGAGATTCCCGGCGATGGCCTGGATAACAACTGCAATGGCGAGATTGATGAAGAAGAGCCTCCCTTTGGGCTCCAGCCCCTGCCAGCTCTGGTAATCGGTACCGAGCAGGAGTTTGAGTTTATCCTTCCCCTGGTCCATTCGCAGCAGCACCAGCTGCAGGAGGTTTCGTTTTTGGCCAATCGCCCCGCCTGGCTGCAGGCCGAAGTTCAGGCTACCAGCATACGCCTGTTTGGCACTACCCCTGCCCGCAGCTGGGGCCGCTATTTTCCCGAGCTGCTGGCAACCACCGCCGGGGGGCAGCAGGCACGCCAGCTGCTTTCCATCCGCATCGACAATTGCCAGAACAGGCGCTGGTATGCCGATGGGGATGGCGATGGCTATGGCAGCAGTGAGCACAGCCTGCTGGTATGCCGGCAACCCGAGGGCTATGTGACGAGCCCCGGCGACTGCAACGATGCCGATGCTGCCCTCTATCCCGGCGCTACGGAGCTGGCGGATGGCCTGGACAATAACTGCAGCGGGGAGATCGATGAGGAGGGCGGCTGCCATGCCACCCATGTGGTGTCCTTCCGGCAGGGCTACCGGCCCGATGCCGGCACCATTGGCCAGCGCCGCAGCAACCCACAACTGGCCCTGGGCGCCCCGCAGGAAAACAGCACCTACAACTTTGTGTCACTGGGTTTTGGAGGCGAGCTGGTGCTGGAGCTGGGCAGCCTTTTGTACGACGATGGCAGCGAGGCCCCGGACCTGATGGTGGTGGAAACCAGCTGGGGCTGGGCCTCCCGCCCCTGTTATGATGATGCCCTGGCCGGCATGCCCGAGACCATGATGCTGGAGGTATCGGCCAACGGCAGCCAGTGGGTGCGGGTGCCGGGCCAGTTCTGCCGCACGGTCAAAATTGACCTGAGCCCGGTGGTGGGTGCCGGCAAACTTCCCTATGTGCGCTACCTGCGGATAAGCGATACGTCCAATCCGGCCGATTTTCACCCCTCTTCCACCGGCTATGATGTAGATGGCATCATCACCTGCCGCAGCCTTTTTGAGCCTCTGCAGACCAACGCCCGCCTGGCTTCAGGGGCCAGCGTGTACAAGCCCGACTTTTTCAATGAGTTGTCCGATGAAGAAGAAAATACACTCCGGCCGCTACGCTACTATCCAAACCCGGTGACCGACAAGCTACGCCTGCAGGGGGGTGGCCTGGGGGTGGGGCCCCTTGAGCTGAGCCTGTATACCCTTACCGGCCAGCGCGTGTACCAGCGCACTTATCCTGCCGATTCGCAAAGGGGTATCCTCGAGCTATCGATGGAGGGCCTCCCCAAAGGACTGTATGTGCTGCGCCTGCAGAGCGGCGGGCAGGCAGGGGTACTAAAGATCATAAAGGAGTAGCAACATCAAATGCAAAACGGCGAACAGCAAAAGATAGAGTTTCTCCTGCTGTTCCCCGCTTTTTTGGTGGTATCGATATTTATAACTCCTCTACCGTAAACTCCAGCGCCACGGTGCCGGCTTCGGGATTGGGAATGGGGGTAATGCCAATGGTTTCCGGATTGAACATGCCCGTCTGCACCAGGGCTTGCTGCGCCCTGATCAGTTTGGCGCGGCTGAACAATTCTCCGGCTTTGATATTGATCTTCCTGAGCAGTTCGGCTGAGCTTATGTTGGTGTTTCCTTTGATGTTAACCTCCGACACGCGTGCCTGCGGTCCTTCCTGAAGGGTAAATTGCAGCGCTACGGCATTGTTGGCAATGTTGGTGTCGTCTATTTTCAGCGAGAAATACAGGTACCCCTGGTCCATGTAAAGCGACGAAATATCCTGCGACTCAGGAGTAAAGTTCAAACGGGCTTCCAGCTCGGCCCGGGTATAGGGATCTCCGGGCTTTAAGCCCAGCACCTGGTTCAGACGGGCTTCGGTATAGACCGTATTGCCGCTCCAGCTGATGCTTTTGATTACCAAGGGCTCCATTTCGTCGGTTTCTGTGCGCTGAAGGCTGGTAGGGACTTCGGGACTAGCGGCAGGGGGGCTGGGATGGAAAAAGGAAGAAAGAGCAAGGGCTACTGCCAGGGCAGGCAGGGCGGCTAAGAATTTCAGCTTTTGCATGGGGGTAGAAGGGGGTTGGGTAAGCATTTGGATTCGGTGTACAAGCTCTTTGGAGGAAAAAGTATGCAGGATAGGGGCAGTCCCCTGCAGGCTGGCCAGCTTGAGCAGTAGCCTGCCGTAGGTGGTGGGCGTGGTGGCGGTCCGGGTAAGCGCCGCATCTACCTGAAATTCGTGCAGCCTGCGAAGGCTGGCACTCAGGTAATACAAGGCCGGATGGAACCAGAAGAAAACGGTAACCCCCTCATACAGCAACACATCCAGGCTGTGGCGCTGCTCCAGGTGGTGCTGCTCGTGCCGAAGCACCAACTCGGCTTCTTCCGCACTAAGCATGGGGCCATCCTGGGGAAGAAAGATGTAGCGCAAAAAGGAGAAGGGAGCCAGCCCCTGCCGGGTGCGCACCAGGATATAGCCAGCCTGCGGCTCTTTCGGATTGTGCCTCAGGAGATTTTTTACCAGCAGCAGGCTGTGCAGCAGTTGTCCCCCCTTGTACAGGCAGCCCGCCAGGTACAGCAGTGCCAGCGCAGCCCCCAGCAGGCGGAAATAAGATGTGCCCGCCGGAAGAGTTTGCCCAGTTCCGCTACGACCAGGGGCAGGTACTGGCCCGGGCGTTGCCAGCCCCTCCAGCTTTAACCAGCTGAGGTCTGCCGCTGGCAGGGAAGACCATGCACCATTAGCCAAGAGGTGGGGAAGAGGCAGCAGGGGTAGCAGCACACTCAGTAGAAGGGCAGCCAGCAGATAGGCCCTGTTCCAGCCAAAGGGGGTCAGGCTCACAAAAAACAGGCGGTAGGCCAGGGCGAAAACAGCCAGGCTGATGCTTACTTCAATAAGGTAGCCGAAGTAGGGTAGAAGCATAGGGGCGTTTAGTTGGCGGAATCATTTTTCTCCAGCAGCTCCAGCATCTTGCGGATCTCTTCGGGGCTCAGTTCCTGCTCCTTCACCATAAAGGAAACGACCTTCTCGGGCGAGCCTTCAAAATAACTGGCCAGGTAATTTTTAAAGACAAACTTGCGATAGGCGGCTTTGGAGATCAGGGGGTGGTACTCATGGGTTTTTCCATAGGCGGTGTGGCCCACAAATCCCTTTTTTTCCAGCAGGCGGATCAGCGAGGAGATGGTGTTGTAGGGGGGCTGCGGCTCGCCCATGCGCTCCAGTACATCCTTCACAAATCCTTTTTTAAGGTGCCAGAGAATGTGCATCACCTTCTCTTCGGTCTTGGTTAAGGTTTCCATGCACCAAACGTACACCTTATTTATCAGTTACACAACTGAATTAACAGTTATAAAACTGAAATTTCAGTTTTGAAGTGCGGTTGGTTACTGTCCGGCATGCTGGGGCGTGGGGATGCGCGGCAAGGAAAGCTGCTAATCAATCGGACAGGGGCTGGCATAAACGGGCTAAAATCACTAGTTTACCCCATCTGACAGGAAGGTGACACCGATATGTCGTGGTGCTGGTGGGCAAATTGGGCTAGGTTTGGGCTATACAAAAGCCGAACAGTATGGAAAATCAATCCTTATCTAAAAATCTGATCTACCAGCGAAAGCTGCAGGGCCTGAGCCAGGAAAAGCTGGCCGACCTTTCGGGGGTTACCGTCCGGACCATCCAGCGCATTGAGCGCGGTGAGGTAAATGCGCATATGAATACCCTGAAGCTGCTGGCCGATGCGCTGCAGATCGATATACGGGAGCTGCTGCCGCTGGAGAATCCCCGGCATGAAGCCCTGCAAACCAAATGGCTGCTGCTCTTTCACAGCGTACCGCTGCTGGGCGCCCTTTTGCCCCTTACCAATATACTGGTACCCATTTTTCTGTGGATCCACAAGCGGGACGATAACCCCCTCTATGACCGGCACGGGCGGGCGGTGATCAATTTTCAGCTCACCATCACGCTACTCCTCCTCATTGGCCTGTCGGGCTTTTTTGTGTTTCCGCTGCTGGGGGAGGCTACCGGTATCTTCTTTTCCGTCATGGCGCTCTACTTTGGCGCCCTTATCCTTAATGTGCTCTTCATCGTCCTGAACATTTTTCTGGTGCTCCGCAGTGGCCGTATGTGGTACCCCCTTGCCATCCCATTCCTGAGAAAAAGGAAGTCCCTGGCTGCTGGGGCCTGATACCAACCCATCTCCCCTTTAGTAGCCCATCTGCGAGCAGAAGGCACTGCATGTGCTTTTGCCTGCCCCCATTTTTACCCTTCTAATACCTCCATCCTATGAAATCCCTATCCTTCCTGTATATCCCCCTTGTTCTTGTTCTTTTTCTGTTTGGCTGTGCAGCGCAGCCTGAGGCCCCTTCGGCCACTATTACCCGCTTAGATGGCAGCACTGTTGATGCGGCCTCACTCACCCGCCAGGTAAGCGGCCTGGTGGAAAAAGCGCAGGTGCATGGCCTTTCTCTGGCTATTTTTAACCAAAATCGGTTGGTTTATAAAACTACATTTGGCTACAGCCGGCTGGATACCCGCAGCCCCCTTACCGATTCTACCAACTTCTATGGCGCTTCGCTGAGCAAGGCCGTTTTTGGTGTGCTGGTGATGCAGCTGGTAGAGGAGGGGGTGCTGGACCTGGACGTGCCCCTGCAGGACTATCTGCCCAAAAGGATATGGGAATATGAGCCGCAGGCACGCTGGCACGATGATTTCTCCGATCTGGCCGAAGACTCCCTCTACCACAAAATTACCGCCCGCATGTGCCTGAGCCATACCGCTGGCTTTCCGAACTGGCGTTGGTTTGAAGCGGATAAAAAGTTGAAAGTGCTGGATACGCCCGGCACCCGCTACCGCTACTCCGGCGAGGGCATGACCTACCTGCAGGTGGTGCTGGAAAAGATGCTGGGCAGGGGGCTGGAGGAGCTGGCGCAGGAGAAGATCTTTCAGCCCCTGGGCATGCACAACAGCAGCTATCAATGGCAGCCCAGATTCGTAGAGAATTTTGCCTGGGGCCATACCGCCACCGGCGCCCTTTACGAAAAAGATACGGATAATGAGCCCAGAGGCGCCAGCACCCTGGAGACCACCCTGACCGACTACAGCCGTTTTCTGGAGGCCGTACTGCAGCAGAAGCTGCTGAGCCCGGCTGCCTATCAGGAATTATTTACCCCTCAGATCCGCATTCGGTCCCTGCGGCAATTTGGCCCGCTTGCGCTGCGGGATTCCAGCCTGAATGATGGCATTTCGCTAAGTTATGGCCTGGGCTGGGGCCTGCTGCAGTCGCCCCATGGGGTAGGAGCGTTCAAGGAAGGGGGCGGGAATGGCTTTAAGCACTACTCCATTCTCTACCCGGATGCAGGCATAGGGGTGCTGATCATGACCAATAGTGATAATGGAGAGGGTCTTTTTAAAGAGCTGCTGGCCCTGACCATAGCCGATGTGTACTCGCCTACCGACTGGAACAACTATGTGCCCTATCAGCAGAAGGCGGCCATCCCCGATTCGCTCTACGGCTACCAGTGCCGCCCCTGTGGGCGGGCCTGTGATAGGCTTACGTTTGCAGCCTATGGCACCTGCCCGGACTGTGCAATGCAGCTGGTGCCCAAAATTTTGCTGGTAGAGGGGGAGTAGGCACTGCTTTAGCGCTGCTGCTGGAGGTTTCCCCGCAGCTATTCGTTCAGCTACCGCACTTTCGCCAGAAGGGAGAAGGCCAGTTGCTAGCTGCTCGTGCCATGAATAACTTGTGCCACGAGTCATGCTAGCGAAAACGCTACAGCTGCTGCAGATAGGCCGGGAGCTGGCTCATATTCTCCAGCTCCTGGTACCCATAGCCCTCCAGCTGGCAGGGGGTCAGTTGCTCGTGCACCCAGGTGGTATGGAAAGGGATGTGTACCGCATGGCCGCCCAGCTGGCACACAGGCAGCACATCGGATTTAAGGGAATTGCCCACCATCAGGAAGGCCTCTGCCGAAAGGCTGTGCTTGCGCAGCAGGCGGCGGTAGGTCTCCTGGTTTTTCTCACTGACAATCTCGATGCTGGAGAAATAATCGGCCAGGCCGGAGCGGGCAATCTTGCTTTCCTGGTCAAAAAGATCGCCCTTGGTGATGATCATCAGAGGATACTCCCCCTCCAGCTGGCGGATGGTCTCCTCCACATGGGGCAACAGCTGTACCGGGTGCTGCAGCATTTCCTTGCCCAGCTCAAGGAGCTGCTGAATGTGCGTGCCGGGCAGCCGATAGTCAGATAGCTCCAGACCCGTCTCGATCATCGACAGCATAAAGCCCTTGATGCCGTAGCCAAACAGGCTCAGGTTGCGGATCTGGGTCTGGTCCAGCTGGCTGCCCAGTTCTTCGGCCCGTACGTAGGGGCGTATGATGTCGGTAAAGTGCTCCTGCGTTTGGGTAAAGATGGTTTCATTTACCCACAGGGTATCGTCGGCATCAAAGGCAATGGTCTGGATAGGGGGCATGGGCAGGCGCTAGGGGTGTTGCGGTTCTGCAAAAGTACTGCTTTTTTATGAGCCGCTCCAAGGGGGCAACTATCCTGGGTGTGTTGTTGGTGAAAACACCAACAAAGGGACAGTATTGTATATACAAGCAAACATTTTTCTCCGCTAGTGCGCGCTTGCAGCTCGTACTTCCAGTTGAATGGGTAAACGTATGAACTGCAAGCGCGCACTAGCGAAAAATGAGCTTGTTAGACATTACCGGTGGTACACCCGGCACCACTCCCGCAGCCGGGCCTCATGTTTATCCGTAAGCAGGCCGGGCTGCAGGCGCCAGCCCCAGTTGCCGCTGGTTGAGGCCGGCAGGTTCATGCGGGCGCTTTCATCCAGTCCCAGTACATCCTGCAGGGGGAGGATGGCGGTTTTGGCCACTGAGGCATAGGCCAGGCGGCTCAGCTCGGTATGCACTTCTTTCTCCAGCACAACATGGCCCACGTAGCGCTCCAGGTTCTGGCGCTCCTGCCGGCTGATGTCCTGCCGGAACCAGCCCCGGCTGGTATTATTATCATGGGTGCCGGTATAGGCAATGGCATTGGGAATGTAGTGGTGGGGGATGTAGATAGAGCGGGGCATGTCATCGCCAAACGCAAACTGCAGCACCTTCATACCTGGCAGCCCAAATCCATCCCGCAGCTGGTAGACCGCATCGTTGATGTCGCCCAGGTCTTCGGCCACAAAGGGCAGCGCACCGAATTCTTTCTGGACATGGGTGAAGAAATCGGCGCCCGGGCCAGGCTTCCACTCGCCCCGCCGGGCTGTTTTTTCGCCGGCTGGTACCTCCCAGAAATCGGCAAAGGCGCGGAAATGATCCAAGCGCAGCAGGTCATAGAGCTCCATGTTCTTGCGCAGGCGCTCGATCCACCAGCGGTAGTTCTGCTCTTTTAATACCTCCCAGTTAAAAACCGGCATGCCCCAGAGCTGCCCGTCTTCATTGAAATAATCGGGCGGTACGCCGGCTACCCCTTGCATATTGCCCCCTTTGTCCAGGCTGAAGATCTCCGGATGGGCCCATACATCTACCGAATCATGGCTAACATAAAAAGGCAGATCGCCCAGAAACTGGATGCCCCTGTCATGGCAATAGGCCCGCAGCTGCTGCCACTGGCGGCTGAAGAGAAACTGCAGCCATTTTATCTTTTCCAGCCGGGGGCCATGCTCCCCTGCAAAGGCCTTCAGGGCTTTGGGCTGGCGCTGCCGGTAGGGGGCCGGCCATTGGTGCCAGGCCTTGCCGCCTTCGGTCTCTTTGAGCACCCGGTAGAGGGCAAAGTCGTTGAGCCAGTGGGCTTCCCTCTCACAAAACTGCAGAAATTGCTGCTCCAGCTTCGCAAAGTTGCCGTTCTTAAAGGTGTCATAGGCCCGGTTAAACAGCTCCTCCTTGTTGATTTCCGCCTGATCGTAGCGGGCTTCTGCATCGGTAGGAAGATGATACGCACTGAGCGCTTCCCGCTCCAGCAGGCCTTCTTCGGCCAGCAGCTCGGGGCTGATCAGCAGGGTGTTGCCGGCCATGCTGGAGTAGGAGCTGTAGGGCGAGTGGCCGGTACCCCCTTCCGTGGGGTTGAGGGGTAAGAGCTGCCAGTAGCGTTGCCCGCTGCGGGCCAGAAAATCGGCAAACCTGCGGGCCTCGGGCCCAAAGTCGCCCACCCCAAAGGGAGAGGGCAGGGAGGTGATGTGCAGCAGGATGCCGGCATCCCGATCGCTGACAGGCTTTTGCAGCTGCAGCACGGCCAGCGGCAGCTGCTGAAAGAGTTCATTCACCGCAAGTCCTTTTTGGGAGAGGCTTCCCCCTTTGTGCAGGAACAGGTGCGTCCACTCCCCGGGCGCATCGGCAGGCAGTACAATGCGGGTATCTTTCCAGTCCAGCACGGGCCCTTCGGTCTTCTGGGCCTTGCCCAGGGCCGCCAGGTGCAGGGGCACAGCCACCACCAGCCACTGCTGCTGGTAGCGGCGGGCAAACGCCAGCAGGTGATTGCGGTAGCGGCCTTCAACCTGCAGGGGAAGGTACTCTCCCTTGCTGAAAAGCTCGGGCTGTTGCTGGCGCAGCTGCAGCAGGGTATGGGTGAGCCAGAGCTTGACTTGCCGCCGTAGCGCTCTTTCCAGAGCTGTTGCAGCAGCGCTTCGCTTTC
>NZ_AODQ01000147.1 GCF_000348925.1 Cesiribacter andamanensis AMV16 | reverse complement strand
TGAAGAACTGGCCTATCCCGTAGTGATGGCAGCGGATATCACAGGACAAACCAACTGTTTGAGCAGTGGCAATGGTAGCGCTCGGGTAACCGCCATCAGCTACGGTGGTGCCGCTGATGCACCTGCCAACTACACCTATCAGTGGACCAACGCAGCGGGTGCTCCTGTGGGCACCGGCGAGACCATCAGCGGTCTGGTAGCCGGCACCTACTATGTAGTGGCCACCAAGGCCAATGGCAATCCGGGCTCCAGTTGTGCCTCCGCTCCTTTTGAAGTGGTGGTGCCCAATACGCCTGTATACCCCACCATTGCCCTGAGCAGTCTGCCCAACACCGCTTGTGATAATACCTATACCGGTCAGATCGATGCCCAGATAGGCTTTACCACCAGCTACGACTGGGCCCTGCTGCAGCAGGATGGTACGCCAACCGCCTACAGCGGCACTGCCTCTACCAGCGCTACGCTAAGCATTGGCGGCCTTGCCCCCGGCATCTACCTGCTGCAGGTAACCGACCTGAATGGCTGCCCCGCTACCGAGCAGATCACCGTAGGCGAAGACTTAACCTGGCCTATTGTGATCACCGCTGACACTAGCCCGCAAACGGCCTGCGCCAGCGGAAATGGTACGGCCTGGGTAAGCGGTATCAGCTTTAATGGAGTAGCCCAAAATGTAGCGGATTACCTCTACTCCTGGAGCTGGATAGCGGCCGACGGCAGCACCCAGACGGGTAGCGGCACTACCCTGAGCGGCCTGCTAGCCGGTACCTATACCGTAACGGCCATTAAAAACAACGGCAACCCGGGTTCTGGCTGTCAGTCGGCCCCCTTCCAGGTTACGGTAGTCTTTGAACCGACCAATCCGGTGGCAACACTTGATGGCACTGATAATACATCCTGTCTGGCCGGTGGCAACGGCAGCCTGACGGCTACCCTGAGCGACTTTGGCACCCAGTATACCTACGTGCTTTACAAAGACGGCCAGGCCACCAGCTACAGCGGCACGGCCAGTACGGCAAGCCTTACCTTCAGCAACCTGCTGGAGGGTGAGTACCGCCTGGAAGTACGTGCAGAAAATGGCTGTCCGGTTGATGCCTACCGGAACATTCAGCGGGTAGAAGTTGGTGGCGAGCTTACCCTCAGCGGTCTGGACCAGCGCACCTGTAATCCTGACGGCGCCGTATCGGTTACACAGATCCTGTTCGGGGGCGAATCCTTTAGCGGAGCCGCCATTCTGCTGAACTTTGACCTGGTGCTGATCGATGCCAACACCAATACCCGCCTGACCCATGTGGCAACGGCAAGCACCAATGGAGCTACCTTTGCCGGACTGCCTGCGGGCAACTACACCGTAGAAGCTACCAAGCGCAGCGGCATTGGCATGGGCTGTTTCATTACCGCCATGATGGGGGTAGCCGACATCAGCACCGATCCGGTACTGGAGGTGGCGAGCTACAATATGATCTCCGAGTGCTTTGGCAATCCTAAAGGCATGGTGGGCATGCTGGTACGCGAGGCAGACGGCAGCGAATACACCAGCAATCCCGGCCACTATACCGTAAGCTGGCAGTACCGCGCTACGCTGAGCAGCACTACTTACCTGCCCTATCCCGGCACCGACTTCAGCATTTCAAACCTGGATCCGGGCTTCTACACCCTGAACATCACCAACACCCTCACCGGCTGTAGCCAGTCGCTGGAGTTTGAGATTCAGGAAGTGGTTGTAGAGATTGCCCTGCGGGCCACTGCCGATAACCAGACCTTCTGTACGCCTGAAAATGGCCAGCTGCTGGTGCAGGTGATCAACGAAGAGGAGATCCGGGCTACCCTGGGCTTCCTGCCAACCTTCGACTTTGAGGTATACCGCGGCGATATCAGCACGCCTACCGGCAGCTTCTACGATCGTACGGCCAATGCCGAGGATTATTTCCGCAGCCAGTATGGCGCCGATACCTACTCGATCTTTGCCTGGTTCAATGGCCAGAATGTCTACGGCTGTATTGGCGGGGTAGGCATTACCATTGACTACATCGACAACACCCCCTTCCCCACGGCTACCGTGGAGGCAGAACTCTCCATCTGTGATCCTACCAGAGGCAATGCCACGGCTTCGGCCCATGTAAACGGCATTACCGAAGGCTACAGCTTTACCTGGTATGCGGGCGAGATTGGCGATGTGAGCACACCGCTTGGACAGACCGGCCCTGTGGCCACTGGCCTGGCTGCCGGCACCTACTGGGTAGAGGTGATCGATACCTACACCAGCTGCCCCGGCTCCGTAGCCATAACGGTAGACGAATACAATCCCGAGATTCCTTTTGTGGAGGCCATGCTGGAGGCTACTGTGGCCACCAGCTGTGCCGCACCAAATGGCAGCATGCGGGTGATCGTTTCCAATTACAACCAGTACAACTTCTACTGGTATGCAGGCCAGACGGTAGATCCAGCCAATCAGATCAGCACCGGTACCGATACCCATGTGATCAGCAACCTGGCCGAGGGCTATTACACCGTGGTAGCCGAAGACAAGCAGAATGGCTGTATCTCCAATGCAGTGACCAAGTACCTGGGTGGTGACTACACCTATCCCGATTACGAGATCATGCTTACGCCTGCCTCCTGCGAGGTGCCCGGCACCGCCCGTGTGGTAGACCTGAGCGGCACCCTGCTGTCCTATACCATCTGGGATGCCCAGGGCAACCAGGTAGGCGACCATACTGCCCCCTTCAGCGGCATTGCCGGTACCTACCTGCTGAAAGTAGTCTCTACCGATGGCTGTGAGAAGTCGGAGCCCTTCACCATTACCGATACCGTGGCGCCTTTCAATGGGGTTACACCAAACGGCGATGGCCAGAACGACTACTTCCACTTCTCCTGCATCGACCTGTATCCGCAAAACCTGCTGCGCATCTACAACCGCGCCGGTGGGCTGGTCTTTGAGCTCAACGGCTATGATAACCAGCTGAAGGTATTTTCCGGCAAAGGCAACCGTGGCCTCTACATTGGGGACAAAGACCTGCCGGCCGGTACCTACTTCTGGGTGCTCTTCAGAAACAATACGAATGAAAAACCAAAACCGGATTCCTGGAACTAATCCGCTAAGCCATGCGCCACAGTTTATTACTTCTTTCCCTGGTGTTGCTGCTGGGCCTGCAGGTGCAGGCTCAGCAACGGCCCGCCTACTCCCAGTACATGTTCAATGGCCTGGCGCTAAACCCCGCCTATGCCGGCAGCCAGAAACAGTTGCATGTGATGGGCATTATCCGAAGCCAGTGGGTAAACTTTGAGGGGGCACCTAAAACGCAGCTGCTCACAGCCCATGCCCCCCTGGACCGTAAGAACATTGGCCTGGGCATGCAGATCAGCCATGAGCAGATTGGCGTGCATGTGGATTGGAGCGCCTATGCCTCCTATGCCTACCAGCTCAAATTCAAAAAAGGACGTATGCTGTCGCTGGGCCTGCAGGGGGGGCTTAACCACCGCCGCTCAGACTTTACCAAACTTACCGTGCAGGCCGGGGCCGACCCCCTGCTGGGCTACTACAGCAAGGTAACGCCCAATGTGGGCACCGGCGCCTACTACAGCACCCCTACTTCCTATGTCGGGCTCTCCTCCCCCTTTCTAATAGAGAACAAGACCTTTAATGCCAATGGGGATGGTACCTATTCGCAAAACCGCGAGTCGCGCTACTACTACCTTACGGCCGGCAAGGTGTTTAATGCCGGCGGCAATGTACAGGCCATGCCCTCTGTTCTGCTGCGCCTGCAGGACAAAATGCCGGTGGGCTACGACCTGGGCATTAACTTCTACTTTCAGAAAGTGGTGGGCGCCGGCATCAACTACCGCAATGGTGATTCGGTGATTGGCCTGTTCCAGCTGACCCTGAATGAGAACTTTGTCTTTGGCTACGCTTATGACTATACCCTGTCCAGCCTGCGCAACCATACGCAGGGCACACACGAGGTGATGCTGAGCTACCGCATCCGTCTGAGCACCGACCCCTGCCATTCGTACTTCTAACGAGTGGAACTACTCCTTGTATGCAGAAGCAGGCCCGCAAGGCCTGCTTTTTTATTTTCGCATTTCCATCCTTTGTGTAAGTCTTTACGTTTCTTTTACAACATCAGACCGAAAATGCAGAAAAGGGGCCACCGCGGATTAAACCCTATTTTTAGCCAGCTGCAGCGGACTATCACAGCGCCCCAACCCGCTACAACCAGCCAACGGCATACCCTTTAAATACAACCGATAACAGGCCTGGCTTAATTATTTTAAGGTGAAGAATTGGAATGTTACTAACACTTCCTGTATTATTGTTTTATGAAAATTGAGGATGAGATCCATCAGAAGCACTTTCGCAACGAGCATCAGAAGGCAGCCGTAAACCTGATCTATACGCATAGCTGGCTTACAACCCGCATTAAACAATTTCTGAGCCGTTTTGATATTACCATGCAGCAGTTTAATGTGCTGCGCATTTTGCGTGGGCAGCATCCGGGCAGCATCTCCACCTCGGTGATCCGGGACCGCATGCTGGACCATAATTCCGATGCCAGCCGCATAGTAGACCGCCTGCACCGGCAGGGGCTGGTGGATAAGGAGCCCTGCCCCTCGGACCGCCGCCTGGTTGATGTGCGCATCAGCGACAAGGGCATGAAACTGCTCACTTCCATCGATCAGCAACATGAGCAGATCGATAATTTTTTGGGAAAGCTAAGCGAACAGGATGCCCAGGAGCTGAACCGCCTGTTGGATAAGATCCGGGATCTGGAGGTGTAGGCAAGGACCTACGCCCCTCTAGCGCATCTTGGCGCTGTACTCTTTTACCGTCTCAATAAACACCTTCACCATTTCCGGATCCGTATCGGGATAGACTCCATGTCCCAGGTTGGCAATATGCCGGTCGGGTCCAAACTCCTCCAGCATGCTGCGGGTAGCCGCCGCTACTTCTCTGGCGTTGCCATAGAGTACGCAGGGGTCCAGGTTACCCTGCAGACTCTTGTCGGGCCCTACCCACTGGCGCACCTGGCTGGGGGTCATGTGCCAGTCCAGGCCAATGGTCTGGCAGGGCAGGTCGGCCATGTCGGGCAGGGCAAACCAGGCCCCTTTGGCAAAAACTGTAACCGGCACCCCTTCAATGGCCTCACAGATCTGGCGGATATAGCGCAGCGAAAACTCCCGATATTGCTCAGGGCTCAGGATGCCCGCCCAGGAATCGAAGATCTGCAACAGATCGGCCCCGGCCCGTACCTGCGCCTGCAGGTAGGCAATGGTAGAGTCGGTGATCATCTGCAGCAGTTGGTGGGCCAGCTCAGGATGGGTATAGAGCATTTTTTTGGCCTTGGAAAAGGTCTTGCTGCCGCTGCCCTCTACCATATAGCATAGCAGTGTAAAGGGGCGCCGGCAAAGCCGATCAGGGGTACGCGCCCGGCCAGCTCCCGCTTGGTGATTTTAATGGCCTCCAGCACATAGCCCAGGTCCGCCTCGGCATCGGCCACCTTCAGCTTTTTCAGATCGGCCTCAGAGGAGATGGTCTGGGGGAAAATGGGTCCCCGCTTTTCCACCATTTCATAGGGGCAGCCCATGGCCTCGGGAATCACCAGAATATCGGAAAAAATAATGGCAGCATCCACGCCCAGCAGATCCACCGGCTGAATGGTAACCTCGGTGGCCCGCTCAGGGGTTTTTACCAACTCGATAAAATCACGCAGGCTGTTGCGCACGGCCCGGTATTCGGGCAGAATGCGGCCTGCCTGGCGCATCAGCCACACAGGGGTACGTTCTGTTTTTTCTCCTCGGGCTGCGCGCAGCAGCAGGTCGTTCTTGAGTTCCATAGGGCACAAAAGTAGTATTAGAAATGTTGTAAGACAAAGCCCCGGCCTCCCGATTCGGGAATTGCCCCTGCAAACGATTGTAGGAGCGGCTTTTTCTGTACCTTTGTACAAGACAAACACCGCATCATGAGTTTTCTGTTTGATAAATTTTCGGCCTGGCAGGCCTATTGCGAAAAGAAGGGGATGCAGCTACCCCAGACGGTAGCCGAATACGAGGCCGACCAGCGCGGCAAAACGCCGGAAGCCATCCGCGAGGGCCTGCTCAAAGCCTGGGGGGTCATGAAGGATGCCGTACAGACCGGCCTTACGGAAGATATGAAATCCCGCTCGGGCATGATTGATAATGGGGGCAAGAAAGTATTTAACCACTCGCTTACCGTCCTGTCGCCCGAGTTTCAGCGGCTGATTGCCCGCTCGCTGGCCGCCAAGGAGGTAAACTCCTGCATGGGCCGGGTAGTGGCGGCGCCTACGGCCGGCGCTTCGGGCATTATTCCCGGCACCCTCTATACGCTGCAGGAAATTCATGGGCTTAGCGATGAGCAGATGGTGGATGGCCTGCTGGTATCGGCCGGCATTGCCCTGATCATTCAGGAGCGTGCCTCGCTGGCCGGCGCCGTAGGGGGCTGCCAGGCCGAAACAGGCAGTGCGGCAGCCATGGCCGCCGGCGCCATGGTACACTTGCTGGGGGGTGATATTCCGCAGGTATTCAATGCCATTGCCATTACCATCCAATGCATGCTGGGCCTGGTGTGCGATCCGGTAGCCGGCCTGGTGGAAGTACCCTGCGTGGTGCGCAATGCCAGCGCGGCAGCCATTGCCTTTTCGTCTACCCAGATTGCCCTGGCAGGCGTAGGGGGGGTGATTCCGGTAGATGAGTGCATTGATGCCATGGGCGAAGTGGGCCAGAGCATGGAGGTGCGCTATAAAGAAACGGCCCTGGGCGGACTGGCCATGACCACCACCGGCCAGGCCATCAGCAAAAAAGTGCTGATCCAGGATATTGAAATGCTGCCTGATGAGGGGGAAGTTGAATAAAGCCTTACCCCTTACTTAAAAGGAGAATCCTTCTCCTTGGCCATTTTGTTGTAGACAAGCCTATCCATCAGGCCGGGCACCCATTTGTTCAGGAAAACAGCCAGCTTGCCTTCGGTGGTCAGCACCAGGTCTCTCCTGCCCTTTTGCAGTGCCTTGAGGGTGGCTTCGGCCACTTCTTCGGCCGACATCATTTTCTCCTCCTCCCGGGGCGAGGCGCCCTGAGGGGTACCATCGGCGGTGAGGGCGGCATTGCGGATGTTGGAGGCCGTAAAGCCCGGGCGCACCATCAGCACCTGCACCCCCCGTTTCATCACCTCGGTGCGCAGGGATTCAAAAAAGCCTTCCATGGCATGCTTAGACGCCGTATAGGCCGTACGGGCAGGGGTACCCCTGCGCCCATTGATGGAAGAAATGCCAATGATTGCTCCTTTATGGGCTAAAATGTGTGGGAGGGCCGCTTTTACGGCATAGACGGTACCCCAGAAGTTAATGTCCATTACCTGGCGGAACACCTCCAGTTGCAGGTCCTCAAACAGGGCCCGCATGGAAATACCGGCATTGCAGATGAGCACATCCAGCCGGCCATAGCGGGCCAGGGTATCGGCTATCATGCGCTGGTTGTCGGCTTCGCTGGCCGCATCGGCCTGCAGGCTTAGCACCTCCAGCCCCTCCCCCTGCAGCAGCTGCTGCGCTTCGGCCAGTTTTTGGGCCGAGCGGCCCGTAATCACCACCTTAGCCCCCTGGCGGCCAAACACCTGGGCCAGCGCCAGGCCAATGCCCGAGCTGCCGCCTGTAATCAATACTACTTTGCCTTGCATGGGGGCGAAGTTAGTAAAAAATGGGCATGGGTGTAAGCTGCAGGCAGCTGTTTACTGTCCGGCCTGGTCGCCCAGGATCAGGCTAAGCGGACTGCGGTAGCTGCTGTTGGTGTATTTGAGCAGGTAGTAATAGGTGCCGGCCGGAAAACCCTCGGCATCCCATTTGAAGTTTCGATCGGCACTTTCGTATACCAGTTTGCCCCAGCGGTTGTAGATGCGCACATACTCAAAGCTGTTGTTACAGGCATCTTCGGGCAGATTTTTGATCTCAAAGAACTGGTTGTAGCCATCGCCATTGGGGGTAAAGACGTTTACATAGCGTACCCGGTCAAAATCCTGCTCCTGCTCCCGCACCAGCACCTCCAGCGTCAGCAGGTCTTCTTTTCCATTAAAGCAGGGGTCATCTGCTACCCGAAAATTAAAGGTGAACAGGGCTTCGGCCTGGCCCTGCAGCATATCGCAGGTAGGTACAAAGCCCTGCAGCGAACTTACCGATCCCTGGCCGCTGGCATCCTGCCAGCTGTAGGGGATGCTGGCTCCGGAAGCGGTCTCCACCTGCACCAGAGTGAGCTGTAAGCCGTCGGTGAGGTTGGGATCTATCCCTTTCAGCAGTACTTCCAGCGGCTGGCCCACCCGCAGCTCCAGTGGCGCCACAACCGGACTACCCCCCAGCTCGGCCAAAAGCAGGGGTGCATCGTTGGGGGGAAACGTAAGGGTAAAGTGCACCTTAAGGGTATCGCTGAGCGGCTGCTTGCACTGCACCACATCATCGCTGATGAAATAAACAGTAAAGTCATTTCGGGTATTTGCCGGAAGGCTCTCACAGCTGGGGTTCCAGCTAAAGACCCCATCGGCGGTGCCGGTGCCTCCATTTCCCTGAAAGCTCATGCCCCAGTCCTGCAGGTTAAAATCGGCGCCTACCGCCCGCAGCTGCAAGGGGTCCAGGCTGGGATCAGTAGCCCGCACATCAAAGCTTAGGGTTTGCCCAAAGGCTACGGTCCGGCTGAGGTTGGTAGCCGGCTGAAAATTATTAAGCGAGGCCCGCACATCGGGCGGGGAATTGGCAGGCACACTAATGGAGAAATTGAACTGGTAGAGGGCGGCATTGTTGGGGTCGCACTCGGGTTTATCATCCAGCGAAAAGAGTAGCCGAAACTGGCTCTGCTGGGAGAAATCCCGCCCACTGCTACAGCTGGCATCCCACTGCAGCTTGTACTTTACCTTTCGCTGCCCCTCACCATCCAGGTATTCCTCCAGCTTGCTCACTGAAAAGCCCCAGGCCTGGGCATCAAAGCCCTGCCCGCTCATGAACAGCTCCAGGTTATCGCCATCGGCATCAAAGCCTTCCAGCACATACTCATACACCGCACCCTCGGCTACGGTGGCATAGGTATGAGTGCCCTGCCGCAGGGGCAGGCGGGTGGTCTGGTTTAGAAAATAGGCGGGTGCATTGGCCGGCGGGGGAATCATCACCTCAAAGCGCAGGGTATCCGTCATGGGCACCGAGCACACATCGTCATACACCACTACATTAAAGCGGTAGGGCTGGCCAAAAACGGGCGGGCACTCGGGCAGGCACATCTGCAGTTGCAGCTGCTGCTGATTACCGGATAGCACTCCTGAGCTGACCGAGAGCTGCACCACATCGGCACCGGAAAAGTTCTGGGGTACTACCCGAAAGCTGAGGCGTTCGGACCCCTCCTGCTGGGCATCGGCATCGGTTACATTCAGGGTTAGGCAGCGATCGCTACTTCCCTGAAAATCAGCCTCAGTAAGCTGAATGAGCTTACCGGGAACCACCTGCCCGTTGGGCTTCTGGGCCTGCAGGTTAGGCGGAAAATCCTCGCCCATGTAGTTATAGACCAGCATCTGAAAATCGCGCCGCACCTCCCCGATCTTTTTGCCATCCCGAAACTCTTCGGCCATGACCGAAAAAACAAACAGGCCCTCCCGGCTGGGGGTTACCTGCAGAAACCCTTCCTTGTTGATGCGCAGGGCGGGGGTGCCGGGCACCATGCTTTCTTTGTTATAGCCCTGCTGCCAGACCACCTCCGGATAAGGGCCTGGGGTAGAGGGGGGCAGGTAGTTCACATCGTCGCTCCAGCCAGCCAGCGGGGTAGCCATGCTGTAGACAATGGAGTCGCCATCGGGATCGGTGCCTCTGAAATCAAAAAAGAAGGGGTAGCCCAGGCGGGCAAAGTCCGACAGCGGCGGAAACAGGATGGGCGAAGAATTCACAAACTGAACACCATCTTTTACCACGGCCGGAAACTCCAGGTAAAAGGCCTGCCCGGTAAATCCTGGCTGCACAATGTTGCTGATCACCCCATTGCGGCAACAGCGCTCATAGGTGATGTAGTAGCCGCCGGCATCGTTGTAAATCTCGGGCGCCAGCGTT
>NZ_AODQ01000146.1 GCF_000348925.1 Cesiribacter andamanensis AMV16 | reverse complement strand
TGGCAAGCCCAATGCGCCCGATGACCGCCGGCCCGAGCGGGCTGAACCGGCCCAAAAACGGGTACTCATCTTTTCGCCGCATCCCGATGATGATGTGATCTCCATGGGGGGAACCTTTATCCGCCTGGTTGATCAGGGCCACCAGGTCCATGTGGCCTACCAGACCTCGGGCAATACGGCCGTCTGGGATGATGATGTGCTGCGCTACATGGAGTTTGCCCTGGACTTTAATGCCAGCATGGGGCGTGAATCCGAGGCCTTACGGACCGTCTACGAGGAGGCGCGCACCTTTATCGCTACCAAGCAGCCCAACCAGGTGGATACCGAGGCTATCCAGAATGTGAAAGCCTTTATACGCAAAAGTGAAGCCATCGCTGCCGCGCGCTATGCCGGCCTGAGCGATGATCACATTCATTTTATGGCCCTGCCCTTTTATGAATCGGGCAAGTTCAGCAAGAATCCCGTTACCGAACAGGACGTCGCCCTCACCATGGAACTGCTGCAGCAGGTAAGGCCCCATCAGGTGTTTGCCGCCGGCGATTTTGCCGACCCCCATGGCACCCACATTGTCTGCTTCCGCATTGTGCTGGAGGCCCTCACCCGCCTGCGCAAAACCGAGGCCTGGACCCGCGATTGCTGGCTGTGGCTCTACCGCGGGGCCTGGCATGAGTTTGAGACTCATGAAATTGAAATGGCCGTGCCCCTCTCGCCCCAGGAAGTGGAGCGTAAACGCCTGGCTATTTTCAAGCACCAGTCGCAAAAAGACCGGCCGGTGTTTCCTGGCGACGACGAGCGGGAGTTTTGGGTGCGGGCGGAAGAGCGCAACCGCGAAACCGCCCGGCACTATGATCGCCTGGGCCTGGCCAATTATGAAGCCATGGAAGCCTTTGTACGCTGGAAGTTTTAGCGACACCAATCAGGTAAAACCAACACTTCCCCATTGGGTCCCTGTGCTGATGCGCGGGATATCCAATGGGGAAGTGTTGTCAGGGCAGGGGCACCTCTCGGGGGCGCCTGCCTTATTCTACACGCTTGGCGTAGGTAAGAATCTCTTTGGAGAGCTTAATGCCCTTGGCTTCGCTGTTGGTTTTGGAAAGCTCAAAGCCCACCTTGTTGTCTACCGTCAGAAAGCTGATGTGGCTGCCTTTGGCAAACTGGTTGTTGCGCTCGGTAATGATCAGGGCATTAGGCGCCAGTGCAAGTACCTCGCTCAGTTTGGAGGTTCTGGCGTCCCCGATAAAGACCATGTGCGCATCTTTGGTGTCCTCCACCTTATTGGTATCGATGATCAGGATCTTGCGCCCGTTAGATACCGAGTTGTGAAAGTTGGCCATGCGTTTGGCTACATCACTATTGCCAAAAATAACGATCTTATAATCGCCCGAGGAGGGATGTTCCGTCATTTTGGTAAAGCGGTAGGTAAACACAGCATACACATCGTTCTTCTCGTAGGTCTGGGCCGCAAGCGGCAGACTCAACAAAATAAGGGCAATCAGAGAGAATAGGTGTTTCATACTATAGGGTTGATATCTAAAAAAAGCCAGTCCAAAAACAGTGCCATCCATACTACTGGCAGTAGGGGCGGCGCCTACCCCTGGCAGGGACTAATCCTGAAGCAAAGATAGAAAAGCCCTGCATTAGACTGGCCTGCAGGCAGTTCTGAACTGAACGGAAAACCTACAGGTGTCAGGCCTCAGCCATAAACTGTGGGATTAGCGCCGGCTACCAAATTCATCCTATTTGTACAAATTTAAATGCCAAAGTCGGCAGGAATGCCTGATTTTGAGAGGCTTTGTGCAAGCAGATGGCCTGCAACAGTGTGCCTGGCTCTCCGAAAAAGTTAAATTCCACTCTTTTTCTGTACATGCTGACCTGCTTTTGTAGAATCTTGTCGGGATAAATTCCGGAAAGGATCAACATGATGTTGGACCATTTTTGTAAACAGGCTACTGTTTTTCGCCGGCAAAATCCTTGAACGTTCGGGCTACGTTTTCGCTGGTGGGCTTCTTTTTGTTCTTCCAGCCGGCATCCAGTTCCAGGGCTACCAGCCCGCGCAGGTTCATGACGCCTATGAAGTCGTCCATTTCCTTCATGAATTCAGGTTTGCGACGGGCCGATTTCAGGGCATATTTACGGGCAAAGATGTCGCCTTTGGTCTGCAGTTCATTCCGCTTCTCCATAATGTAATTGAGGCGTTCCACCAGGTCTTTGGTAGAGCGGCCAATCACCTCGGTTGCCTCCAGGGTTCCGATGGTCATAACGGCGGTACCGCCTATGGCCGTAATCTTTTTAGAGGTGCCGGGCTCCTCCACCACCACGGGGGTAATGCCGGTGGCAGCGCCCAGGGAGGCGTTGGTAAGCGAGCGGGCCTTTTTACCCCGTTTGGCCTTGCGGTAGCGTTTTTTCAGATCTTCTTCGGCCTCGGTCAGCTGCTCCATCAGGTCCCAGGCGCGCACCATGGCCGCGCGGTAGTCTTCATACAGCTTGCGGTCCTGCTCGGCTTCATTCACCGCATTCAGAATGGTGAAATACACCCGGCGCTCATCCTGTTTGTTGGCTTTGTCCAGCACAAAAAAAGTAATGTGAAAGGAGAGGGAATCCAGGGGGTCCTTCACAAAATCATAGCCCGGCTTCCAGATAAATTCCCATTGGGAGGGGGTGTTTTTTACCAGCGCAGCAGCAGGCACCTGCGTATTATCCGACAGCATGCTAAACGAGGCAATATCACTCTCCCCATTGGGGTCGTAGAGCTGAAATTTCAGGTTAATGGTGGCATCTTCACTGTAGCGGAAGCGGTTCTGGGAGGGAATCATCTGAATGCTGGGGGGCAGGTCCTGCTGGGTGACTTCTATGCGAAAAGACCCTTTGGTACGGGCTTTGGCGGGCTGGTCTTCCAGCCAGAACTCCAGCTGCAGCGGACGGTTGCGCAACTGGTTAAACTGCGTAAGGGAGGGTTTCCAGCTAAATTCGCCCTGCGGGCTTAGTTTGGCGCCCTCAGGCATCACCTCCAGGTTGGGCACAATCACCAGGGGGTCGCCATCGGCATCCATCAGGGCCGATTGCTCTATGGTGTAGATATTCTGCTGGTTGTAGCGGACATAAAAGGGCTTGAGCTCGCCGACCTGGGGCGGACGGTTGGCATGCTGCACCTGTAGCTCTACTACCTGGTGCACCCGCTCCTGCTGCCGGTTGCGCACTTCAAACAGCAGCTGGTAGGTGCTGTCGGGGCGCAGGCGGCTTACGGCATCGTAGCCGGGGGTCCAGGTAAAATGGCCCAGCGAATCAAACTGCAGTCCCTGAATGCCTGCCGGCATCACTGTAAACACATAGGCAGTATCGGCACCCCCGGAGGCGTGCAGCCGAAATCGGAGGGTTTTTCCCTCCTGTACGCTCGTCCAGCCCGGCTGCTGCGGAAGGTGCAGCCGCAGGGGCTGGCCCTGGGGGCCTGCCAGGTGGCTGAGCGAATCGCCGGAAGGGGTCTGGGCAGCCAGGGGGGTATACAGCAACAGGAGCGCAGCCAGGAGATAAACACACTTTTTCATAGCCTGCATCAGATCAATCACAGATTCTCAATAGCAAGCTTAAAACTACTCAATAGCCGGCTGATATAAAATGAGCAGCTACCAGCAAAAGTCCCCTTCATGTACCAAAAATCAGCAAAATGCCGAAAGCCGCCAGCCTGTTGATTCCCTGCCTTTGAAAATGAAAATCGGCTCCTGCAATTGTCTAAGTGAAGACCTGGGACTATGCAGCTTGTGTTTCAGCAAAGGAGGCAGCCTGCCGATCTGACCCAATGCCCGTGCAGTACCTAAAAAAGCCCTGCCCCCTGGGGCACCGCTGAGCGGGCAGGAGGGCAGGGCATGTGCAGAGCATCAGCTACCGCAGGCGCAGCGCCAGGCAGGCTATATGGTAGGGGTGCCGCCCGTTACCTGTACGGTAGAGCCGGTAATGTAGCTGGAGTCCTGCGAGGCCAGCAGCACATACACAGCCGCCAGCTCGGCGGGCTGCCCGGCGCGTTTCAGGGGCACATCTTTGCCAAATTGCTTTACCTGATCAGAGGGCATAGTGGCTGGGATCAGAGGGGTCCAGATGGGGCCGGGGGCTACACAGTTTACCCGTATGCCTTTATCGGCCAGCAGCTGGGCCAGGTTGGCCGAGAAGTTCTGAATGGCCCCCTTGGTGGCGGCATAAGCCAGCAGGCTGGGGGTGGGCTTGTAGGCGTTTACCGAGGTGGTGTTGATGATGGAGCTGCCCGGCTTCATGTGCGGTTCCGCGGCCTTGCAGAGGTAAAACATGGCGTGGATGTTGGTACGAAAGGTGTAGTCCCATTCTTCGCTGGGAATCTCCTGCAGTGATTCCCGCGCCATCTGAAAGGCTGCATTGTTTACCAGAATATCGATCTGGCCAAATTCGTCTACGGCCTGCTCCACAATCTTTTTGCAGTGGGCCTCCTTGCTGATATCACCAGCCACCAGCAGGGCTTTTCTCCCTTCTTTTTTGATCCAGTTGGCGGTTTCCTTTGCATCTTCGTCCTCATTGAGGTAGGAGATCAGCACATCGGCGCCCTCCCGGGCAAAGGCTATGGCCACCGCCCGGCCAATACCGGAATCGCCGCCGGTGATCAGCGCTTTCTTGCCCTTCAGTTTGCCCGATCCTTTATAGGACTGCTCCCCATGGTCGGCCTGTGGCTTGAGACCACCCTCGGTTCCGGGGGCTTCCTGCTCCTGATTTGGATAAGGGGGTTTGGGATAGCGCTCCCGCGGATCTTGTTGCTGCTGCTGTTTGCTTTTTTCTTTATGAGAAGTGCTCATATCGCTACGGATTAAGGTTGGAAAAAATAGTAGTGGGCTGCCGCCCGCTTTTTCAACAGGCGGTAGCTGCTTAGCTACAACTCAATCCTTCAGGCGGAGGTTTGGCAGATCCGTACCTAAAGATAATGTACCGCAGGGCGGGCTAGTCCCAGCCAAACCGTATCGCCAGGGGCTGCCACTGCCTCCAGGCTGCGGATACGCAGTTGGGTTCCCTCTAGCTCAACGTCCAGCTCAAAATGGCTGCCATAATAGACGATACGCTGCACCCTAGCTGCCGGGCAGCCCGGCTGGGGCTGGCTGAGCAGGTGGAGGGATTCGGGCCGCAACAGCAGGCGTTTGCCGGCCGGTGGCTGCCCCAGCAAGGGGATCAGGCCCTTTTGCTGAGGGGGAGACAGCAGGCTGCAGGGCCCAAAAAGCCGGGCCACATAGGCATTCTTGGGCTGTTCGTAAATTTGCCGGGCTGAGGCCTGCTGCACCAGCTGTCCCTCCTGCAGCACCAGGATCTGGTCGGCCCAGGAAAGGCTATCCAGGGGGTCGTGCGATACCAGGATAACGCTGATGCCCAGCCGCTCGCTGATGGACTGGATCACCTCTTTCAGGTCGGCCTTGTGGGCCATGTCCAGGTTAGAGAAGGGCTCATCCAGCAGAATCAGCTCCGGTTTGCCTACCAGCAGGCGGGCCAGTGCAATGCGCTGCTTTTCGCCGCCCGATACCTGGTCGGTCCTGCGGGTTAGCAGGGGGGTAATGCCGCATAGCGCATAGAGCGCCGCTGCGTCTGAGGCCGCCAGGCTATTGGCATACTGCAGTACCTGCTCTACCCGCAGGGAGCCCGGCAGCTCAAAGTGTTGGGAGAGATAGGCAATGGACCGGTGGCCGGCCACCAGCTTCTCATCCGGCCCCTTTACCCGCTCGCCCTTAAAGTGTATACTTCCGGCATCGGGCTGTACCAGGCCGGCAATAATCTTCAGCAGTGTGCTTTTGCCGGAACCGGTCTGCCCGGCCAGGGCCAGTTTCTGGCCCGCCTCCAGGCGAAAGCTTATGCTGTTGAGGGCCGTTTGGCGGGGCGTTGCCTGCGAAGTAAGCCATTTGCTGATGCCGCTTAGGGAAAGAAATGTCATAGCATTGGGGCTTTAGCGCGGTGGGGGACTGCCGGAGGGGCCTGGCCAGGTATGCCGTCCACTTCCGCAACCCTGCCGCCCGGCCTGCGTTTGAAAAGAATATGTTAAATTTGCCCGTGGCCTCAGAAACGCTGGCCGCAGGTGCTTTCTCACAAATGTAAAGAGACAATGAAACTGTTACATAAACAACGCCATGCCGTAGACGGGCAGGCGGTGGATTTTATTTTTCTGGAGGATGCCGATTTCAGAACGCTGATCCAGGGAAGTCCGCACCGTTTTGTAAGCGACTACCAGGAGGCCGATATTGCCGTGGTGCTGGTGGGCTATCCCTCCCTTACCTCGGTAGCCCCGGAAGGGATCAATTTTTCTGTAGGGCTGCTGGGCGAGCTTTACGCCAGCGAAACGCCGGTAAGTCCGCTGCCAGGTCAGGCCTAACGCTAGCTGCTGGCTTCCAATAACTACACGTGCACAAGAGGGGTATCCGCAGGGATGCCCTTTTTTTATGGCGCACACCCGGCACCAGCAGCGGATACCTAGTACCGCTAGCTGGCAGGCAATCCCCTTCATTGTACTTTAGGGCGGGCCGTTTTGCACCTGGCTCAGAAAGCAGCAGGCATGTAGTATTTTCTGCTTCTTTACCTGCCTGACGGCCATGGCTGCATCCAATAAAACACTATCTTTAGGAGTTAACAAAAGCACTAGGCTGCGCGTAAGGGGGCAGGCGTATAGCTCCGCCTGCCTTGCTGGCACTCACTGCGGAGGCACAAGGGGCCTTTAGGTTCGGCGGCAGCTTACGTAACCAGCTTTTCTCCTGTTACAGATCTATCTACCTGCTACACTATGGGCGCTACCACCTTAGTAAAAAAACGAAAAAAGAAACAAGGCAGCAGCCGCTCGGCCGCTACACTCTACCGCAAACTGGTCATTGGCCTATGGGCGGGCTTTGTGGCCCTGCTGCTGGGCTTTCCCTTATACCTCTACACCGTTAGCGTTGATTTTCTGGGCCTTTTTGGCGGAATGCCCAGCGCCACCATGCTGGAGAATGCCGAAAACGACCTGGCCTCCGAGCTCTGGGGGGCCGATGGCAAACTGCTGGGCAAGTATTTTCGGGAAAACCGGGAAAATGCCGCCTATGATGAAATCTCTCCCTACCTGGTGCATAGCCTGAAAGCCGTTGAAGACGCCCGCTTTGAGGAACATTCCGGCCTGGATGGCGTCAGCCTGATCCGGGTGGCCATCAAGTCGGTACTGCTGGGCCAGAACAAGGGGGGAGGCAGTACGCTCTCCCAGCAAACGGCCAAGGTAATGTTTGATCTGCGTACCGATGAGCAGTATGAAGGCAAACTGCATGGCATCAACTACAAACTTGACATGCTGCTGAAAAAGACCAAGGAGTGGATACTGGCCGTGCAGCTGGAGCGCACCTATACCAAAAAAGAAATTCTGGCGCTCTACCTCAATACCGTAAGCTTTGGCAACAACACCTATGGGGTAAAAGTAGCCTCAAAAGTCTATTTTGATAAGACCCCCAACAGCCTGAACCTGCAGGAATCTGCCCTGCTGGCAGGGGTGGTGCAAAACCCCACCCGCCTGAACCCCGTGCGCCAGCCCGAAAATGCCCTGCACCGCCGCAATGTGGTGCTCCATCAGATGGTGAAGTACGGCTACCTCACCGAGGCCCAGTTTGATTCAGTAAAGCTGCTGCCCCTGAAGCTGGAGTACCGGATCGAAAACCACAACGAGGGGCCTGCTCCCTACTTCCGCTCGGTGATTCGGGAGTTCCTGAGCAAATGGGCCCGCGAGAATGGCTACAACATTTACAAAGATGGCCTGAAGATCTACACCACCATCGATAGCCGCATGCAGCGCCATGCCGAGCAGGTGGTGGCCAGCCACATGGCCTCCCTGCAGACCCGCTTTGAAGAAGAGTGGCGGGGCCGCAACCCCTGGATCGGCGAAGATGGCCGGGAGATCAGGGGATTTCTGGAGCAGGAGATCAAAAAGACCGAGCACTACCGCAAGCTGGTGCGCAAGTACGGGGCCAAGTCCGACTCGGTCTGGATCGTGCTGAAGACCAAACGTCCCATGCGGGTGTTCAGCTACAAGGGCGAAAAGGAGATGAACCTCTCGCCACTTGATTCGCTGGCCTACTACAAGCGCTTTTTGCATGCCGGCTTTATGGCCATGGACCCTGCCACCGGCGCCATCAAGGCCTGGGTAGGGGGGGTAAACCATACCCACTTCAAGTATGATCATGTGCAGCAGGGCAAGCGCCAGCCGGGCTCAACCTTTAAGCCCTTTGTGTATGCTACGGCCATCGAAAATGGCTACTCGCCCTGCTATCAGGTGTACGATGTGCCCCGCAGTTACGAGACCGGCAGCGGCACCCCCTGGGAGCCCAAGAACTCGGATGGCAAATGGACCAATGCCCCCATGAGCCTGCGGGAAGCCCTGGCCCGCTCTACCAACTCGGTTACGGCCGAAATGATGCACAAGATGAAGCCCGAAAATGTAGTGGCCATGGCCCGGCGTATGGGCATTAGCAGCGAACTGGAACCTGTACTGGCACTCTCCCTGGGGGTGAATGATGTATCGGTGCATGAACTGGTGGGCGCTTACAGTACCTTTGTGAACCGGGGGGTCTATACCCAGCCCTACTACATTACCCGCATTGAAGACAAGAACGGCAACCTGCTCTATAAGCCCGAGCCGGTAACCCGGGAAGCCCTCAACGAAGAAACTGCCTACCTGATGCTGCACATGCTCAGCGGAGGCGCTGAGATGGGCATTGGCAGCTCGGCCCGACTGTCGCCCAGCCTGCTGCAGCGGGTAGCGGTAGGCGCCAAAACCGGTACTACCCAGAATGGTTCTGATGGCTGGTTCATGGGGGTAACGCCCGAGCTGGTAGCCGGCGCCTGGGTAGGCGGGGATAGCCGCCACATACGTTTTCCCAGCTGGACCTCCGGGCAGGGCGCCCGCACCGCTATGCCCATCTGGGACCAGTTTATGGTGCGGGTGATGAATGATAAGGCTCTGGGCTTTAAAAAGACCGCCTTCAGCATGCCTGAAAAACCCCTCACCATTGAAACTAACTGCGACCGCTACGGCCGCGGCACTACTGACTCCGACTCGGTAGAGGTAGCACCCCGCCCGGTGATTTCGCCGGATGATGTGATGTTTTAAAAGGGAAAAAATCCCTCTTGTAAACCTGACAGGTCTCAAAACTTGTCAGGTTTTTTTTTCCTGTTCAATTAGGCATGGAAACATCGTCGGCTTCTCGTCTACTGGCATACTGGCTGTTCAGGTACTTATAGAGGGACTCAAAGTTCTCGGGATTGATGCGGGAATTAACGGCTGCCCGCCGGCCATCGGAAAAGAGCATGTTGATGGAATAGACAACCCCCCAGCGCAGATAGTGGGCCTGCTGGATCTTCCAGCTGCTCAGGTCCTGCTCCAGATGCTGCAGCCGTTTGCTAAAAGGGTAGCGCAGCAGAATCTTGTCCTGATCCAGCTGCAGCTCTACCCGTTCTCGGAAAAGCATCAGCCCCAGCACAAGCAAAAATAAGAGTAGAATGCTCACCAGCACAAGGAGCAGGGTACTGTTCATGACCTGAAGACGCTAAGGTACTGCCTAGGTAAGCCAGAAGCCTGCCGGAAGGTTTTGTGCGCCGCTAGTAGCCGTTACCTCGTTCACCAGCAGGGAAGCCCTGGGGGGGAGGCAGCGGCAAGCCGGCTTTTTTCTGCCGCATTCACCCCTTTTTTCTGCGAACATTTGGGGGCAATTAGGGCTTTAGTAGAAAATTATCTGCATGAAGGGCATTGTATTGCTATTTGACGAAGCACAGAAAAGCCAGGTTACCAAGTCGATAATCCCCCATTTTAACCATCACCTTAAAAATGCAATTGCCTACCGAAACGGGACAGAAGTGCCGATTGAGGCAGATGATTTTGTGGTAACCTACCTGGCAGATGAACAATTGCGGGAGCTGTTGCCGGCGGTGCTGGAGCAGCACTGGAAGGTGGGCTTTCTGCCGCACCCCGATATGCTGCATGCCCGCAGAGGCTTTGGCATAGCCGATGATCTGCACGAAGCCATGGATACCATTCTGCAGGCGGATAACGCCCTGAAGGTAGACATGCTGCTGGTGAACAAGCGCCCGGCCTTTGATACGGTTGTGATTGGCGAAGCGCTGAGCGTTGTTTGGGGCAGCAACGAGCCCACACGGCAAAAACGGAACCT
>NZ_AODQ01000145.1 GCF_000348925.1 Cesiribacter andamanensis AMV16 | reverse complement strand
CTGACTCTTACCCTTTAATTTAGAAATTTTATGGGACAGGATAAGGCAACATGCTCGCACCAGCGCAAAAGCCAACTTTATATCCAGGCACTTCAAGCGCTAGCCCTCAACTTTTTCTTTTCGGATGGCCTACTTCTCCAGCGCCTCCCACAGGATCTCTACCGGATGCAGGGCCTGGCGGCCGGTGCCGTCCAGGATCTGGTGGCGGCAGCTGGTGCCCGGAGCGGCTATAAGTACCTCTGCGGCCTGCTGCCGTACGGTGGGGAAAAGCACCAGCTCTCCTATCTGCATGCTGATGTCGTAATGCTCCTCTTCATAGCCAAAGGAACCGGCCATGCCGCAGCAGCCGCTGGGGATCAGCAGCACCTCATAATTCTGGGGGAGTGAAAGCGCCTTTTTGGTGAAGATCACCGACGAAAGGGCTTTTTGATGGCAGTGGCCATGCAGGCGAATGGTTTTCTTCTCTTTCGTGAATTCCTGGCTGCTGAGGCGGCCGGCCTCCTTTTCCTTTGCCAGAAACTCATCCACCAGCAGGGAGGCTTCGGCCAGCTGCTGAGCGGCTTCCCGCTGGTCGGGCCGGCACAGGCTCAGGTATTCATCCCGCAGGGTCAGGATGGCCGAGGGCTCCAGGCCGATGAGCCAGGTACCGTCCTGCACCAGGGGGGCCAGCAAGTCGATGTTCTTCTGGGCCAGCTGCTGGGCATCCCGCAGCAGGCCTTTGCTCAGCCAGGTGCGGCCGCTCTCTTCATGCTCGGGCATGTGCAGCTCATAGCCCAGCCGGTTCAGCAGGCGGCAGAGGGTCTGCCCAATGGGCACATCATTGTAGTTGGTGAATTCATCGCAGAACAGCAGCACCTTGCCCTTGCGGTTGCCGTTGAGGCTGGCATTAAGGACGGGGGCATTTTTGCGGAACCAGCGGCGCCAGGTAGTGCTGTGCAGGCGGGGCAGGCTGCGCTCGGCGGCAAAGCCCATGGCCTTGCGCATCAGGCGGCCGGCGGCCCCTTTGCCGGTAAAGGCATTGTAGAGCGCCGGCAGTTTAGCCGCCAGGGCATTGCTCTTGTTAAAACTGGCCACCAGGCGGGTGCGGGCGGGCACCCCATGGGCATCGTAGTACTGCTGCTGCCACTCGGCTTTGAGCTTGGCCAGATCCACATTGCTGGGACACTCGGCCTTGCAGCCCTTGCAACTAATGCAGAGATCCATTACTTCTTTGATCTCCTCATGATCAAAGCGGTTGGGGCGAGTAGAGTGCTGCAGCATTTCCCGCAGCATGTTGGCCCGGGCCCGGGTAGTATCCTGCTCGTTGCGGGTGGCCATAAAGCTGGGACACATGGTGCCTCCCATCAGCTGGCTTTTGCGACAGTCGCCGGAGCCGTTGCAGAGCTCGGCTGCCCGAATGATCCCATCGGTCTCGCTCCAGTCAAACACAGTAGCAAACTGGGGCACCTCCTGGCCGGGGGCATAGCGAAGGCTTTGGTTCATGGGGGCGGCATCTACAATTTTGCCGGGATTAAAGAGCTTGTGGGGGTCCCATACCTTCTTTACGTCTTTCAGCAGGCCGTAATTATGATCGCCCACCATAAAGCGGATAAACTCGGCCCGCACCCGCCCATCGCCATGCTCGCCGCTCAGCGAACCCTTGTACTTTTTCACCAGCCGGGCCACTTCCTCGCCAATGGTATGGAAGAGGCGGTTGCCTTCTTCGGTTTTCAGGTTCAGGATGGGGCGCAGGTGCAGCTCGCCGCTGCCGGCATGGGCATAGTGAACGCAATAGAGGCCGTACTCTTTCAGTTTGCTGTTGAATTCGGCTATGTACTCGGGAAGCTCCTGCACATCTACCGCCGTATCTTCAATAAAGGGCTGGGGTTTGGCATCCCCCTTTATGTTGGAGAGCAAGCCCAGGCCCGCCTTGCGCAGGGCCCATACCCGTTTGGTATCTTCGCCCATCACCAGGGGGTAGTGGTAGCAGAGCCCCCTTTGGCGCAGCTCGGCCTCCAGGGCCGCTGCCGTCCGGCGCACCTCTTCTTCCGTCTGGCCCACGAGCTCCACCACCAGCAGGGCCCCGGGATCGCCCTGTATAAAGAAGCGGTTTTGCCGCTGCTCAATGTTTACCTTGGTACACTCCAGAATGTAATTATCGATCAGCTCACAGGCATGGGGGCCATATTGGAGGGCTACCAGGTTGGCCCGCAGCGATTCATCTACCGACTGGCAGTGCAGGCACAGCAGGCCCTTAACCGGCGGAGGCAGGGGTACCAGGTTCAGCTTCAGCTCGGTCATGAACATGAGGGTGCCTTCCGAGCCGGCAATCAGCTTGCAGAAATTAAAGGGGGGGCCATCGGGGGTAAAGGGCTGGCTGTTCAGCAGCATGTCCAGCGCATAGCCGGTATTGCGGCGGGGTATGCTGGGCTTGGGAAATTCCCTGCGAATCTCCTCTGCATTGGCCGGCTCGCTAAGGGTTTGGTAAATATGCCGGTAGAGTTCCGATTCCAGCAGGCTACCCGAGGCCGGCCCCTTGCGCTTGGCCTCAAAGCCTTCTGCATCCAGGGGGCCAAACATTACCTCGCTACCATCGGAAAGAAAACCCCGCACTTCCAGCAGGTGCTCCCGGGTGCTGCCATAGACCAGCGAATTGGAACCACAGCTGTTGTTGCCCACCATTCCCCCTACCATGCAGCGGTTGGCCGTAGAGGTTTCAGGGGCAAACATAAGCCCATAGGGCTGCAGGTACAGATTAAGCTCGTCCCGCACCACGCCCGGCTGCAGGCGCACCCAGCGCTCCTGCTCATTTACTTCCAGGATCTGCGTAAAATGCTTCGATACATCCACTACTATGCCGCCGCCCACTACCTGCCCGGCCAGGGAGGTACCTGCCGTGCGGGGGATGAGGGCAGTCTGATGCTCGGCAGCAAACAGAATGAGCTTGCGGATGTCTTCTTCGGTCTTGGGAATGGCTACGGCCTGGGGCATTTCGCGGTAGGCCGAGGCGTCGGTGGCATAGAGCCGGCGCATGGTTTCGCTAGAGTGGAGACTGCCTTCCAGGGATTCGGCCAGGGCCTTCAGTGTATCTTCTGTCATACTCCTGTATGGTTCGTAGCTGTAAGTTACGGGATTGGCGTAGGTAATGTAGGCATATAGGGTAAAAAAGCTGCTACACCAGGGCCCGATGGCGTACAAAAAAAGCTGCCCCCTTGCGGGAGGCAGCTTTATCTGAAAATACTAGATATTCGCTTAGGCTCTCTGGCGCACGGCAGTCTTAGACGTAGTTTCTACTTCCTCTTTTTTGCGAGAAAGCAGGTCGGCCGCAATGGGCGATGCTACAAAGATAGACGAATAGGTACCTACCAGAATACCTACCAGCAGGGCAAATGAGAAGCCTCTCAGTACCTCACCCCCAAACAGGAACAGGATAAGCACTACTACCAGGGTGGTAACAGAGGTCATCAGGGTACGGTTCAGGGTGTTGTTGATAGCGGCATTAACGGTGCTCAGGATGGTAGACTTGCTAAAGCGGTTGCCCACTTCTTCCCGAATACGGTCAAATACTACCACGGTATCGTTAATGGAGTAACCAATTACCGTAAGGATAGCGGCCACAAACACCTGGTCTACCTCGTAGGTCATGCCCAGGGCGCCGGCAATGGCAAAGGCCGAAATGGTGATCAGTACGTCGTGGATCAGGGCAATAACCGCGCCGGCACTGTACTGCCAGCCACTGAAGCGAATCAGGATGTAGAGGAACATGATCAGCAGCGAGAACAGGCCCGCCTCCAGTGAGGCTTCCTTGATATCATCGGCAATGGTAGCGCCTACTTTAGACGAGCTCAGGATGGTAAACTGATCGGCACCCACCTCGCCGGCATTCTCCAGAAAACGCTTGCCGGTTGCGGCTTCCAGTCCGCTTACCAGCGCAGCCTGCACCTGATCATCGGCATTCTCGTCCTCGGTATCCATCAGGTAGCTGGTGGTTACTTTCAGCACGTTGCTGGCGCCATAGGTTTTCACCTCGGTACCGGCTCCACCAAAATCATCTGAAAGGGCTACTTTCATATCGGTGGCCGACACGGGCTGATCGAAGCTTACCACATAGGTGCGGCCGCCGGTAAAGTCAACGCCCATATTGAGGCCGCCGGTTGCAAACAGTACGCCGAGACCAAGGGCAATGATCACTCCTGAGAACATATACGCTTTTTTGCGCATGCCCATAAAGTTAATGTCACCGCCACTCAGCAGGTTGCGTGAAATACCGGTCTGGAAGCTCATGTTGCTGCCCTCGCCTTTCTTGGTCATCCACTCAATGATCACACGGGTAATCAGTACGGCAGAGAACAGGGAGCACAGAATACCAATGATCAGCGTAATGGCAAAGCCTTTTACAGGGCCCTGACCGAATACGTACAGGATAATGGCTACCAGCAGGGTGGTTACGTTGGCGTCTATGATGGAGCTATAAGCTTTTTCGTAGCCTTTCTTGATGGCCGCCTTCATGCTCAGGCCGCCGCGCAGCTCTTCCTTGATACGCTCAAAGATCAGTACGTTGGCGTCAATGGACATACCAATGGTCAGTACGATACCGGCAATACCCGGCAGTGTAAGGGCCGCGCTTAGCTGGGCCAGAATACCAAAGATGAAGAAGATGTTGAACAGCAGGGCAATGTTGGCCACAATACCGCCTTTGGCATAGTAGGCAATGATAAAGAGTACTACCATGCCCAGACCCGCTACAATCGACAGGATACCCTGTGTCTGGGCCTGCTGGCCCAGTGACGGACCTACAATGGCTTCTTCCACAATTTTGGCAGGGGCAGGCAGGGCGCCGGCCTCCAGAATGTTGGCAAGGTCTTTGGCCTCATCTACGGTAAAGTTACCGGTAATGGAGGATACGCCGCCATCAATCTCGCCCTGTACCACAGGAGCAGAGTATACATAGTTATCAAGCACAATGGCTATGCGCTGGCCAATGTTGTTGCCGGTAAGGCGTTTCCAGGCGCGGGCGCCTTCGCCATTCATCACCATCACTACATCGGCGCGGCCGCGGTCGTCTATGTCCTGACGGGCACGCTCAATTACCTCACCGGTAAGGGGGGCACGGCCACCACGCTCCCGCTGTACGGCATACAGCTGCAGCAGCTGGGCATCATTATTGGTTGCGCCCTGGCGGGGAGCAAAGGCTTTTACATCCCATACAAAGCTCATGTTGGCCGGCAGCAGTTCCTGCACATCGGCACGGGCCAGAATGCGGTTGATCTGGGCGGTATCCCGTACGCTGTACACCAGCGACGAGAAGGTACCGTCTCTGTTCAGGGAGATAAAGGGAGATACTTCCAGGTTCAGCGAGTCGGCGCCGGTGCTATCGGCAGCGGTCAGCTGGCTGGCAAGGTCATCCTGGCCGGCAGCAGTGGTATCGGTAGGCGTAGTGGCAGGGGTAGCCGAAGGGATGCTTTTCTCAGCAGCTTTCAGCTTGTTTTCCTGCACCAGCAGGCTGTTGATGCTGGTAAGGGTAGGGTAGTAATCCTGGATCTCTACCACCTCCAGAAACTCCAGCTTGGCAGTTCCCTGCAGCAGCTTGCGTACCCGCTCGGGGTTGTCTACGCCGGGCAGTTCTACCAGAATGCGGCCGGTGCCCTGCAGGCGCTGGATGTTGGGCTGCGAGGTACCAAAACGGTCTACCCGCGTACGCAGGATCTGGAAGGAGCGCTCAATGGAGCTCTCTACCTGATTTCTAAGGATGTTGAGCACCTCACCATCGCTGGTGCTGTAGGAGATTACATTGCGGTTGGCGGCCGTAGCAAAGATGTCGGCCAGGCGGCGGTCGCCTGCGTTTTGCTGCCAGCCTTCGTAAAACAGGTCTACGAACGGCTCCTGGCTATCCAGCTGGCGCTTGCGGGCATGGGCAATGGCGGCCTGCAGGGCAGGATCTTCCACATTGCCGGCCATGCCGCGAATCACCTCTACAGGCGATACCTCAAGGGTTACGTTCATACCGCCCTGAAGGTCAAGACCCAGGTTAAGCTCGGTATTTTTTACATCCTTGTAGGTGTATTCCATGCCAAGGAAATTGTACACAGGCTCATGCCATACAGAATCGAGGTAGGCCTGTTTTCTGGCATAGCTTACGCTGCCATCGGCAAGCGTGGCATAGGCCGTAGCATCCTTTTGTACCTGGCGCGATACAAATGTAAAGGATAGGTAATACAAACAGAGCAGCGTAACCACCACGGTTAGCACCACTACTAAACCTTTGTTGTTCATCGGTAATAGGGTATAGAAATAGTAAGGGTTTCTTTTTTAAGAACAGGGGCGCACACCGGAACTGGCACTGGGCGAGTTGCGGCAGCAAAGGGGCTACAATACCAACTAGGGGGCGTTAGGCGAGATGATTTGCCTAAAAAGAGTTCTGAAATAAGGGGTAAACAGCCGGGGCACAGTAGCCGGGGCCTGTTCTACTATTTCTACAAGGGGGGTAAGGGCGGGCACAAAGGCCGGCTGAAAAAAGAATAGCTGCAGGGGGGCCACCTGGGCCAGGGCACTGAAACCCGGCTCAAATACGGGGATCTCCTCACCGGAGGCAGCCGTCTGATCCTGAAGCTGCACCTCCTGCGCACCGGCCGAAACGCCTGGAAAAAACGACTTACCTGCCGGCGTGGCTGCAAACATACAGCCTGCCAGCAGCGCCATCAGCACCGGCAAGCGGCGCATAAGTCCTTTATAGTTCCAAAACCAACAGATCATTTGGTAGCGTAGCGTAACCGAATCACAAAAGTATTAGAATTTAGGCAAAGAACAGCAACTTGCTCCTTATTTGTTCACTTCCATGAATTTATTTACATCCTGCTCTTTGCCCAGCAGGATCATGATATCGGAATCGTACAACACAGTATCGCCCTGGGGCACTCCTATGATGTGCTCTACTTCGCTTACCTTGCCCCCCCGCTCCTCTTCAAAGATGCGCTTTACGGTAATCAGGTTGAGGTTGTACTTCTGGCGAAGGCCCACTTCCCGCACGGTTTTGTTCACCACCCGCTTAGGGGTCTGGATCTCCACGATCTCATAATCATCGGCCAGGGGCAAAAAGCTCTTCATGTTGGGGTGCAGCAGGGTTTCGGCCACCGTTTTGCCAACGGTTTCCTCGGGCGAGAGAATCTCGGTCACCCCCATTTTTTCCAGGATCATGCGCTGCTGGGTAGAGGCTGCCCGGGCTATGATGCGCTTTACCTTCAGGTCCTGCAGCAGCACCGTGGTGAGCAGCAGGCCCTCAAAATTTTCGCCGATGGCCACCACCACGGCATCCATATCCTGCACGTTCTGGGCCATCAGGGCCTTAATGTCGGTGGTATCCAGGGCTACGGCATGCGCCACTTCATCCTTTACAAACTCTACCTTATCAATGAGCACATCAATGGCCAGCACTTCGGCGCCGCGGGCGGCCAGCGTACGGGCAATGGACATGCCAAACTGGCCCAGTCCGATTACGGCAAAGCGGTTGATCATGGCAATTTGGAGTTGATAAAGGTAGTGATAACAGCCAGCGCATTCTCAAACCCCCGGTTGTTGGGCACCACCAGATCGGCATCGCTCCGGAAGGGCTTGATGTATTTGTTGTAGGTGGGGGCTACATGGCGCTCGTAGCGGTAGAGCACATCTTCCAGGTCGTAGCCCCGCTCATCGCGGTCCCGAACAATGCGCCGCTTGAGCTTTATGTGCTCTTCGGCTTCAATAAAGATCTTGAGGTCCAGGTGGCGGGTAAGCTCCGGAAAGTAAAATACGAATATACCCTCTACCACAATAACCGGCGCCGGCCGCAGGGCTATTTCTTTTGGCCTGGCCTGTGGGTTGTTGTAGGTATACTCCTGCCGCACCACGGTTTTGCCCCCCTTCAGATCTACCAGATCCCGGGCATACTGCTCGTAGTCGATCGAGTGGGGGGTATCAAAATTGTGCACCCCATTCTCGTCCAGGGGTTGTTCATGGCGGGGCCGGTAGTAGTTGTCCTGTGATACCAGACATACCTGCTCAGGCGTAAAAGCACTCAGCAGCGCCCGCAGAAAGTGTGTTTTGCCTGAGGCGCTCCCCCCTGTAATTCCTACAATGTACGGCTTTTCCATCCGGGCAAAATTACGTTATTTGGCGATCTGCTTCAGGTATTCGGCCAGTTTTTTCATGGCCCTGGCGCGGTGGCTCATGCTGTTCTTTTCGGCCAGGGACATTTCGGCAAAGGTGCGGCTGTGGCCCTCGGGCACAAATACAGGATCGTAGCCAAACCCTTCTTCGCCGCGGGGAGTATCGATGATGCTGCCCCGCACTTCGCCCTCAAACTGTTGTACCCCTTCAGGGGATATGTAGCTGAGCACCGTACGGAAGCGGGCGGCCCGCTTAGGCTCATGTCGGAGTTTTTGCAGCAGCAGGGCTACATTATCGGCATTGCTGCGGTGCGGACCTGCATAACGGGCCGAGTACACGCCCGGCTCGCCGTTCAGGGCCTCTACTTCCAGTCCGGTATCGTCGGCAAAGCAGGCAATCTGGTAATGATCCCACACCCAGCGGGCCTTTTGCAGGGAGTTGGCCTCCAGGGTGTTGCCGGTTTCGGGCAGCTCTTCCCGGCAGCCAATCTCTTCCAGGCCCAGCACCTGCCACCCCTCTCCGAGATAGGCCCGTATCTCAGCCAGTTTTTTCGGATTGTTTGTGGCGAAGCAAAGGGTCATTTTTTGGATACCAGTTCGATCTCAAACACCAAGATGCTGAAGGGGGGAATGGGCGAGGCACTGTTCAGGATCAGGCCGGCTTTTTTGAAGTCTTCAAAATAGGCCTGAGGAAACGCAAACACCCCATTGCGGCCATAAGCCAGGCGAGAGGGCAGGATAAAGCGGGCTTTTTCGCCCACCTGCATGCTTTTTACGGCCTGGTCAAAGCCGCTTACTACGGCATTGGCCCCTACCTTAAAGGTAAAGGTTGTGCCCTCCAGCTTCTGGTCAAATACTTCTTTAGACAGGTAATAGCCTTTATAGTACACACTGGCCGAGTCGCCATTGACAGGCTGGGCGCCCGTTCCGGCCTGTAATACCTGCTTCTGCAGCCCCCCCTCAAGTTCGGTGGTTTCAATGTTTTCGTTCTCTATCCAGTTGGCAATGGTGGCCAGTTCCACCTCATGGATTTCCTCCAGGGTATGATAGACCCCTACGGCCTCCAGCTCCATCACAATGATGGAGTTTTCCGGCAGTTTGTCGCCATCGGTAAAGGTTGCATACGCATAGGGCGATGGGGCATAAAAGCGGTAGCGATCGCCCACATTCAGGTATCCCAGCCCCCGGTACAGGGAGGTGCGCGGCACATAGCTGCGACTTGGGTCATAGGTCACCAGCACGGGATCCTGGCCTTCGGTGCTGGCAATAAGGGTGCCATCCAGCAGGCTGATCTTATAGTGCAGAAGAATCACATCCCCTTCTTCAATATCTTCGCCGTTGGGATCCAGCTTAAGTACCTCACGGTAAATTTTCAGATCGTCATGTACCGGCTCAATATTGCGGCTGTTGAGGTAATCGACAATCTGCTTATCCTGCTGTGCCAGCAGGGCCCGCAGGGCGGCGGTGCCATCCTCATCCTCATCTTTCTTACAGGCCGGCAGCGCCAGCAGCAGGCAGCCCAGCAGGCTCCAGAGTATCCAGTTCTTTTTCATAAGCGACACCAAAGGTACAAAAAAAATCCGATGCAGTTTTTTTCTGCATCGGATTAACGGTGGGATTATTCCCCTTATTGTTGTTGTGGTTGTTTGGTGATATCCAGCACCTCCACATCAAATACCAGAATGGAGTTGGGCTGGATCACTTCGCCGCGTTGCTGCGGGCCATAGGCCAGCGTAGAGGGGATGTACAGCGTGGCTTTGCTACCTTTGGGCAGTTGCAGCAGGCCTTCGTCCCAGCCGCGGATCACCATGCCCTGGCCTACCGGGAAGGTAAAAGGCTCGTTACGATCGTAGGAGGCATCAAAGGGGGTGCCATCCAGCAGGGTGCCGCGGTAGTGTACTACTATGTTATCGCCGGGCTGAGGTTTGGCACCAGTGCCTTTCTGTGTTACGCGGATGCGCACACCTGAGGCGGTGGTATCGGCCACCAGGCTTCTATCGGCCAGGTACTTGTCAATGGTCTTGATATACCTGCAGCAGCTGGCCTTTTTTGGCCTGCCATGGCTTCTTCCT
>NZ_AODQ01000144.1 GCF_000348925.1 Cesiribacter andamanensis AMV16 | reverse complement strand
TATCCCCTGTGTGCCTTGAGCATGGCCGGGAAAATGATGCAGTGAAACACAATATTGTCCTTGCCAATAAAGTGCAGCAGGCGGGTATCGGGGCTTTGCCAGTAGGGCTGCCAATCGCGCCCTTCCCGCTCGGCCCACTCCTTGGTAGCGGAGATGTAGCCAATGGGAGCATCAAACCACACATAGAGCACCTTGCCGCTGGCTTCGGGCAGGGGTACGGGCACACCCCAGTCCAGGTCCCGGGTTACGGCGCGGGGCTGCAGGCCCTGCTCAATCCAGCTTTTGCACTGTCCGTAGACGTTGGGCTTCCACTCTTTATGCTCTTCAAGGATCCACTGCCGCAGCCAGGCCTCATACTTCTGCAGGGGCAGGTACCAGTGGGTAGTGGTGCGCAATACGGGCTTGGCACCGCTGAGCATGGAGCGGGGGTCGATGAGGTCGGAGGGGCTCAGGCTGGTGCCGCAGCGCTCGCACTGATCGCCATAGGCTTCGGTGTAGCCGCAATTGGGGCAGGTACCCTTGATGTAGCGATCGGCCAGAAACTGGGCCGCCTGCTCATCATAATACTGCTCACTTTCCTTAACTTCAAATCCCCCCTGCTGCTGCAGGGTGGTGAAAAAGTCGGATGCGGTCTGGTGATGTACGGGCGCCGAGGTGCGGGAGTACACATCAAAGGATACCCCAAACTGCTGAAAGGAATCGCGGATCATGCTGTGGTACTTGTCTACCACCTGTTGGGGGCTCACCCCTTCTTTTTGAGCGCGGATGGTAATGGGCACCCCATGTTCATCGGAACCACAGACAAACAACACATCCTCTCCCCTGCTGCGCAGGTAGCGTACGTAAATATCGGCCGGCACATATACGCCTGCCAGGTGACCAATGTGCACGGGGCCATTGGCATAGGGTAAGGCAGCCGTAATGGTATGGCGCTGGAATTTTGTTGACATTCCTAAAAATTTTTCCCAAAAGTAGGGAATTTATAGAAGGCATGCCCCTTTGGAGCAGAAAAATCAGACAGCGGTGAGGCTAGTCTTTTTGGGCACCGGCACTATGCGCATCAGGTCCGACTCGGGCAGAATAACGGTAAAGGTGGTGAGCTCGCCCTGGCGGTCCAGTTTCACCTCGCCGACAAACTTGCGCACAGCCTTGCGTACCATGTACAGGCCCAGGCCTACGCCTGTAGATTTGGTAGAGCCCTGAAAGAACATGTCAAATACCTTTTCGTGCAGGCTGTTGGAGATACCCGGGCCATTGTCCTGCACACTAAACTGCAGCTTTTTGCCGGGCAAAACCTTGGCGGTGATCACCACAAAAGGCTTTTCATTGTCGGCAAAGGTAAGGCTGTTGTCCAGCAGGTTTACCAGAATAATGCTCAGCAGGTTGCGGTCCGATTCTATCCGAAGCTCATCCGGTATGGAGTTGTAAAAGGTAAACTGGCTGTTTTTCTTTTCGCTGGGCAGCTCGTAAATCAGGCTGTCTACAAATCCCTTAAAGGAGATATCCTCCATGCACAGCAGGTGCTGGTGAATGTTGTGCACCATCAGCAGGCGTAGCAGCAGGTTGTTGAGCTCGTTGGAAACCTTGTGCAGCAGATCAAAATAGAAATGGGCGTTCGGATCGGCCGACTCGATCTTGCCCAGGTTAATGATGCCCTGCATGCGGGCAATGGGGCCGCGCAGGTCATGGGAGGCTTTGTAAATAAAGGTATCCAGCTCCTGGTTGATGAGGGTGGTCTCCTGAAAGGCCCGTTCCCGCAGGCTCACATCATTGGCAATGCTCAGGACAGATTCAACCTTGCCCCATTCGTCGGTAAGCACCGAATGGCTCCACTCAATGGAGAGGGTAAGGCCGTCGGCCCGGCTCAGATGCTGCTGAAAGCTCACCTGGCTATCGGGCAGATCATCACCGGCCTGGCGGATCCGCTCAATGAAGTGCCGGTGCTTGCTATCCTGCAAAAAAGGGAGCTCTTCGGCCCGGCGTCCCAGCATCTCCTGCGCACTGTAGCCAAAGATCCGCTCGGCCTGCTCGGGCCAGCGCACCAGTTCCAGCTGCTTGTTCCATTCCAGCACGGCCAGGGGGGTGTTGTTGATGTGGAAGGCCAGCTTGCGGTAGGTATCGGTGAGGGCCCTGGTACGTTCCCGTATCTTATCCTCCAGCTGATCATTTGCCTCCTGCAGCTCCCTGTTGTAATGCTCAATCAGGTTATTGGCTGCCTGCAGCTCCTGGTTTTGGTGCTGTATGGTCTGGTGCTGTGCTTCTATCTGTGCCTTCTGTTGCTTGATCTCCACATGGCGCAATAGCAACTCCCGGTGGGCGGTACGCTCGCTGCGGTAGCGCAACAGGTAGAATATGGCCAGCACAATTACCATAATCAGCAGCGGCAGGCTCAGGGCCAGCAGCAGTTCCTGCAGGCGTACGCGGGAGTTGGTTTCGGCTGCTTCCTGCGTTAGGTCGGCAATCTGTTCTTCCTTCAGGGTCATTTCCCGCTCGGCCTGCGCCATGGCAAACTGCGCGGCCCGGTCCTGGTGAAAAGCACTGTCCTTAAGGCTCAGGATGCGGGAATAAAGGGCTGGCAGCACATCGGTTTTGCCCTTAAGCGCATACGCATTGGCAATGCCTGTGAGGGCCTCTACCTTTTTGTTCACATTCAGTACGGTATCGGCATAGAGACTGGCCCTTCCAAAATGGTAAAGGGCAGAATCTGCCTGGCCCAGCATATACCAGGCTTTGCCCAGACCCGAGAGTGAATTTACCATCCCCAGCCGGTCGCCCAGCTGCTGCTTGATCTTGAGGGAGCTGTGCAGGAGTGGCAGTGCTTTGCGGGCTTCCTTCTCATCCAGGTATACTTCGGCCAGGTTATTCAGGGCATAGGCCACGCCAGGGGGCCGGTTGATCTGTTCGGCTATGGATCTGGCTTTTAGAAAGTGCTGCCTGGCCTCTTCTCTGCGGCCCATTTTCTGAGCCAGCAGGCCCAGGTTGTTGTAGACCTGCCCCACCCCCAGGGGGTTTTGGGCACTCTCATCCAGCTGCAGGGCTTCCTGCAGATAGAGCTCGGCCTGCTGGTATTGCTGCAGATGCTTGTAGATGATCCCCAGGTTATTGAGAATGGAGGCTTTCTGGGAAGGAGTAAGAATGCTGCGCCCCAGGCTGTAGGCCCGGTTGTATTGTGAGAGGGCTTTGTCGTACTGGCTGGTTTTGAGGTAAACACCCCCCAGGTTGTTGTGAATACGCACGGCCATTACGCGGTCGCGGCGCTGGCTGGCCAGTTCCAGCCCTTTATGAAACCAGCTGACTGCCTGGGGATAGTTGGCCTGCTGCACGCACAGATCCCCAATAAACTTGAGGGCTTCTGTCAGCTGGGTACTATCCCGGCTAGTGCCGGCAGCCAGCAGCATGGAATCGGCATACTGGCGGGCCAGGCGGGGATTTTGAGCCTGAACCTGGGAGGCTTTGGCAAAATAGGCTTCGGCAGATAAAGGAGGGCGGCCGCTTTCACTCCCCCCCTGGGCCAGGGCACAAGGACCCATGCCTGCCAGCCACAGGAGCAACAGGAAGGGAATCAGAGTGTTAACCCCTGAGAGGTGAGGTGTACAAAACAGCTTTCCTTTCAACACAGATCCGGACGTTAAAGCGGGTCACAATTCTGTAACAGAAGGTAAAATTATGAAAATTAGTACCAGCCTTGAAAGCAAAGTATATTGTTATTTAGAAGGGATGGCACAAATTTAGGGCAAAAATGGTTTTGCCTAAGATTAATAAGTACTGAGCTGCACAGAACACCAAAGATAATGCGTACCTTTGCGGCGCTATTTTACAAGCTGATATGCTAAATACTTCTATTCGCAATATTGCCATTATTGCGCACGTTGACCACGGCAAAACCACGCTGGTCGATAAAATCATTCACTTCTCCCACCTGTTTCGCGATAACCAGGAATCGGGCGACCTGATCCTGGACAATAACGACCTGGAGCGGGAACGTGGCATTACCATTCTTTCCAAGAACGTTTCGGTTACCTACAAGGGGGTTAAGATCAACATTATTGATACCCCGGGCCACGCCGACTTTGGTGGCGAAGTAGAACGGGTACTTAAAATGTCAGATGGGGTACTGTTGCTGGTGGATGCCTTTGAGGGCACCATGCCACAGACCCGCTTTGTGCTTAGCAAGGCCCTGGCCCTTGGTCTGAAGCCGGTGGTAATTGTAAACAAGGTAGATAAACCCAATTGCCGCCCCGATGAGGTGCACGAAGAGGTGTTTGACCTGATGTTTAACCTGGATGCTACCGAAGAGCAGCTGGAGTTCAAGACCCTGTACGGATCTGGCAAGAATGGCTGGTTTAGCCTGGACTGGCGCGAGCCCTCCACCGACATCACCCAGCTGCTGGATACCATCCTGGAAGAGATACCGGCTCCCCCCATTCGGGAAGGGGTACCCCAGATGCAGATCACCTCGCTCGACTATAATGCCTTTGTAGGCCGCATTGCCATTGGCCGTGTGTACCAGGGCGTGCTCAAGGAAGGCCAGCAAATGGCGCTTACCAAAAAAGATGGTTCTATTAAAAAGACCCGGATCAAGGAACTAATGATCTTTGAAGGCCTGGGCCGCCAGAAAGTAAGTGAGGTGCCCTGCGGCGATATCTGCGCCGTAGTAGGCCTGGAAGATTTTGAGATTGGTGATACCCTTACCAGCGCCGAAAATCCACAGCCCCTGCCCCGTATTTCCATTGACGAGCCTACCATGAGTATGCTCTTCACCATCAACACCTCCCCTTTCTTCGGCAAGGAGGGCAAGTTTGTGACCTCGCGCCACCTGCGCGATCGTCTCTTCAAAGAAACTGAGAAAAACCTGGCCCTGCGGATTCAGGAGACTGATTCAGAAGATAAATTCCTGGTCTTTGGCCGGGGTGTATTGCACCTGAGCGTTCTGATTGAGACCATGCGCCGCGAGGGCTATGAGCTACAGGTAGGCCAGCCGCAGGTACTCTTCCGCGAAATAGACGGCCAGCGCCACGAGCCTGTAGAGCTGCTGGTAGTGGATGTACCCGAGACAAGTTCAGGGAAAGTTATTGAGCTGGTAAGCCAGCGCAAAGGCGAGCTTAAGATCATGGAGCCTAAGGGCGACCTGCAGCACCTGGAGTTTGAGATTCCGGCCCGGGGCATTATTGGCCTGCGGAACAACGTACTGACTGCCACCAGCGGCGAGGCCATCATGACTCACCGCTTCCTGGAGTACCAGCCTTACAAGGGCACTATACCGGAGCGGAACAACGGCTCTCTTATCAGCATCGAAACCGGTAAGGGCACTGCCTACTCCATCGATAAGCTGCAGGACCGCGGAACGTTCTTTGTAGATCCGGGCGAAGAAGTGTACATGGGCCAGGTAATTGGCGAGCACAGCCGCGACAACGACCTGGTGGTGAACATCCAGAAGGGTAAAAAACTGACCAACGTGCGGGCATCCGGCTCCGATGAAAGCGTTAAGATTGCTCCCAAGCGCCATTTCTCCCTTGAGGAAGCCCTTGAATTTATCCAGAAAGACGAGTATGTGGAGGTAACTCCCAAGGCCATCCGCATGCGCAAGATCTATCTGGATGAGAACGAGCGCAAGCGCCAGGCTGCTAAAATGAGAGACTAGTCTCCAGGACTATCCCCTATAAAAAAGGCCCTGCCGGAAATTCCGGCAGGGCCTTTTACGTATGGGCCTGCAGCTGGCTAGTCATTGCCGGCCAGCTTGCTATCTTTTTCCTTTTTCTCGGCGGCCCGCACCTGCTCGCCATCGCGCAGACGCTTGGTTACAATCACATAGGGACCGGAAACCACCTGCTGACCGGCCTCCAGGCCTTCGGTAATCTCAATGAATTCATAATCGCTGATGCCGGTCTTCACCTGGGCTTTCTGCGCTTTGCCCTCTTTCACCAGAAATACCACCTCCTGCACCGGACCACTGGGCTTGGGTACAGTGCGGGGGTTGTCATTGGCCGGGTCGCTGCCTCCGGCCTCCTTGGGGTTGTCTGCTACATTGTCCCGGGTGGTTACCGCCGCCAGAGGTACGGCCAGCACCCCTTCTTTTTTATTGGTAATGATCTCCACACTGGCCGTCATGCCCGGGCGGAAGGGGTAGGACTTGCCTTCCTTCACCAGATCTTCGTACGACGACTGCAGAATGCGGATCTTCACCTTAAACTCGGTTACCGCATCGGGGCTCACTTTGGTATTGGCTGTGTTGGCAATGGAGGTAACCACACCTGAAAATTTCTTATTCTGGAAGGCATAAGCATCTACATCTATGATCACCGTATCGCCCCGGCTCACCCGGATGATATCGTTCTCATTTACATCTACCTGCACTTCCATGCGGTTCAGGTCAGCAATGCGCAGCATTTCGGTACCCGCCATCTGGGAAGTACCCACCACGCGCTCGCCCTTCTCCACATCCAGTTTGGATACTATACCGCCCATGGGGGCAAAAACTGAGGTAAGCCGCAGGTTTTCCTGTGCCTCGCGCACGGTGGCGCTGGCGCTTTCCATCTGGTAACGGGCTGCCTGCACCCCCTGCCGGGCCGATTCCAGGTCCTGCTGCGCCACAGTATAATTCAGCTGGGCCTGCTCCCATTCGGCATCGGAGATCACCCCCTGCTTGTGCAGCTTCTGGTTACGCTCCCACTCATTTCTGGCACGCTCCAGCTGCGACTCGGCCTGGGCCAGGCGGCTTTGTGAGCTGGCCACATTGGCACGGCGCTCGTTATAGTTGGCCTGGGTGCGGGACAGTGCCGACTGAAAATTGTCGGGGCGGATCTTGAGCAGCAGCTGGCCGGGTTTTACCGAGTCGCCCTCATTCACATAGAGTTCGGTGATCTCACCCGGTACATCCGGGCTTAGCTTTACTTCGGTTTCGGGCTGAATCATGCCACTGGCGCTTACCTTTTCAGTGATGGTACGCCGCTGGGCTTCGGCCAGCTCTACTTCAGTGCCTTTGGGAGCCCCGATCCAGCCGGCCGATTTGGCCACTACGGCTACTATGATCAGCAGCAGGAGAATCCCTACTATACTATAAAGGGTACGGTTCGATTTCTTCTTTTTTACAGCCATGGTTGCAGCTTATTCAAAGGTGATAGGTTTGCCGAGGTAAAAGTCCAGCACTTTGGTTTTAAAGATATACTCATATTTGGCCCGGATAAAGTTTGCCTCCGCAACATCCAGGTTTGATTTGGCCAGGTTAAAATCCAGCGAGGTAGCCGAGCCATAGTTAAAGCGCTGTTCGGTAGCCCGGTAGGCTTCCCGCAGCGAGGCCACCTGGTTCTGGCTGGCCCGGTAGCTGAGGGCGGCGGCCTGCACATCCAGCGAGGCCTGCTCAATGGTCTGACGCAACTGCTGACGGGCCTGGGTGTCCTGCAGGCGGGCCCGCTCTGCCACAATGCGCGATTGGCCTACGCGGCTGCGGGCGCTCCAGCCATTAAAGATGGGGATGTTCAGGTTCACCGACACAAACCGGCGCAGGTTATAATCCAGCTGATTAAAATAGGTATTATCCTGAAAATCGACTGGCTGCTGCCGAATTGTATATACAGGCATATAATCTGGCTCTGTTCCTGTAAACCCAATAGCTACTGTGTCGCGCCTAAAGGCACTCCCTTCTCTGGGAAGCACATCCGGTGCCAGACTTGAATAAGCCGTTTGCACACCTGCATTAGCCGTAATGGTAGGCCAGTAGCCCGATCTGGAGATCAGTACGCCCAGCTCGCTGCTGGATTGGCGTAGCTCCGCTGCTTTGATCACCGGCTGGTTCTCCTCGGCCACCTGGTAGATTTCTGTAGAGGCCACCTCATAGGCCTGTACCGTGTCAAGCGCAATTTGGGGCACTACAATTTCCATGGGCTGATCGGCCGGCAGCTGCAGCAATTGCTTCAGATTCAATTTGGCCAGCTCCAGGGCGTTAAGGGCATTGGTTACCGCCAGCTGATCACCAGCAACCTGTGCCTGTATCTCAAAATAGCTGGCGCGGGGCAGGGCACCGGCGTCTACCTGACGCTGGGTTCTCTCCAGCTGGATCTGGGAGGCTTCCTGCCGTGCCTGGGCGCTGGCCAGCAGCTCCTGATTGAACAGGATGTTGATAAAGGCGGTGGCTACATTCAGGGCCACATCGTTTTGTACGGCAGCCAGATCATACTCACTGGCGCGCAGGTCCAGCTGATTCTGACGCAGGGTGTTCACCTTGCTGAAGCCATTAAAAAGGGTTACGTTGCTGGAGAGAAAGTAATTCTGAGAGCTGATGGCAGCATCTTCAATTACGTTGGTAAAGGGGTTGATGGAGCGACCTACCGAATACGAGGCGCCTGCACCAGCATTCAGTGTAGGGGCCAGGTCAAATTTAGACCGCTTCAGCTCTATCTGGTTCGACATTACGTCCAGACGGCTTTGCTCTACCTGCAGGTTATGCCGGCTGGCATACTCAACAGCTTCCTGCAACGTCCAGCGGGTGTTCACAGGCGCCTGTTGGGCATAACTGTAAACTCCCCCGCCCAGGAGCAGGAGCATCAGCATGGAAAATTTCTTCATAACAGTTTAAAAATCAATATCAGGTATATAGGTCACCTCTGTTACCCAGTCGAGGTGCTCCAGGTACTGCTTTACAATGGGCTGTATGCCGGAATCCATTTCAATCACCAGGCAGGCCAGGTCGTTTTTGCCCTTGCGCGATACCGACATGGTGGCTATGTTACAGCTATCGTTTGCCAGCACGCTGGAGATGAATGCAATACTCCCTTTCACATCCTGCGCCATGATGATGAGCGTATGCAGGGCGGCGCTAAAATTGGCCGTAAAGCCATTTAGTTTCGGGATCCGGATCACCCCACCCCCCAGGCTTTCGCCTACTACTTCCACGGTACGCTCGCCACGGCGCAGCTCCAGCTTAACCGTATTGGGGTGCAGGGTGGAGGCATTGCCTACCGACCGAAAACTGTAGGCAAGGCCGGCTTCCTTGGCCAGCTCCAGCGCCTGTCGTATGCGCGTATCATCCGTTTTATAGTCCATCAAACCGGCCAACACAGCCCGGTCGCTGCCGTGGCCCTCGTAGGTACGGGCAAAGGAGTTGTAGAAGGTGATCTTGGCTTCTTCCGGCTGGCCACCCAGTACCCGCCGGGCAACTCGCCCAATGCGCACCACACCGGCCGTGTGGCTGCTGCTGGGCCCAATCATCACAGGCCCGATCATATCAAAAATGCTGCTCTTATCTGTCATTTTTCTTATACAATGGTAGACAAATATGGCAAATAGTTGCTGGAGTTATTTATAAAAGGTTAATTTCTTATATGAATGCACCCCTGCCTATATGAATGCACTTCTGAACGGACACTCCCTTACCACACCAGAGGCCCAGCTGCTGCTTAACCGAGGCTTTCGCTATGGCGATGGCTGTTTTGAAACCATCATGCTCCATAAGGGTACTGCCCCCCTGCTGCACCTGCACCTGCAGCGCCTGCAAAAAAGCCTGCCCCTGCTGCAGTTGAACTGGCCGGAAGCCCTTCAGCTGCCCTCCCTGCTGCAGCCCTTTGCGGAGGGCAGTACAGAGTGGCAGCGCCTGCGCCTGTGGCTGTGGCGGAGTGGCGACGGTCTGTATACCCCTCAGAGCCAGGAAACTCAGTTTGCCCTGATGGCCGAAGCCAGCGCCCCCCCGCAGACAGCCATCCGAAAATCGGTAGGGTTATGCCAGCATACCCGGCTGGCGGCCAGCCGCTGGTCCTTTATCAAAAGCATCAGCGCCCAGGCCTATGTGCAGGCCAGCCTGGAGAAAAAGGAAAAGGGGGTAGAAGAATTGCTGCTGCTCAATGAAAAGGGCGAACTGGTAGAGGCTAGCTCGGCGAATCTTTTTATCAAAAAGCGTAACCGCTGGTTTACCCCTGCCCTTAGTACCGGCTGTGTGGCTGGTGTCATGCGAGCCCATCTGATGCAGCAGCTGCTCCAAAAGGGCGAGCCCGCCTACGAGGTCCATGCCCTGCCAGAGGAGCTTGAAAAAGTAGATAAAGTGGTGTGCACCAACGTAGGCGGCCTGTACCCCCTGCAGCAATATGGGGAGCGCCACTACAATACCGATATAGACGAGCTGCTGGAGCTGTTACCCCCGGCCTACCGGCAGGCCCTGTAACCATATACATGAATCATCCCGGATTTTGAAAGGATGAAATTTGAAGCAAAAAAACGGCTTGGATTACTTTCC
>NZ_AODQ01000143.1 GCF_000348925.1 Cesiribacter andamanensis AMV16 | reverse complement strand
CCGGGCTGCTGTCAGCAGCCCCGGCTAAGCCCTAGCCATCACCAGATGGGCCTGGCGGGTGTATTCAGAAGCGATCAGGCCACAGTGCTGCAGGAAATCTTCTCAAGTCTGTGGAGTAGTGTCAAACCCAAAACGCGTCTTATTTTTTAGTTTTTTCACTCCTGAACCAATGAAAAACCATTCCCTATACCTCGTTCTCCTCTACGCTGTAGGCCTTCTTGCCTGTAGTGAAGGGGCACGCCCTGTTGCCGATGCTGCCGGAACCGAATTGTCCGCTACAGGCCAGATCACCTACCAGAACCCGGTACTGCCCGGCGATTTTGCCGATCCCTCGGTGGTGCGGGTAGGGGATGACTACTGGGCTACGGCCACCTCTTCGGAATGGGCACCGCTCTTTCCGCTGCTGCACTCCACCAACCTGGTAGACTGGGAAATCCGCGGGCATGTATTTCCCGACCGGCTGCCCGACTGGGCCGAGGCCCACTTCTGGGCGCCGGAAATCGAGTATGAAGAGGGTACCTACTACATCTACTATACCGCCAAGAAAAAGGGAGGAAACCTGTGCGTAGGCGTGGCAAGCGCCACCAATCCTGCCGGACCCTATACCGATCTGGGGCCGCTGGTGTGCCAGGAGGTAGGCTCCATTGACGGTTTTGCGATCCGGGACGATAAGGGCGATCTCTACCTGATCTGGAAAGAGGATGGCAACAGCCGCGGCCTGCCCACCCCCATGTGGGGCCAGCGCATGAATGGTGCGCGCACTGAGTTGCTGGGCCAGCCCTTTGAGCTCTTCCGCAACGAACCGGGTAGCTGGGAGGGGGGGCTGGTAGAAGGAGCCTACATTCTGCGCAGGGGCGAGTACTACTACTGCTTTTACTCCGGCGATGCCTGCTGTGGCCGCAGCTGTACCTATGGGGTAGGGGTAGCCCGCTCCAAAAGCCTGCGGGGCCCCTGGGAAAAGCACAGCGCCAACCCCATCATGAAACAGAATGAGGACTGGAGGTGTGCCGGCCATGGCTCAGTTGTAACTGATCCACAGGGTGAGCATTACTTTCTTTACCATGCCTACAGCACCCGGGGAGGGGTATATACCGGGCGGGAAGGCCTGCTGGACAAAATCTACTGGGGAGCCGATGGCTGGCCCTACTTCGTTGAAGGGGCCCCCAGCACCAGCGCTCAGGCGCCGCATGGGCAAAATGCTCCCGACCAGCTGGCCGTACAGGAAGATTTTTCCGAAACATCGCTACAGAAGGGTTGGCAGTGGCCGGTAGCCCGCAGCGCTGCCTTTTACACGCTCTCCGCCTCGGGGCAGGAGGGGCAGCTAGTGCTGCAGGCCCAACCCGACCAGCTTGGAAACCTCCTGGCGCAGCGCACCACTGCCCCTGCCTATACCGTAACCACCTCTGTAGACAAGAGCAGGCTGCAGCAGGGGGTGCAGGCCGGCCTGGCTGCCATTGGTGATCAGGAGAATGCGCTGGGCATCTCCGCAGGCGCAGAAACCATACTGGCCTGGCGGGTAGTAGCCGGAAAGCAGGAAACCGTGGCACAGGCGAGCAGTCCGGCGCAGGGGCAAATTCAGCTACGGCTGGTGGCCGAGCAGGGCAATCGCATGGCGCTCTCCTGGAGCACCGATGGCGCCAACTGGCAGGCACTTACCAATGAGCCGCTGGATGCCTCCTACCTGCCCCCCTGGGATCGGGCTGTGCGGGTAGGCCTGACAGCGAAGGGACCGGCCGGCAGCACGGTTGCCTTTAACTGGTTTCGCTATGAGCCGACCCCCCAAACGACCAGGCCCCAACACTGATTGCTACTTTTACCGCAGCCCCTATAGCGTATGAAATCGATCATTCCCATTTTGTTTTTTGTAGCCCTGGTGTACCAGTTCTTTAGCTGCTCCACCCCTACTCAGCAGGCCGAAACCGCCGGCCCGCCCGCAGAGGGCCAGCTCAGCCTGCAGCAGTCCTCCTTTGGCAGGATGGACGATGGCACAGCCGTTTCGCTCTATACCCTTACCAATGCCAGCGGCATGGAGGTGCGCATCACCAACTACGGCGGCACGGTGGTAGCGCTGCTGGCGCCCGACCGGCAGGGCCGGCTGGAAGATGTGGTGCTGGGCTTTGATTCGCTCCAGGGCTATCGCTCCCCCCTGTACCTGCAGGAAGGTCCCTACTTTGGTGCACTCATCGGCCGCTATGGCAACCGCATAGCCCTGGGCCGCTTTGCCCTGGATGGGCAGCCCTACCAGTTGGCAACCAACAACGAGCCCAACCACCTGCATGGCGGTACCCGGGGCTTTGATAAGGTAGTGTGGCAGGCAGAGCCCCTGCAGGAGCCCGATGCGGTGGGCGTACAGCTGCGCCACATCAGCCCCGATGGGGAAGAGGGCTATCCCGGCACCCTGACGGTGGAGGTCACCTACCGGCTTACCAACGACAATGCCCTTAGCATCCACTACAGCGCCACCACCGATCAAAAAACGGTGCTCAACCTTACCAACCATACCTACTTTAACCTCTCGGGAAGCGCTCGCCGGGATATTCTGGCGCACGAGCTGATGCTGGAGGCCGACCGTTTTTTGCCCGTTTCCGAAAGCCTGATCCCCCTTGGTGAGCTGCGTCCGGTGGCCGGCACCTCCTTTGATTTTACCCAGCCCACCCCTATTGGCCAGCGTATTGACCAAAGCAATGAGCAGCTGGCCGTTGGCCGGGGGTACGACCATTGCTGGGTGCTGCGGGGAACTGCCGGAGAAATGCGCCGGGCCGCCACGCTGCACGATCCGGCCAGCGGCCGCTTTATGGAAGTATTTACCACTGAGCCGGCCATTCAGTTCTATAGCGGTAACTTCCTGAAGGGCAATCTGACCGGAAAAGGGGAGGTAGCCTACGGGCAGCGCTGGGGGCTTTGCCTGGAAACCCAGCACTATCCCGATTCGCCCAATCAGCCCGCTTTTCCCAGCACCGAGCTGAAGCCCGGAGAGGTGTATGAAACGCAAACCACCTACCGGTTTTCTGTAAAGTAACGACCGGGCCCGGCTAAGCCAAAGCCTGAAGCTTTACAGAAAATCAGCCGCTGCTTCATGTGATGGAGGATATGGACAAAGGCATGCATAAAGCCCTGGAGGGGTAGAGCAGGAGGCTCCTTTTGCAAAACATCTTCTTCTCAATTTCCTTTTTAAAGTATACCCTCCTGCCTCTTACCATGATGAACACTTGCCGCCGTATAGTGGTGCTTCTTTTTTCTTTGGTGTGCGTACAGATGCTGGCAGCCTGCAGTAGCCTGAGCGAAAGTGCAAAGTTTGAGCTTAATGAAGGGTATTATAAAGAAAAGCGCCTGGGTGCTGATCGTCAGGTCTATGTATATGCCAGTGAGGATACACTGGTAGCCTTTCCGGTTCAGAAAAGAGGGGAGCAGCTGGCTGTTGATACCGCTGCCGCAACAGCGCTGGCATTTCCGGCTGTAGCCTCAGGGCAGGGCCTGCCGGCGCAAACCTACCATGCCTATTCCTTTGATCTGGATGTGCTGGCTATCCCCTTTAAATACCGGCCCACCACTGTGGGGCATCCCCGCCAGCTGGGTACGCAGTTTAGCGGCGCGCTGTATGCCGGCTACCGCACAGACCGCTACCGGATCCGCTACAGACACACCCCCCTGGGCATTGCCCACAGGCGAATTACCCACTACGGGTACAGCATTGGTCTGTTTAGCGGCATAGGCGCGGAACCCATCAATCCCTGGGTAACCCGCAACCGCTATGCAGATGAATATGATGGGGTCGTTTGGATGAACGGACTGGCCGCCATCATAGGGATCAACAGCTTTACTTTTGGCCTGGCCATAGGGGCAGACCGCCTGCTGGACAGAAACCGCAGCATCTGGATCTACCAGAACAGGCCCTGGCTGGGGCTGGCGGTGGGCCTTAATCTTAACTAAGTCCTGGTTCGGTAACCTTTTGCCCGCTGCATCGACCGCTGGTAACAACTGCCTTGCAGAAGCAAAAATACTTTTGTTAGTTGCCGGAGGCGCATTAACCCTTTTGGCGTATGATCAAGAACCTGTTGATCTCTTTTGCAATGGCCCTGCAGAACATCCGGGCCAATTTTTTGCATACACTGCTCTCCGTGCTGGGTATTGTAATTGGTGTGGCGGCGCTGGTGGCCATTCTCTCCTTTATTGATGGCATGGAAAAATATGCCATGGAGCAGATTTCTTCTACTACCTCGCTACAGAGCATCAGCATCGAGACGCGCACCATGCAGAAGCTAGACGGCATCCACATGAAAAAGGAGGAATGGGGCTACTTTACCGCCGAGCGCATGCAGCAGCTGGAGGCCTCTCTGAGCTATAGCGCCGAGGGTTACCTGTTAAAGACACAGGCCCAGCGCCTGCAGGTGCATGATACTGCCTCACAGGGGGTACTGGTGGCCGGAACCCTGGCTAAGGTCTGGCCAAAGGCAGTGGTGCTGGCAGGCAGGCTGTTCAGCCCCGAAGAAATAGCCCAATCCAGCCGGGTGGCGCTGGTAAACGAAGTACTGGCCAGCATAGTAAGCGGCAGCGATGATCCGCAGCGGGTCCTAGGCCAGCACCTGCAGCTGGAACAGGGCCGCATGCAGATAATTGGGGTGCTCAGGGCCGATCAGCCGCTGGTAGCCCGGGCCGTTATTCCCATCACTTTTTTTGGAGACGAAAGCCTGCGGCAGGAGCCGCCCCAGGCTGTGGTTGAGGCGCAGCAGGTAGAGGAGATCCAGGCCCTGAAAGCAGAGATCGAAGGCTGGCTGGCCAGCCACCTGGCCCGGCAGCCCGATGATTTTGAGGTGATCACCAATGAGTTTAGAGTAGAGCAGATGAGCAAGGGCATTCTGCTCTTTAAGATTGTGATGGGGCTCATTACAGGCATAGCCGTGCTGGTAGGCGGCATCGGCATCATGAATGTGCTGCTGATCTCAGTTACCGAACGCACCTCCGAGATAGGGGTGCGCAAAGCCATGGGGGCCAAAAAATGGGATATTTTGCTGCAGTTCCTGTCAGAATCCATCACCGTATCTGGCTTTGGCAGCTTTATGGGGCTGGTGCTAGGGGTGCTGGCCACCCTGGGGGCGGTTCCCCTGATCCGGCACATTACCCAGGCGCCCTTTGAGGCGGCCTTTACAGCCGGCACGCTGGCTACGGTGGCCATTCTGGCGCTGGTGCTGGGGGTGGTTTTTGGTACCTATCCGGCCATGCGGGCGGCCCGTCTGGATCCTGTAGAGGCCATCCGGCGGGAATAACCCGCCGGAGGCACAGCTATCAGAATATGAAGTAGGGGTAGCCTAGCAGTCTTCTGCCATGCCTACCTGTATGCTGTTGATCTCGTTATCTTCCAGCCAGAAGTTCAGGCCAAGCTCATCCAGCGCTACCAGCTCCATGCCCGGCTCCTCTTCGGTAGAGACATCCTCTACATACGGGTCTTCAAATCCCCTGGTGCTGATATAGGCCAGCAGCTCATCTTTTGTAGCGCCTACCTGTATTTTGCTGTCCAGATGGTACTCATCGCTGTCAATTTCTATTTCGGTGAGGGTATAGTCCCGGTCCGAATCGAAGCTCAGGTGCAGGCCAAGGTCGTAGTACATCAGCAGCAGGCTGGAGGTGCCGTCATCATGGGTCATGGTGTCGGTTTCGTCGGGCAGGCCCAGAATCTGCTTCACTTCTTCTTCAGAAAGCCCAAACTGCAGCTTGCCAACCCCTTTGTTTGGGTATATGGTCTTGTCTTTCATGGGTGGGTGTAAATGCTTGATTTCAATCAGAACCCGAATATGGGCGAAAGGTTGATCAGAATCAAGAGGCAGCTGTTCATAATCGCAGGATTTATTGCGGGCAGGGCAGGGGGAGTATTTGCCTGGTGAATGGTATCTTTACCGGATGATGGAAGCCGCCTCTGATCCCAGCATCCTGCTTGCCCTGGTACGTACCCGCATGCCCTTTGGCAAGTACAAAGACCGCCTGCTGATGCACCTGCCCGAAGAGTACCTGCTCTGGTTCAAGAAAAAGGGCTTTCCGCCCGGTAAGCTTGGCCAGCAGCTGGCCCTCATGTACGAAATCAAAAGCAACGGGCTGGAGTACCTGTTACAGCCGCTCCTGAAAATGTAGGTGAGCGCCGCCTGATCTCCCCAGCCTGCTGCCACACCGGACGTTCCTGCCTGGTCCGCAAGGCCTACAGGCAAAACATGAATCACCTGAATTTCTGAATGGCTAAAACAGCCTCAGATTGCTGTATGTTAGCCCAAAAACATCAAGAAACGCTGTCACCTCGACCAGCAGGAGAGATGACAGCCTACCTTAATAAAAAAGGCCTCATGGTGAATCATGAGGCCTTTTAATGACTAATCCCGATAAAAATTCGGGATTAGTCATGCTTTGCAAATAGCAGTTTTTTTCTTGTGAAGGATCGGGCAGCCACCGCTGGGCTCAGACCCTTTCTTTCTCCTCTTCTTCCTCTTCCCGGCTAAATACCTTTTCGGGCAGGGGGGTGGGTACCTGCCCGGCGGTTTGCCGGTTGGCGATCACAGAGGCAATCATCCCGGCAATCAGCATGCTGACGATGATGCCCAGCGAAACCAGTGTGGGGAATTGGTAATGGTTGGCCAGCATCAGCTTAATGCCCACAAAGCCCAGGATAAACACCAGGCTGTATTTGATAAAGCTGAAGCGGTCCATAAAGTTAACCAGGAAGAAATAAAGCGTCCGCAGGCCCAGAATGGCAAATACATTGGAGGTAAAAACCAGAAAGGGGTCGGTGGTTACGGCAAAGATGGCCGGAATGGAGTCGATGGCAAAAAACACATCGGTAAACTCCACAATCACCAGGGTTACAAACATCACCGTAGCCGTTTTTACCCCCTCTTTCTGAATAAAGAACTTGGGACCCTCGTATTGCCAGTCGATAGGGTAGAGCTTGGTCACCAGCCGCAGCAGGGGGTTTTTGCTAAAGTCGGTTTCTTCTTCATCTACCGACAACATGCGTATGGCCGAGTAGATCAGCAGGGCGCCAAACAGATAGGTGGTCCAGTGAAAGGCCTCCAGTACGGCAGTGCCCACCACAATCATAATACCCCGGAACACCATGGCCCCGATGATGCCCCAGAAGAGTACCTCATGCTGGTAGCGGGGGGCAATCTTAAAGTAGGTGAAGATCAGGGCAATCACAAAGATGTTATCCAGGCTGAGCGATTTCTCAATCAGAAAGCCGGTATAGAAGTTGAGCATGGCCGCGGAACCCGAGAGGCCGCGCTTATTGATGTCCAGCCAGTTGGTGTCGTAGATGTAGTACACCGCCCCGCCAAACAGCAGCGCAAGCCCTACCCATACGGCCGTCCAGTAAAATGCTTCTTTGTAGGAGATCTGTTGCGGGTTCTTATGAAAAACGCCCAGATCTATCGCCAGCAGGCCCAGAATGAAAGCAATAAAGCTTGCCCAGATTACTAATTCCATTAATTTATCAGAAAATCTTCCAAAGATAGCCAAAAGGGCCCCTATAGAACTTTGCTTGTAAGAAAATGTACAATCCTGCAGGATTTCAGCAACTTAAGAACAGAAAGTGCCCCGCAAAGGGCGCGGAAGCCTTATTTTGCGCGTTTAAAGGGCTGCATTATACCCCCCGGGCTAAGCGGTAGACGGGCAGTTGCTTATGCCAGGTCTTCTGCTGCACTATCGGTCTCCAACTCATAGGTTTTCTCCACAATCTTATGGATTGTAAGGTCCAGCTCCTTGCAGACCACATCCAGCTTTTCAATCACCAGGCTGTTGATCTCGCTGTTGAGGTTGTTTTTGTCGAATAGCCCAATGAGGCCCATGATGCTGGCTACCGGCCTGCGTACGTTATGTGACTGAAGATGAGCAATTTCGCGCAGTTTGTCGTTTTGCTCCAGAATGCGTTGCTCGGCCTGCAGGCGGTCATTGATGTCCAGGGCCAGCACCAGGCGGGCACTGCGTTTGTTAAACTGGGTACGGTGGCTGTAGATGCTCACCCAAAATTCTTCCCCGCTCTTTTTGCGGTGCAGCCAGGTGCCGCTCATGGAATAGACCGGGCTTTCGCTGCGCAGATTTTCATGCAGTTTGGCTACTTCCTTTTCGGGCCGCAGGTCTAGTATGGTAAGCCCCAGAAATTCCTGCAGGCTAAAGCCGTAGGTTTGAAGCGCCGCCCCGTTTACGGCCAAAATCTTTAGGCTTTGCTGGTCATATACCCACATGGGGTTGGGATTTTCTTCAAACAGGCGCTTGTACTGGTTGCGGCGGTCATCCAGTTTTCTGAAGGCATGCATAAGGGCGCCGTAGAGCAAAAGAGCGGTTATACCGCAAAAAATAAGTACCAGCAGCAGTATGCCGGCAAACCCAAAAGAGGGCAGGTCCAGTGTAAGAACAATCAGGGCTGCACCCAGCAGCCAGCAAACGCCCCCAAGTGTATAGATGCCCGAATAGAGTACTGCCGTTCGCCTCATTGATTACATTACACGATGGGTCTATCAGTCCTAAGGGTATTCGCCGGATTGTACAAAAACCTCCCCAAGTCCGTAACCATCAGATTCTGCCAGTGTAGAAACAAGAGGATGAAAATACAATTTCCCTGGCAATAGCAAAACCCTTTTGGGCTGATTCTCTATAATTTTCTTGTCAGTGGGGGCTGCCGCCTGCTGAAGGCACTATTGGATGGTGCACCATGCATTACCAACCCCCTGCAGCTTTCATAGGCAGTGCTGCTTCTGTATGTTTGCAGAAGTACATGCCGTATAGTTTCCTTTCCGTTTGAGTGCCCATGGCTGAGCAGGACCTGCCCGTTGTAACCATTCTTCCCGAGCTGAAGCAGCAGCTGGCCTCGGCCACTACGCTTATTCTGCAGGCGCCGCCCGGTGCAGGCAAAAGTACGGTGCTGCCCCTGCGGCTGCTGCATGAGCCCTGGCTGCAGGGGCAAAAGATCCTGATGCTGGAGCCCCGCCGCCTGGCCGCCCGGGCCGTAGCCAGTCGCCTGGCCCAGCAGCTGGGTGAGGCGCTGGGGCAAACCGTTGGCTACCGCATCCGCTTTGAGCAGCGTATTGGCCCCACCACCCGCCTGGAGGTGCTTACCGAGGGGGTGCTGGCCCGCATGCTGGGGCAGGACAATGGGCTGGAAGGGGTAGGGCTGGTGATCTTTGATGAGTTTCATGAGCGCAGCCTGCAGGCCGATCTGGCCCTGGCCCTCTGCCGGGAAATTCAGGGGGTGCTGCGGGACGATCTGCGACTGCTCATAATGTCGGCCACGTTGGATGGTGCCGAACTCTCCCGCCTGCTGGGGGGAGCGCCCATTCTCACCAGCCAGGGCCGTCAGTACCCCATTAGCCTGCGCTACCTGCCCCCAGGAGCAGCGCAGCTACCCCGGCGCCGATGCCCTGGCCCGGCTGGTGAGCAGCGCCATCCGCAAGGCACTGCGGGAAGAAGAAGGGGATGTACTGGCCTTTTTGCCCGGCGCCGGCGAAATAGAGCGCTGTGCGGGACTGCTGCAGGAGAGCGAACCCGCCATCAGCCTGCATCCCCTCTATGGCGATCTGCCGCAGGCCGAGCAGCAGGCTGCCCTGCAGCCGCACCCCCAGGGCCGGCGCAAAGTGGTGCTGGCCACCTCCATAGCCGAAACCAGCTTAACTATAGAAGGCATACAGGTAGTAGTAGACAGTGGCTATTCCCGGGTACCCCGCTTTGATCCGCGTTCGGGCCTTAGCCGGCTGGAGACCGTAGCGGTCACCAAAGATACGGCCGATCAGCGGGCGGGCCGCGCAGGCCGGTTGGGGCCAGGGGTGGCCTACCGCCTCTGGAGCGAAGGGGCCCAGCAGCACCTGCAGCCCCAGCGTCAGCCCGAGATCCTGGAAGCCGATCTGGCCCCTACCGTGCTGGAGCTGGCCGGCTGGGGCATACAGGACTTCACATCCCTTAGCTGGCTAAGTCCCCCTCCGGCCGGGGCGGTGGCCGCCGCCCGCCAGCTGCTGCAGGAGCTGCAGGCACTGGAGGGCCCCAAAATAACCGAGCGCGGCCGCCAGATGCTGCGCCTGCCTACCCACCCCCGCCTGGCGCACCTGCTGCTGGAGGGCGAGGCCGACGGGCAGGCCTCCCTTGCCGCCGATGTGGCCGCTCTGCTGGAAGAGCGGGACCCCCTGCCCCGGGGCGCCGGCGCCGACCTGAGCCTGCGGGTAGAAGCCCTGCGGCGCTGGCGCGGTGGGGAGCGGGTAAGTGCCGACAGGGCCCTGCTGCAACGCCTGGAGCGCCTGGCATCCCAGTGGCGCCGTCTGTTCAAAACAGATGCAGACAATGAGCCGGTGGCCGATACCAGCGTGGGCAAGCTCCTTGCGGCGGCCTATCCCGAGGCGCATTGCCCAGGCGCGAGGAAGGGG
>NZ_AODQ01000142.1 GCF_000348925.1 Cesiribacter andamanensis AMV16 | reverse complement strand
CTTTTTCTAAGCGCTTCTATCAGTTTATGTAGAAATTCAGGATAAAGAGCAGATCGTCTATGCGACCGGAAACATTGCGGATGGAGTTGTAATCGGAATCCTTTGCCTGTACATAATTGGTGGCTTCCCTGGCGGAAAAATTCGCCTGAATATGCGCCCACAGGGCCGGCTCCCTGCGGTGCAGCTGAAGCAGTGCCTGCTGCAGCTTTTTTTTGCAGCGGCTGGGCCATGCGCTCGCTCACTACTACTGGCTCCTGGGTGATATTTTCCGATACCCAAAGGATGTTGATGTCTTCCCAGCGGAGCTCCCCGCTGGCCAGCCGGGCCTGTACAATGTTGTAGGCCGTGGCACCGGCATCGGCCTCACCTGCCAGCACCTGCTCTATGGTGTTGTAGTGGCTGTCACCAAAAGCAACATCCTTCAGCTCAACCTCGGCCTGCTTAATGCCCATCTTACCCAGGTATAGGCGCGGCACCAGGTGGCCCGAGGTGGAGGTAGGATTAACAAACAGGAAGCGGTACTGCTGGGCACGCGACACCAGATCGGCCATGCTTTTTATAGAAGAAGTGGCCGCAGTGAAAATACAGCTGTTGTAGGTATTGGGGCTCCCATCCTTTGTGCCGGGCACTACCAGCGGCACCAGAGGCAACGAATCCGAAACGCCCAGCACATAGCCAAACCCATTGATGTAGGCAATATCAATGCTGCCTTCCTTAAGCCCGTTGAGCAGCTCAATGGCTGTGGTAGTAGCGGTTGCCCTTACAGAGATGCCCAGTTCTTTGCTCAGGTAAGCCGCTACCGGCGCTATGGCTTCTTTGCGCAGGCCGGTGCCATTATCGGCAATGGCCAGCGTTAGGGAGGCGGGTTGCTCCTGCTTTTTCCCCTTTTTGCCGGCTGTGCCAGGCTCATGCTTTGAACCAAACTGCAGGCCAACAGTCCCAGCATTAGTGTACGCATCCATCTCATATGGTTCCTTGACTTAATGATGGGCTCAAAATAAGGCTTAAAACTTCTACAAATGCAGAGATTCAACAGCCAACCTTACAGCGTGCAGAGAAGAAGATGTTCCGCCTGCTTAACAATTTTCACTCAACTATATGCTGCCATAGCTTTGCTAATTTTCAGGCAGATGCTGAGGCAAGCGGGTATGTTTTGCTTCATATTGAGCCTGTTATCTGGTTTTCTATGAGCAAAAGTTCTTAAATTACTACATGCCTTACCTACTGCTGCTGATCCACTATCACTCCTACACCCAAAAATAGTTGAAAAAAAAGGAACAAAAATTTAACAATGATAGTATTACTATCAATTTTGATAGCATTATATTTGCCCAGCTATTATAGGTTCTATGCCACAAACTGTTGTTACTACCATCCCTCCTATTACCCGCTTTTTCCGCCTGCTGAAGGTAGACCGGAAACAGATCGGGAATATTTACCTCTATGCGGTAGTTGGTGGGGTAGTTGCCCTATCTCTTCCGCTGGGGATACAGGTGATCATTAACCTGATTCAGAGCGGACAGATCTCAACCTCCCTTACGGTACTGGTGTTTCTGGTGATCCTGGGCATGGGCCTGGCCGGCACGCTGCAGGTGCTGCAGCTGGTGGTATCCGAAAAGCTGCAGCAAAAGATCTTTACACGGGCGGCGCTGGAGTTTGCCTTTCGCATTCCGCGCCTGAAGACCGATACCCAGCGGGAGCACTATGTACCCGAGCTCATCAACCGTTTTTTTGATACGCTGATGGTGCAAAAGGGGCTCTCCAAGATTCTGCTGGATTTTTCAGCTGCCGGCCTGCAGGTGTTCTTCGGGCTGGTGCTGCTATCGCTCTATCACCCCTTCTTCATCCTTTTCAGCCTGCTGCTGGTAGCGCTTATGTTTCTGATCTTTCGGCTTACAGGCCCCATAGGCCTGGCCACCAGCCTGAAAGAGTCAAAGTACAAATATGAAGTGGTGCACTGGCTGGAGGAGCTGGCCCGCAGCCTGGATACCTTCAAGCTGGCCGGCAATACCCCCCTGCCCATGGAGCGCACCGACAAGCTGGTGGGAGGCTACCTGGATGCGCGGGACCAGCATTTTAGCGTGCTTAAGCAGCAGTACATTTACCTGATCGGCTTTAAGGTACTGGTAGCGGCCGGCCTGCTTATACTAGGCGGCAAGCTGGTGCTGGATCAGCAGATGAACATCGGCCAGTTTGTAGCTGCGGAGATCATCATAATTATGGTGCTCAACTCGGTAGAGAAGCTCATTCTGAGCATGGAGACCATTTATGATGTGCTCACCTCCATTGAAAAGATCGGCAATGTGACCGATCTGCCCCTGGAAAGCCAGGCCGGCAACCGGCTGGATACCAGCGATGCCACCTCCAAAGGCCTATCCATTACCCTAAAAAATGCTGCAGCGCACTCCCTGCATGACAATAGCCTGTTTCTGGACAATATAAACCTGAGCATTGCCTCCGGCGAGCGCCTCTGCATCATGGGGCCCCGCAACAGTGGCAAAACCCTGCTGCTGCGCCTGCTGGCGGGCCTTTATCAAACCCCCAAAGGCAGCATCTCCTACAATGGGCTACCGGCCAGCACTATTTCCCTGGAAACGCTGCGCACCACCCTGGGCGCCAACCTGGATAAAAATGGAATCTTTGCCGGCAGCATCAAGGAAAACATTACCCTGGGCAAGCCAGATATTACCAATGAAACCTTGCAGGAAGTTTTGCAGGCCGTTAGCCTCAACGAGATGGTTGAGCATCTGCCCATGGGGTATGATGCCAAACTGCTGCCCGAAGGCCGGCACCTTTCCAGCAGCGCCATCCAAAAGATTCTGGTGGCCCGTAGCCTGGCCATGAAGCCCCGCCTGCTGCTGCTGGAAAACCCCTTTGACTGGCTGGCCCCGGCCGAAACCGACAAGCTACTGCACTACCTGCTGGACCCCAGCCAACGCTGGACACTGATCGTTAGCAGCCGCAACCCCGAGCTGGCCAAACGTTTTGATCGGATCCTGCTCCTGCTGGATGGCAAACTCCAGGAAGTGACCGATTTTGCCAGCCTTGAAAATGAGACCTGGTTTCACGAAGTTTTTTCGCGCTAAGCCCCTATGCTGAATATAAGCAACCAAGACAACGAGCTCAACATTACCCAGGAGCAGTACAGCTCCCTGCGGCGGCTCAAACGGCAGGAAGGGCGTTCCATGGCGCCACGCCTGCTTACGTTTATGCTGATTGCCTTTTTAGCCGTGTTGTTTCTGCCCTGGACGCAAAACGTGCAGGGCGATGGGGTAGTCACCACCCCTCTGCCCAGCCAGCGACCGCAGGCTGTGCCGGCCGTTATTGATGGCCGCATAGCCCAGTGGTTTGTGCGCGAGGGCGAGCAGGTACAGCAGGGCGATACCCTTCTGCTCCTGTCAGAAATCAAGGAAGAGTACCTGGATCCCCAGTTGGTAGAGCGCACCCAAGATCAGTTTCAGGCCAAGCGCTCCTCTGTTGGCGCCTATGAGCAGAAGGTAGCGCAGCTCGAAAACCAGATACGGGCCCTGGAAGAAACCCGCGTGCTTAAGTTACAGCAGGTCCGCAACTACATCCAGCAGGCCCGCCTGAAGGTGCAGTCCGACAGCATGGAAGTGGTGGCAGCCCGCACCAATCTGGAGATTGCCGACCAGCAATACGCGCGGATGGAACAGCTCTTTGAGCAGGGCCTTAAATCACGCAAAGATCTGGAAGACCGCCGGCTGAAGCAGCAGGAAGCCCAGGCCAAGATCATTAAGGCCGAAACCGATCTGCTTAGCAGCCAGAACAAGCTGCTGGCCGAAATGGCCGAACTGGCCTCGCAACAGGCCCAGTATGAGGAAAAGATTGCCAAGGCCCGCTCTGACCAGGCCGAGGCCCGCAGTGGGGGCCTCACCGCCACAGCCGATGCCGCCAAGCTGCAAAACCAGGTAGCCAACTATACCCTTCGGCAGGGCATGTACTATGTAACGGCCCCGCAGGCCGGCTATATAACCAAGACCATTAAGGCCGGCCTGGGCGAAACCGTAAAGAGCGGCGATCAGCTGCTCACCATTATGCCCTCCGATTTTGATCTGGCAGCCGAGCTCTATATTGAACCCCTGGACCTGCCCCTGCTCAAGACCGGGCAACCGGTGCGCCTGATCTTTGATGGCTGGCCCTCCATTGTCTTTTCTGGCTGGCCCAATGCGCAGTATGGCACCTTTGGGGGCCGCATCATAGCCATTGACAATGTAACCAGCGAAAACGGTCGCTACCGGATACTGGTTGGGCCTGACCCGCAGCTGTATGACTGGCCCGATGCCCTGCGCATAGGATCCGGCGCCCGGGGCATGGCCCTGCTGGGCGATGTACCCCTGGGCTATGAGCTCTGGCGGCGCATCAACGGCTTTCCGCCCAACTTCTACCAGCGAAAAGGAAGCCTTACGGCCGATCAGGCTGCCAACGAACCTAAAAAATGACCATGCGGCTACTCTCTCTTTTGCTGGGGGCAACAGCCCTTCTGCTACTTTCTCTGGGTGCCAGCGCCCAGCAGGGGGCCGATACGCTCTACCTGTCGGAGTACCTGCAGCAGGTTAGCCAGCATCACCCCCTTGCCCGCGCTGCCCGCCTGATGGAAGAGCAGGGCCGTATGGAAGTGCGGGCTGCCCGTGGCTTTTTCGATCCCGAGCTGGGAGGCACCTTCGACGAAAAGCGCTACAAGGACCGAACCTATTACCGCATCTTCAGCAGCGACCTAAAGGTAAACACCCGTCTGGGCCTGGACCTGAAGGCCGGCTATGACTATGCCCAGGGCTATTACCTGAACCCGGAGCGCACCGTGCCCGACGATGGGCTGTGGTATGCCGGAGTAAGCCTGCCGCTGGCCCAGGGGCTCTTTTTTGATGAAGGCCGGGCCGCCCTGCGCGCTGCCCGTATACGCCAGCAGCGTTTTCAGTGGGAGCAGCGCCAGCAACTGGCCAATCTGCTGTACGAGGCTACCGTAGCCTACTGGACCTGGGCCGGTCATCGCCAGCAGGTGCAAACCCTGCAAAATGCACTGCAGGTAGCCCGCCAGCGCTATCAGCTGGTGCAGGGTGGCTTTGCCACCGAAGAGCTGCCCGCCATTGATACCCTGGAAGCCTTTGTGCAGCTACAGACCCTGCAAAGCCAGCTGCTGGAAGAAGAACAGGCACTGATAAAAGCCGAACAGGAGGTGGCCTCCTTCTACTGGTCAGAGGAAGGCACCCCCCTTTGGCAGAGCCAGTTCACCCCCAGCCCGCTGCCGCCTGCCAGCCTGCCCGACAGCTTGTACGGCACGGCCTCTCCTGCTCCCCTTGCCCTGGCCGAAGGCAGCCCTGCGCTGCGCTACTACGGCTTTCGGCTGGAAGAACTGGAGGCCGACCGGCGCTGGAAGGCCGAGAAACTAAAGCCATCCCTGCAGGCCAGCTATAACCTTCTGAGCAGCGAACCCCCACTGGAAGGGGCCTCCTCTTACTCGGTCAACAACTACAAGTTTGGGGTGAATTTTAAAATGCCGCTTTTGCTGCGCAATGCCCGGGGTGAGTTGCAGCTAAGCCGCCTGAAGCTGGAAGCTACCGCCCTGGAACAACGGCAGAAACGGCTGGAACTCACCACCAAGCTGGAGGCGCTGCTCGGCAGCCTGGAGCTGCTGCAGCAGCAGGTGCAGCAAAACCAGCAACTGGCCGAGGGCTACCGCAGGCTGTGGCAGGCCGAGCAGCAGAAATTTGAGTTTGGCGAAAGCACGCTTTTTTACGTGAATGCCCGGGAACTGAAATACCTGGAAAGCCGCCTGAAGCTTTTTTCGCTGCAGGTGAAGTTTCAGCAACAGCAGGCCGAGCTTAAGCGGATGCTGGGGCTGTGGGAATTATAAGTATCCGGCATACCATAGGGCCTGTATCGCTCATTTCCTCAGGTACCCGGGGACAGGCAGGCAATTTAGCTTAATTCTAAATTAGTCATAAACAAGGGGTTATCCGCAACCCAAGTTTCCTGTTTCGCAGTTTAAGAAGTGTAGATTGATGTAAAACCTAATTTTTAAGCATATGGAAGCTACCTGTAATCACTGTACCCACTGGGAGCAAAGCCAGGCAAAACTCAACACACCGGCTGCTGTAAGCAGTGATGCCTTTGGCCGCTGCAACGAACTATCTGACCACAACCTGGATCCGGAATACATTGTGCCGGTCCTCAACGATGGCAAGCCCGTATCGGAAAAGGGAGAGCACTACGACTACATTACCGGTGCTAATTTTGGCTGCAATCACTTTGCAGAAAAGATGAACCGGATCACATTTTAGTGAAACGAAAAGGGGGTGTCGCAAACGGCACCCCTTTTTTGCTTTAAAAAATAGAGGTACCGCTTTTGGTGGTGAGCAATTCCAGGGTTTTCATGCCCAGTACAGAATTGCCTTTTTTGTTGAGCTTGGGGCTCCAGACGGCCACGCTATAACACTTGGGGTGTACGGCCACAATGCCGCCGCCTACCCCGCTTTTGCCCGGCAGCCCTACCCGAAACGAAAATTCCCCTGCTTCATCATAAAACCCACAGGTTTGCATCAGGGCGTTGATCCGCTTTACCTGTGCCTTCTTCAGGATGCGGGTATCTTCTCCGTATATACAGCCCTCATCGGCAAAAACAAGAAAAGCACGCGCCAGATCCTGGCAGCTCATGGCAATGGAGCACTGGTGGTAATAGAAGTCCAGTACGCTGTCAATCTCGTTGTTGATGTTGCCATAGGATTTCATCATGTTGATGAGCGAGGCGTTGACATAGCCGGTTGCCTTTTCCGAGGCGGCCACCTCCTCATCGTACTGGATCGTTTCGTTGCCGGCCAGCCTGCGTACAAACTGCAGAAACTCCCGTTTGGGATCATCAAAACGGCTGATGAGGATGTCGGCCATCACCAGAGCGCCGGCATTGAGAAAGGGGTTGCGGGGTATGCCATTCTCATACTCCAGCTGCACGATGGAATTAAAGGGGTTGCCGGAGGGCTCCACCCCCACCCGTTCCCAGAGCATTTCGCCGATCAGGGGCAGCACCAGCGCAAGGGACAGTACCTTGGAGATACTCTGGATAGAGAATGGCTCCTGACTATCCCCCACCGCAAACTCTGCCCCCTCAATGGTGGCCAGGTGAATGCCGTACTTAAGGGGGTCTACCCGGGCCAGTTCGGGAATGTAGCTGGCCAGCTCGCCCTGGCCTTTAAACACCTTTGCTTCTTTGTAGATCTCGTCCAGAATTTGCTGATAGTTCATAGATGGGAAAGTTGCGCTTGTTTTACCTCTAAAAAGAGTCCCCGGCCACAAAGTGTTTCCATATGCCGGCCGGCCGCCTGGGTTCACACAAACATAAAACAAAAAAGCCCGGCACCAACATAGGGCACCGGGACTTTAGGGCAGAGAAATCAACGTCATTAGCGTTCCACTTCTTCCAGCAGGGGGTAATCGATGTAGCCTTCTGCTCCGGGCGAGTAGAAGGTTTTGGCATCCCAGGCCTGCAGCGGGGCCCCCTGTTCAAAGCGCAGGGGCAGATCGGGATTGGAAATAAACAGTTTTCCAAAAGCCACCAGGTCGGCATTGCCTTCCCGGATCACCTCATTTCCTTTTTCCTCATCAAAACCGCCGTTGATGATGAGCGTACCGCTGTAAAGCGGACGGTAGCGTCTGGCAATGTGGGGCTCGGCATGGGGCAGCTGGCTCACATCGGTAAAGGGCTCCGAGAGGTGCAGGTAGGCGAGCTGGTAATCGTTGAGCTTTTTTACAATATAGTCGAAGGTTGGAATGGTTTCCTCATCCAGCTCCATACCAAAAGTGCCATGCAGCGAGGGGTTCAGCCGCAGCCCGATGCGGCCTTCGGGCATTACCGCTTTCAGGGCATCAATCACCTCAAAGAGGATGCGGGCCCTGTTTGCTATAGAGCCGCCATAAGCATCGGTGCGCACATTGGAAGTGCGGTTAAAGAACTGGTGCAGCAGGTAGCCGTTAGAGGAGTGGATCTCTACCCCATCAAAACCGGCTTCCATAGCATTTTTACCTGCCTGCTGAAAATCGGCGATGGTTTGCTTAATCTCTTCCAGGCTCATTTCCTTGGGCGTTACCGTATCCTTAAAACCCTGAGGGGTATAGGATTTAGCATGGGGGTTGATGGGAGATGGGGCCAGCGGCAGGGCACCCCCATGAAAATCGGGATGCGACATGCGGCCTACATGCCAGAGCTGGCAGAAGATCTTTCCGCCTTCTTCATGTACGGCATGGGTCACCTTCTTCCATCCCTTCACCTGAGCAGGGGTGTGGATGCCGGGTGTGTTGATATAGCCAACGGCCTGTTCAGAGATCTGGGAGCCTTCGGAGATGATGAGGCCGGCCGAGGCCCGCTGGCGGTAATACTCGGCGTGGAGGTCGGTGGGCGCCTTGTCTGGATTATCGGCCCGGCTGCGGGTCAGGGGAGCCATCACCACGCGGTTCTTCAGTTCAAGATCGTTTAGGGTATAGGGGGTTAGAAGGGGTTTCTTTGTATTCATAACTAAAATCGTCATCCAAACTATTCAATGTTTAAACAACGAGTAAAAGCCCAACTAGGTTCTTGCGGATTCTTACTTTCTGCCAGCGCAGCAGTAGCGTTTCACTGTCATTACCTGAGCAGCCATTCCCCTTTTTGCGCGGGTATTACCAGGTGAGGATCATAAAGAAACTTCACACTCCTTGTGAGCCTAGTAATTTGCCTGTAAAGGCGGCCAGAGGGCTTGGCATACATTCACTCGCCTGGAGGCGAGCGATTGCTCATGCTGGAAGCCTGCTCCTCAAATACGTAAGTTCCTGAGTTTAGCCCCTATTGTTGTAATGGAAGGGATGCGCACAAAAAAACCCCGCCAATACTGGCAGGGCTTCTAATGCTATATTCAAGGATTGGGCTTAGGCCATTTGCGCATCCAGCTTTTGAGCCAGAACGTTTTTGCTTACGGCGCCCACCTGCTTGTCTACAATCTCACCATTCTTAAATACCAGAAGCGTAGGAATGCTGCGGATACCAAACTTGGCAGAAACCTCGGGATTGCTGTCCACATCTACCTTGCCGATAACGGCTTTGCCTTCGTAATCGCCGGCCAGTTCTTCAATCACTGGTCCGATCATTTTACAGGGGCCACACCACTCGGCCCAGAAGTCTACCAATACTGGTTTATCGGTGTTTACGATGTCTTGAAAATTAGAATCGGTAATTTCTATTGCTTTACCCATGACTGAAAAATTTTTATACGATTTGGTAAGATGACACAAATATAACAGAAAAAGTTTCGGTGTAGTCTTGGCTCCCGCTTATAACAAGCCCGAGCGTATCGCTTACTGGCTGCAGAGCCTACCTAACAGCTTCTAATGGAGGCATTTTCGGCTTATAGCTTTCTTCTATGGACAGATAGATAGCAGCAGGTCCTCTGCACCAGTAGAGGTGGCACGACCTTAATCACCCAGCATCGCCAACAGTGCTTCGTTAGTCAGGCTGTAATCGGTTAGCGTATTCCTGGCCACATTGTTATACCATTCCATTGCGCGGTTTGTCTCCGAAAAGCTAACTACAGGCATTTTAAACTGTACCCAATCTACAAGAAGGCGCAGGTCGTTTTTACCTATTCCTGTATAGACAGTACTATTCTGTTGCAGCGCATCGCCAAATCTAACTTCCTGAGGCAGGGCTTCGCTGTTGGTGTACCCATTAATGCCTACCTGTAGAACCGGCGGCCAATCGGCAATGTAAAAACGCTCGTGCACCTGCCAGTGCTCTCCCTCATACTGATACAGTAGAATAAAGGCATGCCCAACCCGCACGGCCCGAAGTGTGATCCACTCGGCTCTGGCCGGACGCAATTTCAGGTTTGATTTGCTGTTGAGGGTATATTTTGATTCAATGACCTGCTCTCCTGCATTGGCCGCCACGCCGGTGGTGATAAAAAACCAGTTTTCCTGCCGGGGCTGCCAGTTTTCTTTGGTACTTCGCTTGGGCACACGCACCATAAGCCCACCCAACGACCAGGTGGTGTGCGAAATTCCACCTCCCAGCGCTTCTGCTTTTATCCGCATGCGCACATCAAAATCGCCGCGCACCTCCTTATACAAGAAAGGCGCCTGATAATCGGCAAACCAGCCAGAGGTGCCAGGCTCAAAGACCAGACGGCCATTTTCTACTGTCAGCCTGTTCATTTTATCGGGCCAGCCTTCGGTCTGGTGAAACCATATCCAGTTCACCAAACTCTCTGCAGAGGAGAAATCATCGTTTAACGCTGCACTGGCAGGTGCGGCAGTACTGGCTGGCTGCTGGGCATAGAGCGTCCCTGCAATTCCCATGGCAAGGGCTGTGAGGAATATACACTTCATATAGCGATGGTAGGATGAGAGAAAGATTCATCCTCATGAAAATATACTTCAGCAGAATCACATATACCACAAATGTGATGATAGGATGAAAAAGGGGTTAAACAGTACTATCAAGGATGCTCTAACCCCTGTGAGCAACAGCTGCTGCATTTTATGTCCACCCCCATTATGATCAAAGATCAATCATCCGCTGGCCTGCTCTTGGACTAACCACCCTGGAAATGGCCAAGCAATTACCCCCTGCTCAACCTCACTTAACGAGCATACCCCCTCCACCACAAAAGCAGGAATACGCAAAGAAGCCAGAGATTGAGCGGTACGGGCTTACCCATTCCTCAGCTAGTCACCAAGCGCCATCTGCAGTATTCATTCGGCTAATAGACTAGATATAAAAAAACATGAGTCATCCCGAATCTTA
>NZ_AODQ01000141.1 GCF_000348925.1 Cesiribacter andamanensis AMV16 | reverse complement strand
ATTATCCCCAGGGCCTCATCAGCCAGATCAAGCAATGCAACAGCATCTATAAGTTCTTTTTTCCCATACAGCTGGAAGACGGTAGCTATGAGGTGATTGAAGCCTACCGGGTACAACACTCCCATCACAAGCTGCCCACCAAGGGGGGGATCCGCTATGCCGAAACCGTAAATGAAGATGAAGTAAAAGCACTGGCTGCCCTGATGTCCTACAAATGTGCCGTGCTGAACGTGCCCTTTGGGGGCGGCAAGGGGGGTGTGCGCATCAACACCAGCAAGTATGACAGCCGCACCCTGGAGCGCATTACCCGCCGCTACACCATGGAGCTGATCAAAAAGAATTTTATAGGTCCCGCCCAGGATGTGCCCGCCCCCGATTATGGCACCGGACCCCGGGAAATGGCCTGGATCTACAGCACCTATCAGGAGTTTCACCCGGGCTCCATCAATGCCGCCGCCTGTGTTACCGGCAAACCCCTCACCCAGAGCGGCATTATAGGCCGCAATGAGGCTACCGGCCTGGGCCTGATGTATGGCCTGCGGGAGGTGTGCTGCTTTCGGGAAGATATGCAGGCCCTTGGCCTTAGCCCCGGGCTGGAAGGCAAGCGGGTGGTGGTGCAGGGCCTGGGCAATGTAGGCTACCACAGCGCCAAATTTCTGCAGGAACAGGGCGCCATCATTATAGGCATTGCCGAGTATGAAGGCGGCCTTTTCGATGAGAATGGATTGGATGTGGATGCAGTTTACCACCACCGGCGCGCTACCAAAAGCATCCTTAACTTTGGCAGGGCCCGCAACATCAAAAATTCCCGGGAGCTGCTGGAGTGGGACTGCGACATACTGGTGCCGGCGGCACTGGAGGGGCAGATCACCGAAGAAAATGCCCCCCGCATCAAGGCCAGGATTGTGGGTGAAGGCGCCAATGGTCCCGTTACAGCCGAGGCCGAAGAGATTCTGACCCGCCGGAACATTATGGTAGTGCCTGATATGTACCTGAATGCCGGCGGGGTAACGGTGAGTTATTTCGAGTGGCTAAAGAACCTGGCCCGGGTATCGTTTGGCCGCATGGACCGCCGCTACAACGAAATGAACAACCGCCGCCTGGTAGAGGCCATTGAAAAGGCCAGCGGTGTTTCGCTATCGGCCGAGATGAAAAAGGAAATTGTAAAAGGGGCTGGCGAGCGGGACCTGGTGTACTCCGGACTGGAAGACGGCATGGTTACCGCCTATCACAACATCCGCGAAACCAAACTGCAGAAAAAGACCCCTAACCTGCGTACGGCAGCCTTTGTAGTGGCCCTGGACCGCATTGCCGCCAATTATATAGAATTGGGCCTTTTCCCCTGATCTGCAGTTACCATTACTCCCCCTATGAGCCCACCCCTGCGGTGGGTTCTTTTTTTTAGGGTAACATTTAAGGGAACAATGCCGGGATCATATACTGTTGCAGCAGCTCCCATAGTTCCCCCTGTATGGGTTCATCGGCCCGGATCAGGATTGCGGCTTCCAGCTCGGGCAGCAGAAACAGGTAGAGGCTCTCCCCTTCCCAGAACAGGACTGGCTGCTTGCGTCCTTTGGCGCGCAGGCGGTAGTACTGCCAGCCATACACCTCCTTGCCCCATTCGGTAGCATAGGCAGGTGCCATGACCCGTTTTACTACTGCTTCAGACAAAAACTGCTCGCCATTCCAGCGGCCTTTGCGCAGCCAGAGGCTGCTCAGCTGCAGCAGGGCCTGTGGAGGCACACACAGCTGCCCTTCTTTTAACTGGTAGGCGTCTATCTCCAGGGGTTCAAACAGCAGCTCCTCGGCAGCCATGCCATAGGTATCGGCCGATTTTTTTTCTACCCGGCCTATCAGGCGCTGGTAGGTTTCTGAGGCCAGCTCAGGGGCCGTGGTATAGCTTGGCTCCCGCCGGGCCAGAAAGGTGCCCGTTCGGCCAGTGGGAAAAAACTCGTCCAGCGGTACCGGCGCATGGGGGATCTCCGCATGCCGCTGGTACAGGCGTGCCAGCAGGCTGCTCACATAGGCCGGAAAAAGGGGGTCTACACAGAGAAAGCGGGCGGTATCGGCTTTAGAACGCTCCTGCAGCACCATTTTTTCCTGCTGCATGATCAGGATACTACCCTGGCTGATGGCCCTGAAGCGGTTCATGAATGCTTCGGCCTGGTCTTCGTACTTCAGGCGGGCGGTACCAAAAGGGCTGGAAGAATCGGCCGGTGGCTGGTAGAAGTAAGGTTCCTGCTCAGCAACCAGGATTTGTTCGGAAGGTGCTTCCTGCACCGGGGGCTCAGCCGTACAGGCAGGGAGCAACAGGAAAAAAGCAGCCGGAGCTGCCAGAAATGAAAATACCCACAAAGGTCCACGAGGGGTTTTATCAAACCTCTTTAAGACACGTTTTAGGCTGCCTAGCCGGGTCAACCCTCCACTGTTAACATCCCGACACAGTCGGAATGACCCCGAATTGCTTCGGGATTGAGGCCCGGTTTCTCCAATAGGCTTCACCCGTTATTAGTATAAATGTTAGGTTTGAAAAACGGAATGGACCAATGTGGGCTATTCTTCAGTATGATTTGTCATACCTGGAATACAAAGGTAACACCTCCGGGCTAATAAATAATTTCCTGAAAGCTGATTTTTTGGCTAACAAGCGGCTTGCCGATGGGTTTTTTTGTGGAAACGCTTGTATTTGGGTGAAACTGGCTCTTTTTTTACCTTTCTTTCTGCCAGCATCGTATGCCCTGCTAACCACTATTAGGAATTCGCTTGTATGCGCAAAACAACTTTTTTTACCGTGGGACCCTCGGAGCTCTATTTTACGGCTGAAATGCACCTGAAAGAGGCGCTCCGCAGGCAGATCCCCTCCATGAGCCATCGGGGCACGGCTTTTCAAAGCTTATACCGGCATGCAGCCGGCCACCTGCGGGAGCTGCTCAATCTGCCGGAAAGCTACTACATCCTCTTCTTGAGCTCGGGCACCGAAGCCTGGGAGCGCATCCTGCAGAGCTGCGTGGAAAAACGCTCCTGCCACCTGGTAAACGGAGCATTCTCTAAACGCTTTGCCCATACGGCCAAAGAACTTTGCCTGGAAACGGAACTGATTGAAGCGCCGGACGGGAGCTGCTGCGAACCAAAAAGCATGTTGCTTTCCAACGACAGTGAGCTGATAGCCCTTACCTACAATGAAACCAGCACCGGCGCCATGCAGCCGGCCAGCGATATTGCCGACCTGCGCAAAGCCTTTCAGGATACGCTGCTGGCGGTAGATGTGGTGTCGGCTACCCCCTACCTTACCTTTGATGTGGAGCAGGTCGACAGCCTGTTTTTCTCGGTGCAAAAGGGTTTTGGTCTGCCGGCAGGCCTTGGCGTCTGGATCGTAAACGAGCGCTGCCTGTCCAAAGCGGTAAAAAAACAGGAAAAGGAAATGAGCCTGGGCAGCTACCACAGCCTGCCCGGCCTGATCGAAAAAGCAGAGGGCTACGAAACGCCCGAAACCCCTAATGTGCTGGGCATTTACCTACTGGGCAAGATTGCCGAGGAAATGAACCTGAAGGGGGCCGCCCAGATCCGTAAAGAGACCGAACAAAAAGCAGCCATCCTCTACCAGGCAATTGAGGATTGTGCGTACCTTGCTCCGTTTGTAAAGGAAAAAAAATGGCGCAGCAAAACCACCCTGGTGGCCGAGCTGCAGGATGTGGCCTACCACAAACCCCTGATGGACTACCTGAGCAGCCAGCATCTGGAGGTTAGCAGCGGCTATGGCAAGTATAAGGATCAGCACATCCGCATTGCCAATTTTCCGGCTCATTCCAAAGAACAGGTAGAGCGCCTGGCCGATGCGCTGCTGGCCTTTAAAAAAGTAGAAGTGTAAATACCCTTGTCCCGAATGTACCCAATTAAAAGGATCCTCGTTGCGCTTGATCTTACCGACATGGATGTTACCCTCATCCAGTACGCTGCCTTTATCGCTAAAAACACACCGGCAGAAAAGATCTATTTTGTCAACATCATCCGCAATTTTCACATTCCAGAGAGTGTATTAAAAGAATTTCCGGGCCTGATGGATACGGCCATTGCCGAGCGCAAGGAAAAGATGAAGGCTGTGGTAGATGCCCACTTTCATGCAGGCGAAGCCATTCTCACCCGCTTTAAAATCCAGTACCTGGTAAAAGACGGCGCCCCGGCTCGCAAGCTGCTGCAGATGAGCCAGGACTCTGATATTGACCTGATCATAGCCGGCCGCAAAGTTTCGCTGGAAGGCAGCGGCGTGCTGGTGCAGCGCCTGGCCCGCCGGGCTGCCTGCAACCTGCTGATCGTACCCGAAGGTAGCAAGCCTAAAATAAAGACCCTGCTGGTCCCATCCGATTTTTCGGAGCACTCCAAACTGGCGCTGGAAGCCACCATTCAATTTGCCCACCGCAATCCGGGTATTCAGATTGTGGTGCAGAATGTGTATACGGTTCCCCCCGGCTACCATTACTCGGGCAAGACCTACCAGGAGTTTTCGGCCATTATGGAAAAGCACGCCCGCAAGGACTATAAAAAGTTCATCAGGGAAATCGATCTGATGGGCCAGAAAATAAAGGACGTGTATTCCCTGGATGAAAATGATAATTTAATGACGGATATATACGATAAGGCAATTGAGATTAATGCAGATGGGATAGTGATTGGTGCCAAGGGCCGTACGGCGGCCACTGCCCTCTTTTTGGGCAGTATAGCCGAGCGGGCCATACAAATGAACACCCGCTTTCCGCTGCTGGTGATCCGGCCCAAGGGCCAGAATGCCGGCTTTCTCGATTTTATCATGGACATTTAGAGCCCGGATTGCCCCTCGTAGCCGTCCGTAAACCCCCTTTAAAGCAATGAAACGGATCGCCTACCTGCTGCTCAGTTTTTTGCTGGCCTGCCAGACCAGCTCACAACCCGATTATTTCAGACCTCATTTGCAACTGGACGAACTCTTCCGGGAGGTACAGCTCAGGCGTGTATTTCCCGATAATAAAACCTTTGTCGACAGCCGCCCCAAAACTGATCCGGCCCGCATTCTGGAACAGTATCAGGCTCAAAAAGGGGCAGCAGGATTTGATCTGAAAGCCTTTGTGGAGGCGCATTTTGAGATCCCCGGCGGCGCCGGCGAAGACTTTGAGCTCAACCCTGCGCTGAGCATGGAAGACCACATCAGCAACCACTGGCGCTACCTGACCCGCCCGGCCGATGAGGCCGCCTCCTGGTCTACCCTTATCCCCCTGCCCCACGAATATGTAGTGCCGGGCGGCCGCTTTCGGGAGATCTATTACTGGGATAGCTATTTTACCATGCACGGCCTGGCCAACAGCGAGCGCATGGACCTGCTGGAGAGCATGCTCAGGAATTTTGCCTGGCAGATCGACCACATCGGCCATATCCCCAACGGCAACCGCACCTATTACCTGAGCCGTTCGCAACCGCCCTTCTTTGGGGCTATGGTAAGCCTGTACCAGCACCACAAGGGTACGCAGGCGGCTCTGGCGTTTCTGCCGCAGCTGGAGAAAGAATGGGCCTTCTGGATGCAGGGCGCAGAGCAGGCTGCACCAGGCGCCGGCCATCGGCGGGTGGTGCAGATGCCCGATGGCAGCCTGCTGAACCGCTACTATGATGATACCGAAATACCACGGCCCGAGAGCTATGTGCAGGATGTGGAAACAGCCGAGCAGCTGCCCGAAGCTGAGCGCCCCCTGCTCTACCGCAACCTGCGCGCCGCCGCCGAATCGGGCTGGGACTTCAGCAGCCGCTGGTTTACCGATAGCAAAACGCTGGCCACCATCAACACCACCAACATTGTACCGGTAGACCTCAACAGCCTGCTCTACCACCTGGAGGAAACCATAAGTGAGCTGCACCTGGCGGCCGGCAATGGAGATAAAGCCGAAGATTTTGAGATCAGGGCAGAATCCCGCAAGGCCGCCATCAACAAATGGCTCTGGAACCCCTCCGAAGGGGTCTATGGCGATTATCATCTGCTGCAAAAAGCCTTTACGCCGGTAGTTTCGCTGGCCATGGTCTACCCCCTTTATTTTGGCCTGGCCGAAGATGCGCAGGCCGCCTCGGTAGCCCAGCGGCTGGAGCGCGACTTTCTGCTGCCCGGCGGCCTGGTAACCACCCTCCATGAGACCGGCCAGCAGTGGGACTACCCCAATGGCTGGGCGCCCCTGCAGTGGATGGCCATTCAGGGCCTGAGCCGCTATGAGCACCACCAGCTGAGCAGCGAAATTGCCACCCGCTGGCTGCGCCTCAACCGCAAGGTGTTCCGCGAAACCGGCCGCCTGATGGAAAAATACAATGTAGCCGATACCAGCCTGCATGCCGGCGGCGGAGAGTACCCCCTGCAGGATGGCTTTGGCTGGACCAATGGCGTAGCCATTTCCATTATCCGCGGTGAGTAAATAAACCGCCCTGGCGGGTTAAACCAAGAGGCCTATTCTGCATCTAAGCCGTGTGAGCACCCTGACCACCTATCCGGACGATAGCGAGCTGCTGCAAAAATTCAGCATTACCGAAAGCCGGAACTGGGCCTTCAATCAGCTGGTGCGCAAATACAGCCCGCGCATTTACCAGCACATTCGTAAGCTGGTGATCGATCATGATGATGCCAATGACCTGGTGCAGGAAACCTTTCTGAAGGTGTGGGGCAGCCTGGAAGATTTCAGGCAGGCCTCCAGCCTTTTTACCTGGATCTACCGCATTGCCACCAATGAGGCGCTGGCCTTTTTACGCAAAAAACGGCAGCGTTTCTTTTTACCCCTTGTCGATTACTCCGCCGAGCTCACCAACAAGCTGGTAGCCCAGCATGCACCCAGTGGAGATGAAATTCAGCTCAAACTGCAAAAAGCCATTTTACGCCTGCCCGACAAGCAACGGCTGGTCTTTAACCTCCGCTATTATGATGAGCTGCCCTATGAGGAGATGTCGGAGATCACCGGAACTTCGGTAGGTGCACTCAAGGCCAGCTACCACTTAGCTGTTAAGAAAATTGAAGAATATTTAAATGAAGATTAAACTTTCATGGAAGAGTTGCATCTAAGAAGCAAATGAAAAAAGTAACGCTCAGCGACATACCAAAGCAGGAGCCTTTTACAGCGCCTGATGGCTATCTAGAGGCCCTGCCCCAACGGGTGCAGCAGCGCATTCAGGAGCAGTCGCCTGCGGGGGCCGCTTCGCCCCTTGGCCGCTGGTGGCTGCAGCCCCGCCTACAGCTGGCATTTGCCAGTCTGGTGCTGTTGCTGATGGCAGGGGCACTGTACCTGCGCCAGCCCAGTGAGCAGGCCGTTACCGAAGATGCCTATACCCTGCTGGAAGAGGTAAGTGACCAGGAACTGGTCAATTACCTGGAGAGCAGTTCCAGGCTTAGCATGCAGGAGATCCGTGCCGTTGCCGATTGGCCCGAGGATGCCCTGTTAGGCCCCGGTCTGCCCGATGAGCAGGCACTGGAAGAAGAAGTCTTAAAAACAATCGATACGTACTCTGCTGACGAAATATGGAAATGAAAAAAGCCTATCTGCTCACTGCCCTTTTGCTGCTGCTGAGTCTGCCCGTTGCCCTGGCGCAGGCGCAGGCTAAGGCTCAGGGAGACCGCAGCAACGAAAAAATTGAGGCTGCCCGCATCGCCCACATCACCACCCGGCTAAACCTCAGCCCGGAGCAGGCCCAGAAATTCTGGCCGGTCTACAACGAGTACGCTGGCAAGCGGGATAAGCTGCGCCAGGAGCACCGCACCATCATACAAAGTGGCAAGGGAGTAGAGCTGGGCAATGAGGACGCCCGCAAATACATCAGCGAGCACCTGCGCATGGAGCGGGAAGAAGCCGCCCTGGATGAAGAATACTACGGCCGAAAACTGCTCAGTGTGCTGGAACCCCGCCAGGTAGTGCAGCTGATGCATGCCGAACATGAATTTAAAAAAATGCTGCTGGACCGCCTAAAAGAACGCAGGGCTAATTAGGGTACAGCACCCCCTATTGAGTTGATTGGTTAGGTTGATTAAGGGAAAGAGCACAGCCAGTGAGCTGTGCTTTTTTTATATCCCTAAAGCATACCCCTTACCGCCACGGTCTCTTTTCCGAAAAAATCCCAAATCCTCCTCTGCCAATCTCCGCCTCACTTTTCGTATCTTGCAGGCTATGAGCCCAATTAGTCTGCTCGAACTCAGCCAACTTATTCGGTATACGCTGGAACGCCACCTGGAGCAAACCTACTGGGTTATTGCCGAGATTGGCGAGCTGCGGCAGCACCACCGGGGGCACTGCTACCTGGAGCTGATCGATAAAAAAGGCGATGAACTGGCCACCAAGCAACGCGCTACCATCTGGTCCTATTCCTACCGCACCATCAGCCAGCATTTTGAGCAGGTAACCGGCCAGCCGCTGGGCCCCGGACTCAAGATCCTGTGCCAGGTGCAGGTGCAGTATCATGAGCTCTATGGCATGAGCCTCAACATCCTGAAGGTAGATCCCAACTATACCATGGGGGAGCGCGCCCGGCGCCGTGCCGAGATCGTTCAGCGCCTGATTGCCGAGGGGATCTATGACCTTAACCGCCGCCACTCCCTGCCGCTGGTACCCCAGCGCATAGCCGTAATCTCTTCTCCCACCGCTGCAGGCTGGGGCGATTTTGCCGACCAGCTGATCCGCAACCCCTATCGCTTTCGCTTTGATGTTGTGCTGTTTCAGGCCAGCATGCAGGGCGATGGCGCCGGCGACAGCATTTGCCTGGCGCTGGAGCAGATTGCCCGGGCAGCCACCCCTTTCGATGCGGTGGTGATCATACGCGGAGGGGGTGCCCGCACCGACCTTGACTGTTTTGACCAGTACGAGCTGGCCGTTTCCATTGCCCAGTTTGAGCTGCCCATCGTAACAGGAATTGGCCATGAGCGGGATGAGACCATAGCCGACCTGGTGGCCCACACCCGCCTAAAGACCCCTACGGCCGTGGCCGAATTTCTCATCAGCGGCCTGCGCAGTTATGAGGAGCAGCTGGAGGCACTGGCCAACCGCCTGTTTGGCTATGCCGATCAGTACCTGAACCGTCAGGAGCACCAGCTCAGCAGGCTGCAGCAACACCTGCAGGCGGGGGCCAGGGGACTCTTAACGGCAGAGCTCAAACACCTGCAGCAGCTGGGCGCCGGCCTGGGCACCAATACGCGCTACCGCCTGCGCTTTGATAAGGAGCGGCTGCGCAACCTGCAAAAGACCTTATACTCGGTCAGTGACCGGGCGCTGTGCAACGAAGCCTCCCGCCTGGACCAGCTGGCCATTACCCTGCACCTGCAGGACCCCAAACGCCTGCTCCGAAGGGGCTATACCATTACCTACCTGGAGGGCAAACCCCTGCACAAAGCCGGTGCGCCACAGCCGGGCCAGCTGCTGATCACCCATACCAGCAGCAAAATTGTAACAAGTAAAGTAGAAAACACCACCTCCGAATCTGACGAGTAATGACTTATAACGACGCCATCAAGAAACTGGAAGAAATTGTACACCGCATTGAAAACGAAGAGCCTGATGTGGACGAGCTCTCCGGCATGGTAAAAGAAGGCTATGAACTGCTGATGTTCTGCAAAAAGCGCCTGAAAGCCACTGAAGAAGAAGTGCAGGAAGCCTTTGAAAAGCTGAAGGAATAAGCAGCTGCACCCCTTCACCAGGGATTAATACCCTACCCTACCCAGCCTGCGCCCGTAGATCATGGCCGTGCCAAAGCCTACCAGTGCCCCATACAGATGCGACTCATACGAGACATTGGGCTCGGTGGGGAGCAGGCCGTAAAAAAGGCTGCCGTAAAAAATAATGATCAGCGTGGAGATGATCAGCGATCGGAAGTCTTTTCTGAAAAAGCCAAAGAAGATCAGGAAAAAGGCCAAGCCATAAATTACCCCACTGGCGCCAATGTGCAGGCTGGGCCGGCCAAACAGCCATACCAGCATGCCGGTGATAAAGTAGCAGTAAAAGAAGATCTTGTTGGCAATGCGGGGGTAAAAGAAAAAGAGCGTGGTCCCAAGAAACAGAAAAGGCACCGTATTGGAAGCAATGTGCCACCAGGAGCCGTGCAGCAAGGGGGAGGCAATGATCCCAATCAGGCCAAACAGGTCCCGGGGAAAAATGCCCAGAAAGCTAAAATCAATTCCCCAGCTGATCTCAAAAAAGAAAACGCCCCACATGAGCAAGGTGAGGCGTGCCGGCACTAACACACTTTCGCTGATTCTTTCCAGCATAATTTATTATACCCGGTAGGTACGCGGATCGTCTATCATAGGCAAAGTTATCACTTTCGATTCATTGTACCCAATAGAAAGATAGCCGAATACGCCACCGCTGGCCTCGGCCACCTGCTGGGCCAGCTCCCGCAGGCTGGCATAGATCTGCTCTGCCAGGGGCTTGTGTAGCTTGAAGAGGATGGGATTGAGCTGCTTAAGCTGATCTGACAGGTAGCGGTAACGTTCATTGATATCCCGGGGGAGCTGCTTGCGCAGCTGGTCTATATCGCTCTGGTAGCGGGGGCGTACCTGATCATAGTACTGCAGCAGATCGGGCCGGGCATGGATCTTCTTCCAGCGGGTGATGTCTATGCCACGCGCTATTTCATTTTCCTTATAATCGCCGTCGGAGCCTGCCACCAGCATGGTCACCAGGGCCGGTGCCTGCAGCAGAAGCTCGGTTTCACCGGAGTTGAGGGGTAGGTTACTTGTTTCCATAATCTCCTATAAAATCAGGAAAGCGGCTTTATTGTTTGATCAGATTGGCAGACTGTTGCCGCAAGGCAGCGGAGGCCTGCCGGCGGTGGTGCTGCATATGGGCGGCCATAAACTGCAGTGTCTGCCGCAGGCTAAGGCACCGGCCGAGGGGAGTAGTAAAAACAGCAAGCTCTCCTGTTTATCGGCGGGTAGCGCCT
>NZ_AODQ01000140.1 GCF_000348925.1 Cesiribacter andamanensis AMV16 | reverse complement strand
GTCTTTTTTTTATCTTGTTAATATGAGCAAGCTACTTGGAATATGTTGTGGCATCCTGTTATCTGCAGGAGGCCTTTATGGCCAATCTAGTTACGAGGGCTATGGGCTGCATACCACCAATGATGGTAATCTATGGATAAATTTGCCCAGGGGAAGGCAGTTAACTGAGAAGAATGTAATAGGACCTAGTGGGTATTTATTTGATGAGCATCAGCCGGGAGAAGTTTTCTATACGTCTAACAATATACAGGCTTATGAGGCTCTTAAATTTCGGGTAGAAACTAATGAACTTGAAGTGGTTACTGCTCACAAGAAAGTATTCCTTACACCTGGCCACATCCTTGGCTTTGCCCTGACAACTGAAGGAAAGAACCGGATATTTCTTGTAGCCTATAACGCTAATTCAAATTCAAATGAGTTCATGGAAGTATTGGCTAGTAACAAGGACGTTATGCTGCTGCAGGATAGGTCTATTGTTTACAAAAGAGGGGACTATAACCCAGCATTGTCAGTTGGCAACAAAGATATGTTTATAGAAAAAAATGAGTATTTTTTATTGCGAGAAGGAGTTACATACCCTGTGTCAACCGGTAAAAAAAACGTGATGACACTTCTTGCGGATAAGGCCTCCAGAATAGCTTTATTTGCCGAGGATCATTCCCTTAGGTATAATAAAATGGAAGATGTACTCCGTCTTATTTACGAGTATGTTTACATAGAGTAAATAAAGCCTGTTTTAGCTGGCAAACACTCGGTAGACAAATTGTTGTTTTGATATGTGGCCTCATAGTATACTATGAGGCTTTTTTTGGCTGTATTAAAAAGGGTAATTAAGTGGTCTTTTATGAATATGACTACCGGAACTTTGATCCCTCAAGGGTATCGAATAATTTTCAGCACAATACTATGGGTTAAACCGATTCTATGTAAAGGGCTTGATGCACTGATAGCTGAACGCCGAGCTTTACCCATTACGGGTACTACTTGCAAGAAAATATTTAAGGCCTCCCCGCATCATTAAGAAAGTTTATGAATGAGTTGAAAATATACAGCTAATATATAGCCGGTCTGTTGCGCATAAGAATTTAGGTAATAGGCCGGGTGTCATAAAGGTTTTTAATTCAGCGCTTTCTCAAATCCATACATAACCAAATGGTAAACCTTGTCTGATAAGCAAGTTCCTGTTTGGTAGCTAGTAGGATTAAGTTAATAATCCACAACCAAAACCTTTCTCAATGGGATCTTACCAAGGCGTATGTAGTTCCATGCAGATATTTATTCGCTAAATAATGAAGTTGTGTTCAATCAAGCCTGGACTTTGGAAATAATTTCAAAATGCACTATTAATAATTCAATTTTTATTTTACAGTTAGTAATGTAATAAAAAGACCTATAAACAATGGAATAAAGAAATTGGAGATGTACCCAAATTTTCTTGAGTTCTTTGAAGGTTAGTTTAGGTGCTTCTTAGGAGGCATATTTAACAAGTTGACAAACAGGGTATAGTAGCTGGTTAGTGATGATTTTATACCCGGTTAAGCATATTTTAAAAAATACTTATCTCTGATTACAACCATCTGACATCAGGAGTTGTCCCTATTTAAATTGCTCAAAAAGCATGTAATAAATAATTAATAAAAATACAATTATGAAATTTTTACCTTCTCTTTATCACACACTCATACAACACTTTTTTAACCCCTTCTACTATGAAGAAAATTCTACTGATGAGTTTCGTGCTCCTGTTGCTGATGGGTACATCGGCATGGGCTCAGCGGGCTGTCACTGGTAGGGTCACCGACGCCGGTAATGGCGAAGGCCTACCAGGTGTGGCTGTGCGCGTCAAAAACACCTCCCAGGGTACGGTTACCGATATGGATGGTAACTACCGCCTGGAGGTTCCTGCCGGGAATGCAACGCTTGTGTTCTCCTTTGTTGGCTACGCCAACCGTGAAGTAGCCGTAGGCAATCAATCCGTTATCAATGTTCAGCTCGCTGAAGACATTGAACAACTCTCCGAAGTAGTAGTAACCGCCGTAGGGATTCAGCGAGAGCAAAAAGCCCTGGGCTATGCAGTAGAACGCGTGTCGGGTGATGCCGTTCAACAAGTGGCCGAACCAGACCCCCTGCGGGCCCTGCAGGGCAAGGTAGCCGGAGTGAATATTGGCGGCTCCAGCGGCGCCCCGGGTAGTTCTACCCGCATTACCATTCGCGGTAACTCCTCTCTGCTGGGCAACAACCAACCCCTCTTTGTAGTAGATGGCATCCCCTTTAACAACGATGCCAACAACACCTTTGCCGGCCTCACACAAGGCAGTGCCAATACCAGCCGCATCGCCGACCTCGACCCCAACAACATCGAGTCCATGACGGTACTAAAAGGGGCCGCCGCCGCTTCCCTCTATGGTACCCGGGCCGCCAATGGGGTAATCCTGATCACCACCAAGACCGGCAGCGCCGGTGCCTCCCGCAAAGGCCTTGAAGTAAGCTACTCCACCTCCTATTCCTGGGAGACCATCGCCAACCTGCCCGATTATCATAATACCTATGGCACCGGCACCAACTTCCAGTATGCTCAGGTGAATGGTACCTGGGGCGCCCCCTTCATCGGCGCTCGCCCCTATGCCACCGTCGATTCCATTCCTCACTGGTATTCGGGCCGGGCTGGGATGGAGCAATTTAATGGTGTACTGGTGCCCTACCGGGCCTATCCCGATAACGTAAAAGATCTTTTCCGTACCGGCCACATTTTTGAAAACTCTGTATCGGTACAGGGAGGAAATGACAAGTCTTCTTTAGGCGTAACCGTTTCCCGCACCGATCATGAGGGCTATGTGCCCAATACCGAGTTTGACAGAACCAACGTAAGTGTGGGCGGCCGCACCACCCTGGAAAATAAACTCACCGTCGGTGCAAACCTGCTCTATAGCCGCATTAACCAGCGTGCTGTGCAAAGTGGGGTAGGAAACTCGGGCTCCAACAACCCCTCGGCCTTTGCCCGTGCACTTTACCTGGGCCGCAACTGGGATGTGCATGGCCAGCCGTATCAGAACCCGGTAGACCTTGGCTCAGAATTCATGGTAGCCCGCGGTCAGGCCGATAACCCCCTCTGGTCCTATGAAAATGCCGGCTCCACCGAGCGTACCGACCGCATCATGGGTACGGTTGATGTGGGCTATCCCATTACCGACTGGCTCAATGCTACCTATAAAGTAGGGGTAAGCACCTACAATCAAAATAACCTCTTCTTTGTGCGTCCGGGTTCAACAGGCCCATCCTCCAACCCCGGCGCCGGTCAGGTAACCGAAGATAACATCCGGTTTGAGGAGATTGAAAGCAACTTTTTGCTCACTACGGATTATGATTTCAACGAAGACTTCAGCCTGACCGCTACCGTAGGCCATAACGTAAACCAGCGTACCCGTAACCGGCAGGCCTTCCAGGGACTCAACTATGTGGTATTTGATATTGATGACCTAGACAATACCAACAACGTTACCCCCTTTGGAGGTGAATACAGCCAGCGCCGCATTGTTGGGGTATTTGGCGACTTTAGCTTTGGCTACCGGGATTGGGTGTACCTGACCCTGACCGGCCGCAACGACTGGTCGTCTACATTGCCCAAAGGGAACAACAGCTTTTTCTATCCAGCCGCTTCGCTGTCGGTAATTCTGACTGATGCCCTGAACCTGGAGTCCGGCATACTGGATTATCTGAAGGTTCGTGCAGGAGCCGCCCAGGTAGGAGCCGATACGGACCCCTATCAGCTGCGTTCAGTCTATGTTGTAAACCCCGTAGCTGATGTAGTAACTACTACAACCAACTTCCCCTTTAGGGGTATACCGGGCGCTACCCTTGAAAATACCCAGTATGACCCTAACCTGAAGCCTGAACGTACCCGGGAGTATGAACTTGGCCTGGATGCCCGCCTGTTTGGCAATAAACTGGGCCTTGAGTTCTCGGTATACGACAAAACTTCCTTCGACCAGATCGCCCCCATTAACCTTCCTTCCGTATCGGGTTTTAGCTCCCTGTTTACCAATTTTGGTACCATCAAAAACCGGGGCGTTGAGCTGGGCGTTGATGTAACCCCCATACAGACCAACGACTTCCGCTGGAATATGTATGCTACCTTTACCCATAACAAGAACACCATTGAGGAACTGACCGATGTAGTGCCGGAGATTACCTTTGGATCTGGTTTTGCCGGAGGGGTGATTTCGGTGCACCGGCCAGGGCAGGAATATGGTCTCTTGCTGGGAGCAGTAAGTATGCGGGATGATGAAGGGAACCTCCTGATTGACCCGGCCAACGGACAGCTGATCCCAGACCCTGAACCCCGCATCATTGGTAACCCTAACCCTGATTTTATCTTTGGCCTTACCAATAGCCTAAGCTTTAAGGGCATACGCCTATCGGCCGTGTTTGATTGGCGCCAGGGGGGTGACTTATGGTCCAATACTGTATTATCCCTGTTGGGTAGGGGGGTAACCAAGGATACCGAAAACCGGGAACAAAATTATATCATCCCCGGTGTGTATGGTAACCCCGTTACCCGGGAGCCACTGCGCAACCCCGAAACAGGAGAGAAGTACCCCAACCAGACCCAGATTGATGTGAACACCCTGTACTTTGGCCAAACTTTTGCCATCAATGCCGATGACGAGTGGGCCGTATGGGATGCCACTACCTACCGTCTAAGAGAGGTAACCATTGGCTATGAGCTGCCTAAACGCTTTTTGGAGGCTACCCCCTTTGGTACCGTAGCCATTAACCTAACGGGTCGCAACCTGTGGTTCTCTGCCCCTAACTTCCCGGAGTACACCAACTTTGATCCGGAAGTGAACCAGTTTGGTAACTCCAACCAGCAGGGCATCGAGTGGAGCGCTACGCCTACTACCAAACGGTATTCTGTGAACCTGCGCGTTACCTTCTAGGCCTCAACCCTTTAATCTAGCATTAAGTATGAACATACGACCTATATTCACATACGTGTTATCGGCAGGATTGCTTTTCGCTTCTACCTCTTGCGAAGACTTTCTGGATATCAACGTAGATCCGAACAACCCTGCAGATGTGCCGCTGGCCCAACTGCTGCCCACTACCCAGGTTACGACGGCTCGCTCAGTAGGCCTTTCTTCCCGGGGGCTTTCCAACATCACCTCCATGTACATGCACCAGCTGGTTCAGCGTGGCACCGAGGTAAACGACTATGCCTTTAGCGGCACTACCTTTGGTGTGACCGCCCCCTGGAATACCCTCTATCTGGCTACCCTTACCGATCTGAAGGTGATGAAGGAGAAGGCCGAAGCAGAAGAAAGCTTTCAGTACCTGGGCGTGGCCCAGATTCTGGAAGCCTATATCTATAGTGTAATGGTTGATATGTGGGGGGAAGTGCCCTATCAGGAAGCTAACCTGGGTGAGGAGAATACCAACCCTACTTTTGAGGACGGCGCTGCTATCTACGCCGACCTGTTTACCAAAATCGATGAGGGTATTGCCAATATCAAGCGTACCTCTACGCTAAGCCCCGGCGAGGATGATGTGATCTATGGTGGCAATATGGGCAACTGGGAGCGCTTTGCCAATAGTCTGAAGCTTAAGATGCTTAATCAGATCCGCCTTACCCGCGATGTGTCTAATGAGGTAAATGCGCTGCTCAGCAGCGGCATGCTCATTCAGAACCAGGCACAGGATTTTGAGCTGCAGTATGGCAATACGTCTGCTCCTGACGACAGGCACCCCGGCTATGTGGAAGAGTGGGCACCGGGTGGGGCAGGCTGGTACGTGAGTCCGTACTTCTATGAGATCATGACCGGCAAGCGTACTTTCTTTGCCTCCAATATCTTGGAAGGAATACAGGATCCTCGGGTGCCCTACTACTGGTACAACCAGGTAGCGCCAGATTTGGGGGAGTCGCCCGAAAACGCTACTTCCTATTACGATCCTGCTACCGGATTTTTAAGCATCTATCAGTTTTCATTCAACATCGATCCAAACGAAGGCTTTGACCAGGGGTCTTCTCAGGCCGTGGCGGGTTTGTATCCCCTGGGCGGCCGCTATGATGAAGGCAACGGACTAACCGTAAACTATAACGGCTACGGTTCTACCCCCCAGCGGATGCTTACCTACTTCTCCCTGCTCTATACCAGAGCCGAGCTGGCTCTGGTAGGCGCATCGAACGAGGATGATGTAGATCTGTTTCGCCAGGCCATGGAAGCGTCTTTTGCCAAAGTGAATCAAGTAGCATCTGCAGCAGGCGCTCCGCAGATCACCCAGGCCCGAAGAGACACTTACATTAATTCTGTAATGGCTTTGTATGAGGGAGGAGCCACCCAAACCCGGCTGCAACTAATCATGACCCAGAAGTGGATTGCGTCCTTTGGCTATGCGGTCGATGCGTACAACGACTACCGCAGAACCGGCTTTCCCATCCTGCATGATGGCAACGCCGACCTCCTGTCCACCACCGTACGCGGCCGTGAGTTTCCGGTATCCTTCCCATATCCCATTGCAGACCTAAACCTGCTGCCGGGCCGTAACCAGCGGAATGTATACCTGGACCGCGTTTTCTGGGATAGATAAGTTAGTGGATGCCTAATAAAAATAAACCTATGAAAAAATTAATAGCCTATATAAGCTTGTTATTCCTATCCCTGGCCGTTTTAACCGGCTGTGAGGATGAGGATGCCGTACGGGTGCCGGATCTTATTGAGGGAGCCTCACTTAGGGTGGTGTTTCCGGATCCGCAATTGTCGTTATTCAACTTTGATAATCCCGAGCAGTCTCGCATACAGTTTGATCTGTATACACAAAACAGAAACATTGATTCGGTTAATATCTATGCTACCTACCTTGATGCCTCTGAGGGAGTAACCTATCCAATAACTCCACAGGGGCAAGCGCAGCGGCGCCAATTAGTAAAAACCTATCGGCAAAGTGACTTTAACAGTGAAGGAGCAATCAAAAACGCCACAATTACGCTGGCTGAAGCAGCAGCTGCCTTTGGCCTTCAACTTTCAGATATAGAAGGAGCGGACGTCTTTAACTTCTATAATCAGGTAGTGCTGACTGACGGACGAAGGTTTCCTGAATCAATTGAATTGCCTGATGGATATAGTTCCAATACTGTTACACCGGATATTGCAGGCAGAGGAGTACAAACTTCAAGTTTTAATGCTGGGTTTACATCCTTTGTTGCTTGTTCATTGCCTTCTGGTTATGCAACAGGTAGGTATAGAGTGGAGCAAATTGGAGGCGCTACAGATCCATTTTCTGGTACCGGCCCCCGCTTTGGTACTGTAGAAGTTACTGTGATCCAAACTTCACCAATTGGCCGCCAGTTTGCGCTTTCATATTATGGGTTTGATAATATTACCTTCAATTATCAATTGGTTTGTGGCGAATTGGTGGTTCCTAAAACCTCCTCAGGCCTGGCATGTACGGGTAGTCCTGCCTTAGCCTGGAGAGGAGCTCCCGAAACCGGGCAATATCAGACCAGCTCAGATGATGAATTTATCATTGAACTTCAGGATAACGTTGATGCAGGCTGCGGCTTAACGGCTGGCTTGCCAGTTACATTAAAGCTAACCAAGATCTGAAATCTCTGTTAATGTACATCATTATATCAAATGACTTTTACCATGAATAAAATACAGAATGTTCTTTTATGGTTGGGTATCCTGCTGATCTCTGTAGCCTGTGTTGATGACTACTTTGAGGCAAACCCCCCTCTGCCGCTGGATTCGCCTTACTCGGTGCTAACGGTGGATGATACGGAACTCACCGGTGGTGAGTCGACCAATTTTACGGTACGTGTAGTAGATGCCCCCGGCCTTGTAGATTCGGTAGCGTATATTACTACAGACGATAAAGGTACAGTGGTCTTTGATCAGGGCAGCCTGAACAGTGTGATTGGCAGTGAATCCGGCACCTTTACCGGTACCTTTACGGCTCCTTACGATGCATCGGGACCCTTTACGCTTACCATCGTAGTGTTTGATGCCCAGGGCGAGCAGATGAAATCGCACACCATGAGCGAAACCCTTACGCTGACCTACCTGCTGGATGCCCCTACCTTTACCCTGGGTGCCAATGATGCGGTACTCACCCCGGGAGAGTCCACCACTGTAAACATCGATATCGAAGCGCTCGGCGGCATCGAGGACGTTCGGATCTTCTCCAACTTCGGCCAGGTAGTACTGGATACCGCCAGCCTGGATGCCGTGCGTGGAGAAGAAACGGGCGTAGTGCTAGCTACCTATACCGCGCCCTCTACCCCTACATCTACCGTAGGCCCTGTTACCTTCACTGCCTTTGTGGTAGACCAGTTGCAGGGTAGGGAAACCCGGGTAGTCACTGATGTGGAAGCTCCGGAGGTAACAGTAGAGTATACCCTGCCGGCACCGCAAATTACCGTTAGCGGTTCTAATGTGGTGCGGGCCGGAACCCATGAGTATGTGGCCTCTATTACGGCGCCGGGTGTTATAAGTGATATCGAGGTAAGCGCCAACATCAGTACCCGGGATGAGGAGATTGGCACGATTACCATTGATGATGAGGCCCTGGAAGCCCTCATTGGCCAGACCTCCGGCGAGCTGCCCATCAGCATTGCCCTGAGCGGGTTTATCGGCTATGTAGACCTGAACATAACGGTTACTGATGAGCAGGGGCGTGTTACCACAGAAACCTATAGAATACGGATTGATCCCTGACAGTAGCCTGTAGCAAGTGCTCTTGCTACAGGCAGCTAAACCTCTTGTTTGCTCCTTTTTTAGAGGGGTAAACAAGAGGTTTTTTAAAAAAGGTAGCGTAAGTGCATGTGAATTAGTACCTTATAGTATTGATTGCCTGCCATGAGAGTTACTGTAGTTCTCCTGATTTTTTTGAGCCTGGAGGTGCTGGCACAGCCTACTACCGAGGCCGTAAGCGGGCGACTGGATGCGCTGTCTACCATGCAGCCGAACAGAAGCATCCCGGGCCTGGGCTTCGATCATCGCTCCGGTACAGTACGCGGATCCCTCTATCTTACCGATGACTGGGTGCAGGGAGGGGTGCAGCTGGCTGGAGATACCGCCTGGGTCGAACAATTGGCCGTACGCTTTAACCTGCTGGACCAGGCACTGGAAATCAAAAGCCAAACCGGCATCAAGCTAGCCTATGCTTCCAATATCAAGGCCTTTTATCTGTACAGCTCCCAGGGCACCCGCCGCTTTGTTTCCGGCACTGTCTTTAGAGACGAAAAGGGGGATCAGCTGCCGGGCTTTGTAGAAGTGCTCAAGGAGGGCACCTTTCCTTATCTGCAACAAACCACGGCCTACATCAAAAAACCGGATTATAAGGAAGCGTTTCATATGGGGAGTATGGATTATCAGATCATCCATACCGATAAGTATTTTATCGCCGATCAGGGGGTGGTCTATCCGGTTCATGTCTTCCTGAAAGCCAGGCGGAAAAGGGATCCTGCCCTGCGAAAATTCATCGCCAAAAATGATCTTTCCATTAAGGAAGACGCAGACCTGGCGCGTATTCTGAAGTTTTTGAACAAAAACGAGCCCTAAGCCAAGCTGGTACAGGAGTAACTGCGCAGGGCCTGCCGGCTACTGAAAGCCCCTTCTACATCCAACACCCCTGCATGTAAAGCGCCAGGCAGCCATGGAAAAGACAACGCTGGCGCTGCTGCCCAGGACAGGCACGCTATCTGTAGACCTTGTCCTGTTGAGGGGGGTGACTACACTCTCCCTCATAGTTTAGCCGGCACTTGTCTCATAGTCAGGGAGTTTGTTTTCTGCTCACCCCAACATTAAGCATCCTTTTCCGTACCATCAGATATTCTGCGGTTTTACCATTTTTTCCAGGCCTTATGCAGCGACTTTTTACGATTGCTACAGCATGCTTTTTCGGCTTGCTTATTTCGTCTACCTATGCCCTGTCCAATACCCCTGAAACCGCGCCACCCCCTCAGCCGGGCCAGCTGCTGGTAAAGCTTAAACCCGAGTTTGCCTACCTTAATGCCGATGGCCAAAGCATGCGGGCCGATGCCTGGAAGCGCCTGGCACCCAGCCTGTCGGTAAAAAATGCGGTGGCGTTCAGTTCCTTCCGGCCTGTGAAGGGGAAGGCCGCAGCCCGGCGCCAGGCAACTCCCTCAGGGCTGGATATGCGCCTGTACCACCAGCTGAGCTTTGATCCTGCGCTGCCGCTGGAGCAGGCCACCACCGAGCTGCTCAAGTCCGGGATGGTGGAGCTGGCCGAACCGGTGCATACCGCCATCCCCTACGCGCTGCCCAACGACCCCCTGCTGGCCAGCCAGCGGCATCTTGCCCTCATTAAGGCGGCCGAGGCCTGGCAGATCAGCACGGGCAGCCCGGAGGTCATCATCGCCATTATCGATACCGGCATGGACCTGACCCACCCGGACCTGCTGGACAATCTTTACCGCAACGAGGCCGACCCCATTGATGGCCTGGATAATGATGGCGATGGCTTTATTGATAACTACTGGGGCTGGGATTTTGCAGGAGATGACTTTGCCAGTATGGGAGCGGGCGACCATGATCCCCATGGCAGCGCCCCCAACCTGGCGCATGGCACCCGGGTAGCAGGCGCAGCTTCGGCCACGGCCAACAATGGAATAGGGGTGGCAGGCATTGGCTACCAGGCCAAACTGATGGCCCTTAAGCATACAGCCGAAAATGATACCCGCCACAACGGCGGCGGTTTCCTGATCAACCTGTTGCAGGGGGTGCTGTATGCTGCCACACAGGGCGCCCACATCATCAATGCCTCCTACGGCACTACCTTTTATAGCCAGATTGCCCATGATGTGTACCGGCATGTAGCCCTGGAGTATGGGGTGCTGGTTGTGGCGGCGGCCGGCAACAGCAACTATCCGGGCGCACATTACCCCTCCGATTATGATTTTGTGCTGTCGGTGGCCGCCAGCACCATGGCGGATGGAAAAGCCCAGTTCTCCAACTATGGCTATGGCGTGGCGCTGTCGGCGCCGGGCGAGGGGTGTTTACCTACACAG
>NZ_AODQ01000139.1 GCF_000348925.1 Cesiribacter andamanensis AMV16 | reverse complement strand
GCAGTTTACCTGTTGATTTTGCGCGGATGCCCTCCCTTAGATCACTCCTGCTTTTACTAGTGTTTGTAGTGGGCCTGGCCTGCCAGCAAAGCCATGCCCAAACCCAGGTGCAGGGCCGTATCACCGATGGGCGCAGCCGGGACCCTCTACCCTTTGCCAGCATTCTCTTTAAAGGCACCACCATTGGCGTAACGGCTGATTTTGAGGGCAACTTTCGCTTAAGCAGCCCGCAGGGGCATGATTCCATTGTGGTCTCCTACATCGGCTATAAAAAGCGCACGATTGCCATACAGCCCAACCAGACCCAGACGCTGCACATACAGCTGCAGGAGGATGCGGAAAACATGCGGGAGGTGGTGATCAGGCCCGGCCGGCGGCGGGAAGAAAATCCGGCCCACCCTATTATGCGCAAGGTGCTGGAGGCCAAAAGCCGCCACAACAAGACCAGCCTGCTGGCCTATGAGTACGAGGCCTACACCAAGGCTGAGCTAAACCTGCAGCGCCTGCCCGACGATACCCAGAAGAAAAAACTGGTGCGCCAGGTAAAAGCAGCCTATGACAGCATCTACACCTATACCAGCGAGGAGGGGGAGGCCCTGATGCCGGTGTTCTTATCCGAAAGCATCAGCAGGTACTATTTCCGTACCCGGCCCGAGCTGCGGCGGGAGCATATTCTGCATACCAGCCTCAAGGGCTTTGGTGTTGAGGATGGCAGCCTGCTCTCTCAGCTGGTGGGCAGCTCTTTTCAGGAATACAACTTTTATGAAAACTGGCTCAACATTCTTGAAAAGGAATTTGCCTCCCCCCTGGCCGATGGCTGGAAGCTCTATTACGATTATGAGCTGCAGGACAGCCTGCTGGTAGAGGGGCGCATGTGCTACAAGATTGGCGTTTCGCCCAAGCGGGAGCAGGATCTGGCCTTTTGGGGTACCCTCTGGATCACCAAAAAGGAGTATGCCCTGCAGCAGCTCGATCTGCAGGTACTCCCCAAGGCAAACCTCAACTTTGTGCACAAGATCGCCATTAGCCAGCAGCTGCAGCCCACGGCGGCATCGGGCTGGCTTCCCGCTAAAACCCGGGTACTCATCGATATGCGCAGGCCGGGCAAGGAGGGTGGCGGGGTGGTGGCCAAGTTTTACACCTCCTACAAAGACCCACTCGTGAACCAGCCCCGCCAGCCCGATTTTTATGCCAACCCCCTTACCGTAGAGGCCAGGGCCCCGCAGGCCAGCAGGGAATTCTGGAGCAGCAACCGGCATGATTCCCTAAGCCTGGAAGAAGAGAAAATTGGCCAGATGATCGATTCGGCCAACCAGCTGCCGGCAGTAAAGCGGAACATACGCCTGGTAAAAGCCCTTGCTACCGGCTATGTAAAGGCAGGCACCCGGCTGGAGATTGGCCCCTACCCCCTGTTTTATACCTTCAATGATCTGGAGGGGCACCGCCTGGGAGCAGGCCTGCGGACCACTACCGCATTTTCGGCAAAATACCGCCTGAGTGCCTTTGCGGCCTATGGCACCAAAGACAACCGGCTAAAGTATAATGCCCAGGCCGAGCGGCTGTTGTCCCGCAACAGCTGGACCCTGCTGCGCCTCTACCACAGCTCTGATGTAGAACAGATAGGCCTGGATGCCGATGAGCTGAGCAGTAACTCCATCTTTTATGCCTCCAGCCGCTGGGGCAGTCTGCGGCTTCCCTACCACTACCAGCGAAGCGGCCTAGGCCTGCAAACCGATCTGAGCAGGGGCATCACCGCTGGTATTTCGTTTGATCACCGCAATTTTGAGCCGGTCTTTGCCTTTGGCTACCGCACCGGCGATGAGCCCGCTGTACTGGCCACTAGTTTCCGGACCTCGGAGGTGCGCCTGAATACCCGCTTTTCCTGGGGAGAGGCCTACCTGATCAACGATTTTGAGCGCCTCTCGGCAGGCACCCAGGGCTGGCCTGTGCTGAGCTTTGGCTATGCCTATGGGATTCCCGGTCTGCTGGGCGCCGATTTTGAGTACCACCGCCTGGCGCTGCACGCTACCCAGCGGGTGAAAATGGCCTTTCTGGGGGTATCGCGCTATACCGTAGAAGCCGGGAAGTATTTTGGCGCCCTGCCCTATCCCCTGCTAAAGGTACACCTGGGCAATGAAACCGCCTTTTATACCTCGGCGGCCTATGGCCTGATGAATGTGGGCGAATTTGCCAGCGATAGCTGGGCCTCGCTGCGCTACATCCACTATTTTGAGGGCTTTTTGCTGAACCGGGTACCCCTGATCAAAAAACTGAAGTGGCGGGCCATTGCCCACGGTAGTCTGCTCTGGGGGCAGCTGAGCAAAGAAAATCAGCAGCTGGTGGCCCCCCTTGATCCTGGGGCTGAGGGAGTACTGCCGCCCCCCCGCTCCCTGTCCGATATCCCCTATGTAGAACTGGGCTACGGCATTGAAAACATTTTCCGGGTGTTTCGGGTAGATGCCTTTCACCGGCTTACCTACCTGGAGCTGCCCAATGCCCGCCGCTTTGGGCTAAAGGTGAGCATGACGCTGGTGCTTTAAGCCCGCTATCCTATCTTTGCACAAATTACTTTTTCTATGAGCCAAGTATCTGATTTCAACGACTACCGCACCCGCATGAACGAGCGTATCATGGCGGCTGACAATAAAGTGATCAAGCGCTTCTTTAACCTGGACACCAACACCTATATGGAAGGCGCCCTGGATACCAAGACCAAAGAAGCCATAGGCCTGGCCTGCAGCATGGTGCTGCGCTGTGATGATTGTGTGCGCTACCACCTGGGCAAATGCCATGAGCTGGGCTATACCAACGAGCAGATGTACGAGATCTTCTCCATTGCCACCCTTATTGGCGGCAGCATTGTGATTCCGCACCTGCGCCGTGCCGTTGAGTATTGGGATGCCCTGGCAGCAGAAGGCGGGCCCACCGGGGGAGATTCCCAGGGGGGCAGTGGTACCGAATGTGGCCACCAGCATGCTTAAAAAAGACCTGGAGCTGGACCGCCGCTGGCAGCAGCTGCGCCTGCGCCTGGGCGAGCAGATTGGCCGCCGGCCCAAAGACCTCAACGCCATTCTCTTTCTGATAGGGGTGCAGGAGCTGGGCCAGGGCCGGCGCACCTTCAGCAAGGAAGAAAAGCAGGACCTGATGCACATTGCCATCTGCAAAGTGCTGAGCTATGCCGGCTATTATGAACTGGAGGGGCTGGATGAACAAGGCTGGCCCCACTGGAAAATGGTAAACCCCCTGCCGCACTTTGATCTGCTGGAGCAGGAAAAGCTGCTGAAAATGCAGGTGCTGGACTATTTTGAGCAGGAAATGGGCTGGGTATTCGTAGGCTGATCCCGGGCTCCTTTCCCAACGTTTTACTTCATTCCACCAACGCTCTTTCCAGCCAGATTCGGTGATGAATAGGAGATTCCCGCGGCTCTACGCGTATGATGTTGAAATTACGCTTCAAAGCAAACAGCAGCATTGCCCGGCAACTGTTGCGGGTTTTAAAGCGCACATGGCTGAAGCCCCGTTTATGGGCCCATGCTTCCTGAGCTTCTGCCAGCAGGCGGGCAGCACCGCTCCTGCGCCACTGAGGTAACACACCACCAAGCCAGGAATAAAAGCAGGTTTCATTCAGCCGGTACCCAAGTTTGCAGCCTATTGCTTGCCCCTCTACTTTGGCAAGCAGAATCAGTGCATCGGGTCCCTGCAGGCGTCGCTGAAATTCTTCCAGGGGATAGAGGTCGGTAAATTCGGGTAGTTGAGCCAGCAGCGCTCTGGCTTCTGCCATGCTGCCTTCGCTATATTGGATGTTCATTAGGAGCTTTTTTGCAAATGTATCCTTTTCATTAGTTTTAAGCTGAGGCAAAAAGTAAGCTTATGGAAGAACTCAATCGCTGCCAGTGGGTATCCGCTGGCTGGGCCGGTGGCAAATTTCCCGAATACCAGCAGTACCACGATCAGGAGTGGGGCGTGCCCGTACATGATGATCGGGTGCATTTTGAGTTTCTGGTGCTGGAGAGCGCCCAGGCCGGCCTGAGCTGGGCTACCGTGCTGCGCAAGCGGGCGGCGTACCGGGAGGCCTTTGCCCGGTTCGATCCGCAGCAGGTGGCGGCTTTTGGTGAAGAAAAGGTGCAGGAGCTGCTACAGAATGGGGGTATTATCCGCAATGGGGCCAAGATCAGGGCCGCCATCAGCAATGCGCAGCGCTTTCTGGACATTCAGCAGGAGTGGGGCAGCTTTTCGGCCTACATCTGGGAATTTGTAGGGGGTAGGCCCCTGATCAACCACTGGACGGAGAACTCGCAGGTACCGGCCACCTCTCCCCAGTCTGATGCGCTGGCCGCTGATATGAAAAAGAGAGGGTTTAAATTTCTGGGCAGCACCGTGCTGTATGCCCACCTGCAGGCCTGCGGACTGGTCATGGACCATACCACCTCCTGCTACCGCTATGCCGAGCTGAGCACTGCCAAAGCGCACTAGCGCGGCTGGGCCGGCCCTGCCCCAAAGGGTACGGTCAGGCCCAGCCAGGGCAGGCCAAAAAATACCTGATCGCCACTAAAGGCCGGAATCAGCAGGCCGTAGTCCAGGCCTATCTTTTTAATAATGCTCCGTCCTCCCAGCATAAGCAGGGCAAAGCGCTCCTCTCCGGCCGGAATAATATAATTCTCGGTAAGCAGATATCCTCCTTTTCCAACACGCAGCATTCCACTTAGGGTAATTACCGGTGAGTTGGCCATTTCGCCGCCGGCAAAGGCATACCCTACCCCAACACTTGCATTTTTATCGCGGGAGCCTACCGTGCCGATGCCATACAGGATGCCAAAGCCTGTGCCTTCCTCGCCCAGCACGGTTCCCAGCAGGGCGCCGGCCCCCAGCGCCACCTTATCACCCGATACCGGCACAGATACTTTTGGGGTGATCCAGACCGGACTTGAGGTACCGGCAAACAGGAAAAGCGGCACTGTACCCACCCCCATGGAGATATTGTCGGTAATGCCAATGCTGGCCTGGTTAAACAGGATCCAGACGTTCTGGTAATAGCCCTCCCCCCGCTTGAGGCCGTAGCCGTTGGGCGACCAGAAGTAACGGGTCGACTGCGGGTTCTCAAACCAGATTTCGCCACTTACCACCTGGGTAGGGCGGATGGGTGTAATGGACCGGATGTCTTTGCGGGCTATGGTAATCTCCCCCAGGTTACGGGTGCGCAGCAGGATAAATTCTTCATTCTGCTCCAGGATGGCGCCTACATACTCGTTTCCATCCAGCGTTTGCACGCGGTACAGGGTAGTTGTGTCCTGCGGCGTCTGCTGTGCCTGAACGGTAGCGCACAAGCAGATAAACAACAGGCAGAGCAAGGCCGCACTTCTGCCAGTGAGCATTAGGATCTTCATAGCGCTAAAGAGGGGAATCTTATAAGAAAGCTACAGTAAAATAGCAGAATTACAACTATAATCTAAAAAAATAGTTAGAACGTTCAATTGGCAAACGGGGATAGTGGGCCCCTTAGTAGGCGAACGCAGGGGGTGTCGGTAGCAGCGCCCACCTCTGCTCTGCCGGTAGCGGGTTATTGTCTGGCAGTAAAGCCCATAGGTATTTTCAGCGCTTCAACATCACCCATTTTAGGGTAGCGGATAAGAGGCTGCCTCAGGCTCTTCCAGCGCACTTTTTACCTGGTGTCAACCCTCCCGATCCAGGACCGGAGCCGCCGGCGGTCTTCTTCGGAAAGGGTGGGCAGCTCGCTTACTGCCCGGTAGTAGCTCTCTCCCCATTCCATATCCAGGTACCCGGCCGTACGCCGAAAGGGTACCTCAAAGCCCTCCGGCAGCCGGGCATCGCTCCCTACAGCCAGCAGGTATACCTTTTTGCCCTTTAGCTGCCGGCCTGCCGGCTTATGTAGCGTTACCAGGTCAGTAAAGCGATCGAACATGGTTTTCATCAGGCCGCTCATGCTGTACCAGTACACAGGGGTGGCAAAGATCAGGATCTGGTGCGCCAGCAGCTGGTGGGTCAGGCGCTCAAAGGCATCATCGGCCGGATAGCTGCCTGTGTAAGAGTAGGGGTACAGGGGGTAATCCAGCAGATCAATCCAGTTTAGGGTGCTTTTGTCAAACACCTGCGCTGCCAGCTTGTGGGTATCGCCCTCCCGGCGGGCGCTGCCCAGGATTAGCAGGGCGTTGGTGGGGGTAGGTTCAGTCATGGCGCTCAGGCCTGCAGCAGCTCCTGCAGGCGCTTGATCTTAAAATGCCGTTCAAAGGAAAAAAGGCTCTCATCGGCCTCAAGATGGGTATAAAGCACAAGAGCCCGTTCCCAGAGTGCCCGGGCGGTTTGGGCATCGTGCTGCAGCAGAAACCCTTCTGCCGCTTCGCAGAGAACATCGGCCATGGGCTCCAGGTGGTGCGGCTCCAGCTTGTACTCCTGCTGCAGGGTGGGTACCAGCTCCCGGGGAGCAATGGCCGCCAGCTGCTTAACAGAAAGCGTAAGCAGCTCCTGCAGGCGCTGGTCCAGCAGGGCCAGCACCTCGCCCGGCTGCCCCTGTTGCTTAATCCCCAGCAGATCGGCCAGCAGCTTGCCCAGGGCCCGCCCCAGCTGGTCAAATTGCCGTTTTAAATAATCGCTGCGCTCAAATCCCATCTGCTCTCTGTTTTTGTGGATGTCCGCTTACAAAGGGGTTTTTCCCAGCTGTGCATTGATCAGGGGGGTCTTCGGCGCCAGAAAAAAGCCCCTAAAGCTGGCAAACAAAATCAAGATAGGAATAAAATTGCGAAAGCTGGTAAGGGTAGCCAGCAGCCGAAGTGTGCTTTAGGCGGGATTAGCAGCAGGGCTATTTTATGCAAATTCACAATTTCACTATAAGGCACACTAAGCCTGCCGTATCCGCATAAGGGGGAGCGTAAGGGACATGCAGGCACTAAAAGCCGGCGCATCGTATTGGTGTCTCCGGAGAGCCCTGCGAAAAGGTGCTGGCAGCAGAAGCGCTTACCACTTAGCGGCTGCGGCCATGCGGCTGGCCAGGAGTTGCTCCAGCTGTTGCCTGCGCTTTTGCAGGGCATCCAGGGTGGGCCGGGTATCGAGCAGCAGTGGCGCCTGCCCGGGGGGGATCAGCTGCAGGCCCCAGTGCTTATCCGGCAGTTGCCGGATGCACATGCTGTTTAGCACCTCCGGGCTGAGGCTGTGATGAGGATAAAAACGGGTAAAAAACGCAAGGCCATACTCAAGCTTTCCGCCACCGGTGAGCCTTAGCGCATAAGTGGTATAGCTGAGCCCTATTGCCAGCACCAGCAGCAGGCCGCCTAGCCCCAATGCCAGCAGGGGGTGCTTGCTGTCGGGGATAAAGAATACGCCTGCCATGCACAGCAGGTAAAGCACAGTTTGGGCTCTGGGGTATACAGCTCTTAGAGAGATGAGGTCCATAAATGATCCAGGGGGGCGTATTTTGGCTTCCAGGCAGGGTCAAACGGCCTGGCTTCGGCCTGCAGGCCCAGCTCCAGCTGCACCAGGCCCTGCTTATTGCTGCTGCTAAAGTTATCTAATATCAGGCAAAAACTAATGAGCAGTTCTACCTCACAATCATCATCGGCGGTTATTTTGTAGCAATCGGTATCAGTAGGGGCCAGGGCTGCCCGCTCCCAGCAGGCAATCATCTGCTCGTTTTTATAGACCGAGCGCAGCTGGTTGGGATGGGTATAGATGTCGTACACGTCCTGCTGGTGCAGGCATTGGTAGTGCGATTTCCAGAGCGATCGGGTTTTGAACTGGGCATAATGCTCCTCCCAGGCATGCATTGTCTCGTTCCAGTGCAGCAGGTCATAACTGGCCGTAAAAAAGCTCAGGTTGCGGGATAGCAGCAGGCGGGGATGTTTACCATGATCCAGCCGGCTGAGCACCAGGGCATTATCAAAAAAGTGGCGGGTCTCCAGGCAGGCCGAGTACAAAAGAAAGCTGTTGATGCTGATGCTGTACGCATCTCCAAAGCTTTCTGTGGTTCGTGTAATCTCAATGTTCATGATTAAAAAATGCTTTGGGCACTTAAGTTAGTAATAATCAGCAGTTAACCATTGATTTTTAGAAATTTCTGCTGCAGGAAGGAGATGTTGTTGAAGGCTTGGCTTTTGTTAAAACAGCTTCTTTAGACGCAGCACTGCTCTTTGGGCTTTTTTCGTACCTTTAAGCCATGAGCAAACCCGACAAAAAACTTTTTCTGCTCGATGCCTTCGCCCTGATTTACCGGGCGCATTTTGCCTTTAGCAAAAATCCCCGCATCACCAGTACAGGTCTTAATACCGGCGCCGTCTATGGCTTTACCAATTCGCTGCTGGAGATCATCCAGAAAGAAAAGCCTACCCACCTGGGCGTAGCCTTTGATACCGACCAGCCCACCTTCCGGCATGTGGAGTACAGCGAGTACAAAGCCCAGCGGGAAAAGCAGCCCGAGGATATTAAAATAGCCCGACCCTACATCCGGCAAATTGTAAAAGCCTTTAACATCCCTATTCTGGAGCTGGATGGCTACGAGGCCGATGATGTGATTGGCACCCTGGCCAAAAAGGCCTGCCGCGCCGGCTTTGAGGTGTATATGATGACGCCTGATAAAGACTACAGCCAGCTGGTAGAAGAGCACATCTGGCTCTACAAACCCGCCTATATGGGCAATGCCGTAGATGTGCTGGGGATAAAAGAAGTGCTGGAGAAATGGGATATTGACCAGATTGACCAGGTGCGGGACATGCTGGGCCTGCAGGGCGATGCGGTGGATAACATTCCGGGTATTCCCGGCATAGGCCCCAAAACCGCGTCCAAGCTCCTGAAAGAGTATGGCACAGTCGAGAATATTGTAGCCCATGCCGATGAGATCAAAGGCAAGAACGGCGAACGCATCAAGGAATTTGGCGAGCAGGGCATTTTCTCCAAAAAACTGGCTACCATTCATACCGAGGTGCCCATTGATTTTGATGCGGATGCCCTGCTTTATACCGGGCCCGATGATGCCAAACTGAAGCCCATCCTGCAGGAGCTGGAGTTTCGCAGCACCATGCGCCGCCTCTATGGCGAAGAGGGCACCGGGGCACTGGCCGCCGCCACTGCCGCCGCAAAACCGGCACCCCAGCGCAAAAGCACCCCTTCCGGTCAGGGCGATCTGTTTGCCCCTGCCCAGGCCGACTCCCCAGTGGCCACCCCTGTACGGGAGTCGCAAGCGGCGGTAGCCCCTGCCGCAGAAGAGAGCAAGCCCCTGAGCGCCCCGCGTACTATTTACAACTCCACCCACCACTACCACCTGATGCAGACCAGGCAGCAGCAGGAGGAGCTCATCACCTACCTGAAGCAGCAGCAGGCCTTTTGCTTCGATACCGAAACCGATGCCATTGATGCCGTAGAGGCCCGGCTGGTGGGCATGAGCTTTAGCTGGTACCCCGGCGAGGCCTACTATGTGCCCGTGCCGGCCGATGAAGCCGAGGCCCGGAAGGTAACAGACCGCTTTAAGGAGGTACTGGAAGCGGAGAAGATCCGAAAAATAGGTCAGAACCTGAAGTACGATATTCTGGCCCTGCGCAAATATGATATAGAAGTACGGGGCCCCGTTACCGATACCATGGTGCAGCACTATTTGCTGGAGCCCGAGATGCGCCACGGCATGGACCTGCTGGCCGAGACCTACCTCAACTATAAGCCGGTAAGCATTACCGAACTGATCGGCCCGCGGGGCAAAGACCAGAAGACCATGCGGGAGGTGCCGCTGGAAGCCATCAAGGAGTATGCCGCCGAAGATGCCGACATTACCCTGCAGCTGGAGAAAACCCTGAGCCCTAAGCTAAAGCAGGAGGGACTGCTGAAGCTGTATGAAGAGGTAGAGGCCCCCCTGATCCATGTGCTGGCCGAAATGGAGTACAACGGCATCCGGGTAGATACCGAAGCCCTCAAGGAGCTGTCGGTGCAGATGGACCTGGAGGCCCGGGAGCTGGAAAAGCAGGTGTATGAAGAAGCCGGGCAGGAGTTCAACATCGGCTCGCCCAAGCAGCTGGGCGAGATCCTGTTCGATAAACTGCAGCTCATCAAAAAGCCCAAAACCACCAAAACCGGGCAGTACGCTACCGGCGAGGAGATCCTGATCAAGCTGGCCGATGAGCACCCCATTGTAAAGCATATTCTGGAATACCGCCAGCTGACCAAGCTCTGCAGCACCTACATTGATGCGCTGCCCAAGCTTATCAGCCCGCGCGATGGCCGGGTGCATACTTCCTTTAACCAAACGGTAGCTGCCACCGGCCGCCTTAGCTCCACCAATCCCAACCTGCAGAACATCCCCATCCGCACCGAGCGGGGGCGGGAGATTCGCAAGGCCTTTGTGCCGCGCAATGAAGAGTTTACGCTGCTTTCGGCCGACTACAGCCAGGTAGAGCTTCGCCTGATGGCCGGTTTTGCCAAAGATGCCGCCATGGTAGAGGCCTTTAGGGAGGGGCGGGATATCCACGCCACCACCGCTGCCAAGATCTTTAAGGTGCCTCTGGAGGAGGTAGACAGCGACATGCGCCGCAAGGCCAAAACGGCCAACTTTGGCATTATCTACGGCATATCAGCCTTTGGCCTGGCCCAGCGCCTCAACATCCCGCGTAAGGAAGCTTCCGATATCATAGAGGCCTACTTTCAGGAATTTCCGGGCGTGAAGCAGTACATGGACGAAAGTATTGAAAAAGCCCGGGAACAGGAGTATGTGGAGACCATCATGGGTCGCCGCCGCTACCTGCGCGACATCAACAGCCGCAACCAGACCGTGCGGGGCTTTGCCGAGCGCAACGCCATCAATGCCCCCATTCAGGGTTCGGCGGCCGATATCATCAAGCTAGCCATGATCAACATACACCGCTGGATGCGGAGCCAGAAGCTCAAAAGCCGCCTGGTGCTGCAGGTGCATGACGAATTGGTGTTTGATGCCCACCTGAGCGAGGTAGCGCTGCTCAAAGAGCATATCCCCCTCTTTATGAGCACGGCCGTAGAGCTGCCCGTACCCCTGGAGGTAGGCCTGGGTACCGGCCCCAACTGGCTGGAGGCGCATTAATTTT